>NZ_JBHTVT010000013.1:0-136305 GCF_042792795.1 Isoptericola sp. NPDC056605 | reverse complement strand
CGCACGTTCTGACGCGTCAGAACGTGCGCAACCGCATGTTCGGCCGGGCGGGACGGTCAGGCGGAGGCGCCCTCCGGCGCCGGTGTGCCGTCGGGCAGGGCGTGCCGGCGGTCGTCACGCATGAGGACGCTCGCGACGATCGTCACCACGACCACGACGACGCCCATGACGATGTACGAGTGGCCGAAGCCGATCGTGTCGTACGCGGCGCCGAACGCCCACGAGAAGATGACGATGCCGATCTGCTTGGCCATGTTGAAGCCGAGCATGTAGGCCGTGGCCGAGATCCGGACGTCGAACATGCGAGTCAGGTACTTCATCACCGAGATCAGCATGAGCGGCATCTCGATCGCGGCGAGCAGGCGCCAGACGACCAGCATCTCGGTGGAGGTGAAGAACGCCGAGCCGAGCACGCGCACGACGAGGACCAGGCCGAACAGGAGGAGGCCGTTCTTGGCGCCGATCCGGTTGATGAGGAACGGCGTCGCGATCATGACGACCGCCTCGAGCAGGATCTGCACGAACACCACGCGCGAGAACAGCACCTGCGAGTCGATGCCGCCGGTGACGAACTGCGCGAAGTAGTTGGGGAACTGCTGGTCGAACACGTCGTAGAGGGCCGCCGTACCGAACATCAGCACCATGAAGCCGACGAACGACCGGTTCGTGAGGAGCTCCTTGACGGTGGCGAGGGAGACCTTGGTGCGGGCGCCTCCGTCGGCGTCGCCGCTCACCGCCGCGTACCCGGGCTCGCCCGGCTTGGGGGTGCGCGCCACGAAGAGGAGCACCCCGAGGACGATCGCGGAGAAGGTCCCGGCCCACCAGATGTTGTCGGGGTTCGAGGCCCAGATGAACCCGCCGACGAGGGACGCGGTGGCACCGGCGACCGAACCGAACAGGCGCACGTGCCCGTACTCGAAGCCGTTCGCCCGCGCGTTGCGCTCGTTGAAGGTCTCGACGATGCCGACGCCCGCGTTGAGCGTCAGCGACAGGAAGATGCCGCCGACGACGGCGCCGAGCACCTGGTTCGCGTTGACGATCGGCGTGAACACGAACGCGAAGAACGGCCCCATCATCGCGCCGACCAGGACGACGAAGGCGAAGAGGTTCTTGCGGAAGCCGAGCTTGTCCTGGATGAAGCCGTAGAACGGCTGCAGGCAGAACGCCGTGAACGCCATCACCGAGTTCAGCAGACCGATGTTGCCGTGCGACATCCCGGCCTCGGTCTCCAGCCAGCGGCTGAGGAACGTGAAGGCGAGCTGCCAGATCGCGAAGTAGAAGAAGAACAGTCCGCCGAAGTTCCAGAACGCGGGCTTGCGCAGCGAGTCCCGAGCGCGGGGCTTGGTGGCGCCGTCGGGGGTCGCGGTGGTGGTGCTCATCAGAAGGCTCCGTCGGCGGGGAGGACCTCGGTCGAGGTCGGGGTGGGGCGGGTGTCGGGCACCGGCGTGCCCCACACGGGGTTGCCGTCGGCGTCGAAGGGCAGCACCTGCGCGCGGGCGTGGCGGTTCGGGTCCCACAGCGGGTCGCCGGAGATCTCGGTGTAGGTGCGCGCGTGGTAGACGAGGACGGCGTCGCCGTCGGGCGTCTCGGTGAACGAGTTGTGGCCGGGGCCGTACTGGCCCACGGACGGGTCGCTGACGAACACGGGCTCGGTGCTCTTGGTCCACGACGCCGGGTCGAGGAGGTCGGCGCCCGAGTCCGCGGTGAGGAGGCCCATCGCGTAGTCGATGCCGGTGGCGGCGCCGGAGTAGGTGAGGAAGACGCGGCCGTTCCGGACGAGGACGGACGGGCCCTCGTTGACCCAGAAGCCCTTGGTCTCCCAGTCGAACTCGGGGCGCGTCAGCTCGACCGCCGGGGTGGCGAGCGTCCACGGGTTCGCCATGCGGGCGATGTACAGGTTGGAGTGGCCGCGGACCGTGAGGTCCTGCTGCGCCCAGACGAGGTACTGCTCGCCGTCCGTCACGAAGCTCGTGGCGTCCAGCGCGAACGACTCCCACCCGGTGTCCACCTGGCCGCGCTCGATCCACTCCCCCTCGAAGGGGTCGTCGGCGGTGTTCTCCAGCACGAAGATGCGGTGGTTGAACGTCTCGTTCTCGCTCGGGGCGTCCACGGTGCCGTGGTCCACGGGGGCGGCGGCGTAGTAGACGTACCAGGCGCCATGCACCCGGTGGATCTCGGGGGCCCAGATGAGCTGCGACTGCGGGCCGGTGGCGTGCCGCTCCCAGATCGTCACCTCCTCGGCCTTCTGCAGGTCCTCGAGGCGGTCGGCGCGGCGCAGCACGATGCGGTCGTACCGGGGGTGCGACCCCGTGAAGTAGTAGGTGCCCTCGTGCCGGAGCACGCACGGGTCGGCGCGCTGCAGCACGATCGGGTTGACCGTGACCTGGTCCGTCAGTTCGGCCTGCATGGTGTCTCGTCCTCCGGTGTCCTGCTCTGGTCCGGCAGCGCGCAGCGGTGCTGCTCCACGGGAGAATGTAAACGATGTAAACCGACCCGCGCTGTGACCTCGGAGACGCCTTTCCCGAGAGCCGCGCCATGACCTGCGCGAAGGTGCCCGCGATGTGACGAGGCCCACCCCGGAGCCGCCCACGGAGCAGGACGGTGGGTGCCTCAGGGCGTGACGACGAGCCCCAGCGACTCGGCGAGGACGACCGCCTGGGCCGGGTCGACGACGGCGCCGGTCAGCCGGGCCGCGCGCGGGTCCAGCGCCGACAGGTCGGTGCCGCGCAGCACCGCCCCGCGCAGGTCGACGTCGGCCAGCTCCGCGCCCGACAGGTCCACGCCGATCACCGTGGCCCCGGACAGCCGCGCCCCGTCGAGGTCGGCCTCGCGCATCCGCAGGCCCTCGAGGTGGACGCCGTCCATCGCCGCCCGGCGCAGCGTGACGAAGGACCAGTCCCCGCGCTCCGCCCGCAGCAGGTCGAAGCGGCAGTCGTCGAAGCGGGAGCCCACGAGCTTGCAGCCCTCGAACGACGCGTCGAACAGGTTGGTGCGGCTGAACGTGCACCCCGTGAACGCGGACTCCCGCCACGCCGACGCGTTGAACCGCGCCCCGCGGAACGTGCACTCCTCGAAGGTGGCGCCGGTGGCCGTCACCTCCGTGAGGTCGACCTCCACGAGCTCCACCCGCTCGAACGTGCGGCCGGAGAGGTCCCGGCCGTACCAGTCCTCACCCCGCACGGTGCTCCCCGGTTCGATCGTATCCGGGACGGTCCTCCGCTCGGCGTCGCTCATCCCCGAACGCTAGCCCGACCCGACGACACCGGCCGCGCCCTCGGTGCGGCGCCCCGCGCCCACGCCGAGGCGTAACCCGACCGCGGACAGATGGCGACATCCCGGGCATCGCTCTGTCACGCGGACTACCTCGCGGGATCTCGCGCTACCTCGGCCTGGTCCGGACTACCTCGCGGGATCTCGTGCTACCTCGGCAGGTCGGGCACGACCTCGGCGGAGCGGGTGACACTGGACCCGTGCCCGACACGACGACGCCCCGAGGGCTGATCCTGACGCCCGGCGCGGGCGCGAGCCGCGACCACCACACGCTCGTGGCGGTGGAGCGGCGGCTGGCCGCGCTCGACCCGCCGCTGCCCACCGAACGCGTGGACTTCCCGTACCGGCTGGCGGGCAAGCGGATGCCCGACCGGCCGCCGGTCGCCGTCGCGCACCTGCGCGACGAGGCGGAGCGGTTCGCCGGGTCGCTCGGCGTCGGGACCGACGCGCTGCTGCTGGGCGGCCGGTCGTACGGCGGACGGATGTGCTCGATGGCGGTGGCCGAGGGCCTGCCCGCGGCGGGCCTGGTGCTGCTCAGCTACCCGCTGCACCCGCCGGGCAAGCCCGAGAGGCTGCGGGTCGAGCACTTCCCGCAGCTCGACGTCCCCGTGCTGTTCGTCTCGGGCGACCGTGACCCCTTCGGCAGCCCGGACGAGCTGGCCGAGCACGCGGCGTCGATCCCCGGCCCGGTCACGACGATCACGCTGCCCGGCGCGCACGACGTGCGCGGCAAGGACGACGACGTCGCGGCCGCCGTCGCGGACTGGGCGCGGACGCTCTGACCTTCCCGCGCGCCCGCATGTCCACCGATGCGCGCTTTTGTCCGCTCGCGCTCGGCACGACCGTCCGCCTGCCAGCATCTGTCCCGTCACGACCGTCGTCCGACGGCACATGTGTGCAAGGAGGCCCTCATGTCCACGAGAAAGCTCCGACGCTCCGGCGTCGCGTTCCTCGCCGTCGGCGCCGTCGCCGCGCTCGGCGCCTGCAGCGGCGGCGACGCCTCGGGCGGCGGCGACGAGGACGTCACCCTCACGTTCGCGTGGTGGGGCGACGCGTCGCGCGCCGAGCGGTACGAGAAGGCGATCGACCTGTACGAGGAGAAGAACCCGCACGTCACCATCCAGTCGTCCTACGCGTCGTTCGCCGACTACTGGACGTCCCGGAACACGGAGGCCGCGAGCGGCAGCCTGCCCGACGTGTTCCAGATGGACGTCTCGTACCTGTCGCAGTACGGCGGCACCGGGCAGATCGCCGCGCTCGACGAGTTCGCCGCGGACGGCACGATCGACATCTCGACGTTCCCGGAGAACGTCATGCCGGCCGCGAAGGTGGACGGCAGGCTGGTCGGCATCCCGACCAGCACGGGCGGCATCGCGAACTTCTTCAGCACGGGTCTCCTGAAGGGCCTCGGGGTCGACGTGCCCGACGGCGACCTCACCTGGGACGAGTACGACGCCGTCCTGTCCCAGGTCGGCAAGGCCGGCGCGGACCACGACCCGAAGGTGAGCGGGTCGACGCAGTACACGCAGATCTGGACGGTCTTCGAGATCTGGCTCGCGCAGCAGGGCAAGTCGCTCTACACCGCGGACGGCGCGCTCGGCTTCACGGAGGCCGACCTCACCGCGTGGTGGGAGCGCGCGACGCCGCTGTTCGACGACGACGGGTTCATCGACCCCAAGCGGCAGGAGCAGCTCAACGGCGCGGACGTGCTGGGGTCGGGCGTCACGGCGAGCGAGCTGAGCTTCTACAACTTCCTGGTGCGCTTCTCGGAGGGCAGCGCGGGCGGCGAGTTCGCGATGACGCTGCCGCCGGCCGACGATCCGGGCAACCGGGGCCTGTACCTCAAGCCGTCGCTGGAGCTGTCCATGTCGGCGAACTCGGAGCACCCCGAGGAGGCGGCGAAGTTCATCGACTTCATCGCCAACGACCCCGAGGTGAGCAAGGAGTTCGGCCTCTCGCGCGGCGCCCCGATCTCCCAGCCCGCGCTCGACGCCCTTGAGCCGGAGGGCCTCGACAAGCAGATCCTCGAGTACTGGGAGCAGCTGTCCGAGGTGGCCGGCGACACTCCCCCGCCGCCGCCCGAGGGCGCCGGCGCCGTGGAGGTCGAGTTCACCCGCATCGCGCAGGACATCGGCTTCGGCACCACCGGCCTCGACGACGGCGTCAAGGAGTTCTTCTCCATCGCCCCGGGGATGCTGGGCTGACGACCCGCACTCGCATCGAGCGTGCTGCCCTGATCCTCGAACAGCGGTCTTGAGGATCAGGGCAGCACGCTCGACGCGTTGCCTTCAGCGGCCGCCCGCCGGCGTCGCCGGGTACTCGGCGGGCTTCTTGCCCAGCTCGACGGCGAGCTCGTGCCGGCCCGCGAGGATGTCGGCCCGCTCCTCGTCGCGCTGGCGCAGGGCGTCCGCCTGCAGCTCGGGCGAGAGGTGGTCCCAGTACAGGGTGCCGTCGAGGTGCTGCGCCTCGTGGATGAAGGCGCGGGCCAGGAACCCGCGGCCGGAGAGCTGCACCGGGCCTCCGTGCTGGTCGACGCCCCGCACGGTGGCGGCACCGGGCCGCTCCAGCGGCTCGTACGCGCCGGGCACCGACAGGCACCCCTCGTCCTCGGTCTCCGGCTCGGCGTCGTGGTCCATCTCGAGCACGGGGTTGACGACGTGCCCCACGTGCCGGTCGCCGCGCTCGTCGGTGACGTCGTAGACGAACAGGCGGATCCCGACACCGACCTGCGGCGCCGCCAGCCCCACGCCCTCGGCGTTCTCCATCGTGGCGAACATGTCGTCGACCAGGCGCGCGAGCTCCGGCGTGGAGAACGTCTCGACGGTCGCGGCGGGGGTGTGCAGCACCGGCTCGCCGATCTCCGTGATCCGCAGCACGCGGCCGCGCGCCGCCTCCGGCGCCTGGGCCGGGTACGGGTCGGCGGGCTCCCCCAGCAGGTACGTGGTGGGCCGACGTCGTCCGAAGCTCCAAGCCATGCGCCGAGCCTATTTCAGGACGACGGGGACCCGCGCCCAGCCGCCGACGGGCGGCGCCTCGCGCACCGGCGCCTCGTCGTCGGCGGGCAGGATCCGTTCGGTGCCGGCCAGCAGCTCGGAGACCGCGACGCGCAGCTCCATCAGGGTGAGCGCCCTGCCGGGGCAGACGTGCGGCCCGACGCCGAACACGAGGTTCGCGGCGGCGTTCTCCTCGGGGCGGAACGCGTCCGGGTCGCCGAAGACCTCCGGGTCGCGGTTCGCGGCCGTCCAGCTCAGCAGCACCCGGTCGCCGGCCGGGACGGTGCGGCCGCCGATCTCCACGTCGCGGGTGGCGCGCCGCCGGTTCGACACGAACGGGTCGTCGATGCGCAGCACCTCCTCGATGGCGGCCTCGATCGCGGCGTGCTCGCCGCGAGCGACGCGCTCGCGGGTGACGTCCTGCCGGTCGGGGTGGGTGGCGAGCCGGTGCACGACCACCCCGAGGCACGCCGCCAGGGACCCCAGGTCGCCGGCCGTCCAGTTCCGCAGGATCGAGACGACCTCGGCGTCCGTGAGCGGGCGGCCGTCGACCGTCTCGTGCAGCAGCCTCGTGGTGACGTCGTCGGGCGCGGCGTCCCCGGCCTCGCGCCGCTCGCGCACCAGCGACCCCACGAGCTCGTCGAACCGCGCGGCGACGGCCGCCGTGCGCGTCAGGTCGCCGGAGCGGGTGGCGTCGTGGTTGTCCGCCATCCACGCGACGAGCGCCCCCTCCAGCTCGGCCGGCCAGCCGAGCCACGTCGTCTGGGTGCGCACCGCGAACGGGGCGCCGAGGTCCGCGATGGCGCCGACCGTGCGCCCGCGCGGCAGCGCGGCGACGATCGCCGCCGCGTGCGCGCGGCACTGCTCCTCCTGCTCGGCGACGGCGGCGTCCGTGAGGTAGCGGTCGACGACGGCCCGGTACGCCGCGTGCTCCGCGCCGTCGAGCGAATTGGGGATCGCCCGGTGCCGGCCGGCCGCGCTGGAGAACGTCTCCGGGTCGGTCGCGGCGGCGACCACGTCCGCGTGCCGCAGCAGCGTCCACGTGCCGAGCCCGTCGTGGTCCACGGGGCACACCCCGCGGCGGGCGTCGAGGTGGGCGCGCAGATCGGCGGGGCCCGTGGCCCCCGCGTGGGCGTCGGTCGTCATGGCCCCACCGTAGGGGCGGGCGTCTCGTGGTTCTCCCCGAGCCGTGTCATACCGCAGGGGGACCCCCGCCGGCGCGGAATCCGCTCGTGGTCCGACGCGGCGGGCCAGCCGACGCGGGCACCTTGGGTGTCATGACACCTCTGCTGAGCGCGCGTGGACTGACGATGCAGTACCCCGGCGGGGTCACGCCCGCCCTGGACGCCGTGGACCTCGACATCGCCGCCGGCGAGTCGGTGGCGATCATGGGCGCGTCCGGCTCCGGCAAGACGACGCTGCTGCACTGCCTCGCGGGCATCCTGCGTCCCACGGCCGGGTCGGTCACCTTCGCGTCGGGGCAGGGGCCGGTGCGCGTCGAGTCGCTCGACGACGCGGCCCGGTCGCGGCTGCGGCGCGAGGAGCTCGGCTTCGTGTTCCAGCAGGGCCTGCTGCTCGACGAGCTGACCGCGCTCGAGAACGTCGCCGTGGCCCGGATGCTCGGCGGGGTGCCGCGCGGGCAGGCCGAGGCGGAGGCCGCGCAGTGGCTGCAGTACCTGGGCCTCGCCGGGCTCGAGCAGCGGCGGCTCGGCGAGCTGTCCGGCGGGCAGGCGCAGCGCGTCGCGATCGCTCGTGCCCAGGTCACGGGTGCCCGGCTGATCTTCGCCGACGAGCCCACCGGCGCCCTGGACTCCGCCACGTCCGTCGAGGTGCTGGACCTGCTGCTCTCCGCCACCACGCAGGGCCGCACGCTCGTCGTCGTCACGCACGACGCCGACGTCGCGCGCCGCTGCGCCCGCACCGTCGTCCTGCGCGACGGCCGCGTGGTCTCGGACACCGCCGCCCCCGCGGCGGCCGCCGACGCCGCCGAGGTGTCGCGATGACCGCCACCGCCCCGGCGCCCGCGCCGTCCGCCGTCCCGGGCGCGCGCCCCGCGGGCGCGCTCGCCACCGCCGTCCACCTCGCCCCGCTGTTCCGGCGGCGGCGCGACGACGACCGCCTGGCCACCGCCCTGCCCGTGGCGAGCTTCGCCGTGGTCACCGCCCTGCTGCTCGTGGTGCTGGGCGGCGCGCAGGCCTTCTTCGGCTGGGACGACGACCTGGCCTCCACCTACGAGACGCTCGCCGTCATCGCCGTGGTGCTGCTGCTCGTGCCCCTCGCCACGGTGGGCGCGTCCGCCGCGCGCCTCGCCGCCCGACGGCGCGACGAGCGGCTCGCGTCCCTGCGCCTGCTCGGCGCGACCACCGGCACGATCACGGCGCTCACGGTGCTCGAGGCGGCCGTGACGGCGCTGGTCGGGGCCGTCCTCGGCGTCGTGCTCTACGCGGTCCTCGCGCCGCTCGTGGGCCTGCTGCACTTCCGCGGCGAGGCGCTGGGCGCCCAGATGTGGGTGCCGTGGTGGTGGCTGCCGCTCGCGGTGCTCGGCGTCGCGCTGCTCGCCGCCGCGAGCGCCGTCGTCGGGCTGCGTGCCGTCGTCGTGACGCCGCTGGGCGTGCGCACGCGCCAGCGCCCGGGCACCGCGCACTGGGTCCGGGTCGTGATCGCCGTCGGCGTGCTCGTCGTCGGGCTCGGCCTCATGCAGGTGCTGGGGATACTCGGGGAGCTGGGCGGCATCGTCGCGATCGTCGGCACGCTCGCGGCGATCTTCGGCGGCATGCTGCTCGCCCTCGACGCCCTGGGCCCGTGGTTCGTGCGTGTGCGGGCGCGACGCCAGGCGCGCAAGGCGCAGACGGTGCCGCGGCTGCTGGCCGCGCGCATGGTGCTCGAGGACCCGAAGGCTGCCTGGCGGCAGGTGAGCGGCGTCGCGATGACCAGCTTCGTCGGCGTCTTCGGCGCCGTGGGCCTCGCGATGGCGGACATGACCTCGACCGAGGGCATGGACGCCGACGAGCGGTGGCTCATGCAGGACGTCTCGACCGGCGTCCTCGTCACCGTGGCGGTCTCGTTCCTCATGGTCGCCTGCTCGGTGGGCATCAACCAGGCCGCCTCGACCCTCGACCGCGCGGCGGTGCACGTCTCGCTCGACCGCCTCGGCGTACCGCGGGACGTGATGAGCGAGGCCTCCCGCCGGGCCGTGATGTCGGCGCTGTGGATGGTGGCCGGCGGGTCGGCGCTGTGCGCCGCCGTGCTGCTCTTCCCCCTCGTCGGGATGGCGATCTTCGTCCAGCCCGTCGCGATCGTCACCGCGCTGGCCGTGTTCGCGCTCGGGTTCCTCGCCGTCCGCGGCGCGGCGGCGCTCAGCGCCCGCCTCGTGCCGGGGATCCTCGCCCGGCCCGAGCGCGCGCTCTGACGCCGCCGGTCAGCCGGCGGAGCCGTCGGTCTTCTTCCCCGTCTCGCGCTCCCACGCGTCGAGCTGCTGGGTGAGGGCCCGCGCCAGCTCGAACACCTGCTGCGGGGGGATGCGCACGCGCGAGACCACCCGCCCCGGCACCACGCGGCCGGTGACCGCTCCCGTGTCGGGGTCGGTCACCGGCTGCGGCGGCTTCGTGGCCGCGACGAAGTCGATGACGAACGACGTCGACGTGTGCCACAGCGACGCGAAGTCCGCCGGGACGCCTCCCTCCAGCTCGGTGGGGACGTCGATCTTGAACTTCACCTCGTTGCTCGCCATGGCCACCACTGTCGCGCTCCTGCGCCCCCACCGCCAGCAGCCCGGCGGTGGGCACGGCGTGCCGGCCGCGCGGTCAGGAGCGCCCACACCGCCAGCCCCACGACGAGGGCCCAGAAGGCAGACCCGACGCCGAGCAGGACGAGGGGGCTCGCCGCCGTGAGGAACGTGGCCGTCGCGGCGACCCGGTGCTGCTCGTCGCGGAGGGCGGCGGACAGGGCGGAGCCGAAGGTGGCGAGCAGCGCGAGGCCGGCGACCGTCTCGACCACCCCCGCCGGGGCCGCCGCGACGAGCGCCGTGACCAGCGGCGACAGGACGGCGAGCACCAGGTAGGCCCAGCCGGCGCTCTGCGTCGCCACCCAGCGGCGCCGGGGGTCGGGGTGCGCCTCGGCCGACGCCGGGAGCGCCGCGGTGATGGCGGCGAGATTGACCGCGTGGCCGCCGGCGAACGCGCCCACCACCGTGCCGGCGCCCGTGACCAGGAGCGTCTCCCGCCACGGCACGGGGTAGCCGAAGGAGGCGAGGACGCTCACCCCCGGGACGTTCTGCGACGCCATCGTCACGACGTACAGCGGGAGGGCGATCCCCACGATCGCGGGCAGCGTGAGCGCGGGCGCCGTCAGGGCGAGGCCCGGCGGCCGCAGCGCGAGCGTCCCGTCCCCCGCGGCGACTGTCCCCAGGACGACGGCGACGGACAGCACGAACGCCGCCGGGGTGGCCCACCGCGGCGCCAGGCGCGCGAGGAGGAGCCACAGCACGATCACAGGCGCGACGAGCAGCGGCGCGGCCGTGACGGCGACCAGCGGCTGCAGGCACAGCGAGAGCAGCACCCCCGCGAGCATGGCCTGGGCCACGGGCACGGGGATGGCCGCGACGAGCCGGCCGAGCGCGGGCCAGGCCGCGGTGAGCCCGATCAGGGCGCCGCACACCACGAACGCCCCGACGGCGGCGGGCCAGCCGCCGGCGACCCCGCCCGCGCCCACCAGGACGGCGGCGCCGGGGGTGGACCACGCCAGCGTCAGGGGCGCGCGGTGACGGCGGCTGAGCCAGATCATCCCGAGCCCCTGGACGACGCACAGGGCGAGGAGGCCGGACGCCGCCTGGTCCGAGGTGGCCCCCACCGCCCCCAGGCCCGCGACCACGACCGCGAACGAGCTGGTGAAGCCGACCAGGGCGGCGACGATCCCGACGCCGACGGGCTGCGCGAGCGAGCGTTCCACGAACGGAACGGTAGGCGCCGTCGGCCGCGTTCCGCAAACAGAACGCTAGGGTGGCCTCGTGCGATCTGCCGAGCTCTCCGCGCTCATCGGCGAGCGCCTCACCGCCGCCCGTGCCGTCCGAGGGCTCTCCCTCGGCGCCCTCGCCCGCGCCGCCGGGATCGGCAAGGGCTCGCTGTCGGAGATCGAGGCCGGGTCGCGCAACCCGAACCTCGCCACGCTCTACGCCCTCGCCGGCGCCCTCGACGTCCCGATGTCGTGGCTGCTCGCGGAGCAGGCGGGCGCCGAGGTGTCCTCCCCCGGCATCCGCACCCGGCTGCTGGCGGCGACGCAGGCGGACGACGCCACCGTGGAGGTCTACGCCCTGCGGCTCGACCCGGGCACCATGCACCGCTCGGAGGCGCACGGCGCCCATGTCACCGAGCACCTGCTGGTCACGCGGGGCCGGGCCGAGGTCGGGCCGCTCGACGCGCCGGCCGAGCTCGCGACCGGCGAGTCGCTGCGGTGGCGCGCGGACTCCCGGCACGGGTACCGCGCCCTCGACGACGCGCCCGCGGAAGCCGTGCTCACCATGTGGTGGCGCCCGATCGACGCAAGGTAGTCATACAGGTTCACAACTTGTATGCTCACCTGACGCCGGGGACGAGCCCGGCCCGGCCGCGACGGCGGCCCGCAGACGCGAGGGAGCGCCATGCCCTACCAGCCCGACGCCATCCGGTCCGTGCAGCTCTCGACGCTCACGCTGCCGCTGGCCACCGCCATCTCCGACGCCAAGGTGTTCACCGGGCGGCAGAAGCCCATGACCGAGGTCGTGTTCCTCGTCGCCGAGATCACCACCGAGCAGGGCCACGCGGGCCTCGGATTCTCGTACTCCAAGCGCGCGGGCGGGCCGGCCCAGTACGCGCACGCCAAGGAGGTCGCCGACGCAGCGATCGGCGAGGACCCCAACGACATCGCCAAGCTGTACACGAAGCTCCTGTGGGCCGGCGCCTCCGTGGGCCGCTCCGGCGTCGCGACGCAAGCGCTCGCCGCGGTCGACATCGCCCTGTACGACCTCAAGGCCAAGCGCGCCGGCCTGCCGCTGGCCAAGCTGCTCGGCGCGCACCGGGACTCCGTGCGCACCTACAACACCTCCGGCGGCTTCCTGCACGCGAGCATCGACGAGGTGAAGGACCGGGCGTCGCGGTCGCTGGCCGAGGGCATCGGCGGCATCAAGATCAAGGTCGGCCTGCCGGACACCCGCACCGACCTGGCCCGCGTCGAGGCGGTGCGCGAGCACCTCGGCGCCGACGTCCCGCTCATGGTCGACGCCAACCAGCAGTGGGACCGCACCACCGCGCTGCGCATGGGCCGCCGGCTCGAGCCCTACGACCTGGTGTGGATCGAGGAGCCCCTGGACGCCTACGACGCCGAAGGCCACGCGGCCCTCGCCGCCGCCCTGGACACGCCGGTCGCGACCGGCGAGATGCTCGCGTCGGTGGCCGAGCACGAGCGCCTCATCGCCGCCCGGGCCTGCGACATCATCCAGCCCGACGCCCCGCGCGTCGGCGGCATCACGCAGTTCCTGCGGCTGCTCACCCTCGCGGACCAGGCCGGGCTGGACCTCGCGCCGCACTTCGCGATGGAGATCCACCTGCACCTGGCGGCCACGTACCCGCGCGAGCCGTGGGTGGAGCACTTCGACTGGCTCGACCCGCTGTTCGAGGAGCGCCTGGAGACGAAGGACGGCCGGATGCTCGTGCCGGACCGTCCCGGGCTCGGCGTCACCCTCACGGAGCAGGCGCGGGCCTGGACCACGGACAGCGTGCTGGTCGGGTCGCGTTGAGCGCCGGCCGGGGCGCGACGGCCGGGGTGCGGCGGATGGAAGCATGAGCCCATGCCCCCGACCCTGAGCGGCGCGCTCGTCGCCGCGCTGCGGGCGCGGATCGTCGACGGCGGCATCGCCCCCGGCGAGAAGCTGCCCAGCGAGACCGCGCTCGCCGCCGAGCACCAGGTCAGCCGCACCGTCGTGCGCGAGGCGATCGCCCGCCTGAACCTCGAGGGCCTGGTCCACACCCGGCGCGGCAGCGGCAGCTACGCGCTGGCGCCGCCGGCCGGGGACGGCGACGACGCGCCCGTCGCGCGCTCGCTCGAGGACCGGCTCGGCCTCGTCGACTTCCGGCTGGGCGTCGAGACGCAGGCGGCGGCCCTCGCCGCGGAGCGCCGGTCGGACGCCCACCTCGACGCGCTCGCCGCCCGCCTGCGGGACCTCGACGACGCCCAGGGGCACCCGGCGACGGCGATGCAGCACGACTTCGCGTTCCACCGGCTCGTCGCGGAGGCGGCGCAGAACCGGTATCTGCTGGACGCCCTGGACCGGCTCGGCCCGCAGATGATCGCGATGCCGCGCGGGCGCCTGGGCTCGCCCCCCACGCCTCCCCCGGGCACGGAGGACGGCACGCCGCGGCGGTTCGCGACCGTCACGCAGGAGCACCAGGCGATCCTCGACGCCCTGGCCGCCCGGGACCCGCTCGCCGCCGCGGCGGCGATGCGCGTGCACCTGGCCGGCTCCCGGCGCCGGCTGCTGGCGGAGTCGGGCGGCCGCTGACCGGCGGCTCAGGCCGGCTGCGCGCCGGCGCTCTCGGGCGCGCACCCCGCACCGCCCAGCGGCAGGGCGAGGATCGCCAGGTCCAGCCAGCGCCCGAACTTGGTGCCGACCTCGGGCAGCCGCCCGACGTGCGCGAACCCGAGCGACTCGTGCAACCGGACCGACGCGGCGTTGCCCGCCTCGATGTCGGCGAGCATGACGTGGTGCCCGGCGGCACGGGCGCGGTCGACGAGCTCGACCAGCAGCGCCCGGCCCAGCCCACGGCCCTGGTACCCCTCGGCCACGTAGACCGAGTCCTCCACCGTGTGGCGGTAGCCGAACTTCGCGCGCCACTGCGCGTAGGTGGCGTACCCGGCGACCGCGCCGTCGTCGTCGGCCACGAGGATCGGGTTCCCCGCGGCCGCCTGGGCGCCGAACCACCGCTCCCGCTCCGCGCGCGGCACCTCGTCGTCCGTCCAGATCGCGGTCGACGTGCGGATGGCCGCGTTGTGGATGTCCAGGAGGGCATCGAGGTCGGCGTGGACGGCGTCGCGCAGGATCATGCGCATATAGTAGCCATCATGTTCACTATCGTATTCGCGGGTGGCGCGTGACCGACGACCTCGGCGCCGCCCTCGCCCACACCTTGCAGGCCGCCCGGGCCGACCGCGGGCTGAGCGTCGCCGCGCTCGCCGAGGCGTCGGGCGTCTCGCGCGCGATGATCTCCCGCATCGAGCGCGAGGACGCCCAGCCCACCGCCGCGCTGCTCGGCCGGCTCGCGGCGGCGCTCGGCATGACGCTGTCCGAGCTCGTGGCCCGCGCCGAGGGCGACACGAGGCGGCTGGCCCGCCGGGCGGAGCAGCCGACGTGGACCGACGCGGGGACGGGGTACGTCCGGCGCGCGGTGTCCCCGCCGGCGAGCGCCGCGCTGGAGCTCGTGGAGGTCGAGCTCCCGCCGGGCGCCGAGGTGACCTACCCCGCCGAGTCGTACCGGTTCGTCGACCAGCAGATCTGGGTGCTCGACGGCGCGCTGCGGTTCGTCGAGGGCGAGCAGGTGCACGACCTCGGCCCCGGCGACTGCCTCCAGCTCGGCGCCCCGGCCGACTGCACCTTCGTCAACGCGACGCGGTCGTCGTGCCGCTACCTCGTCGTCCTCGACAAGCTCGCGGCCCCGCGCCCGCGGTGAGCACGGCTACGACGCCGGCTTGACCGCCAGCACGGGGTGCTCGGCCTGCAGCAGGATCCGCTGCGCGACGGAGCCCATGATGAACTTCCCCACCGGGCTGCGACGCCGCAGCCCGATGACGATGAGGGTCGCGTCGTGCCGCTCGGCGAGCTCGAGGATCTCGTCGCTGAAGTCGTCCCGGTGCGTGCCGCGCACCACCCGGGCGGCGACGCCGGCATCGGACGCCGCGGCGAGCACCCGGTCGAGGTCGTCGTCCGTCGCGACCGTCGTCTCGACGAGCGACCCCTCGCGCGCGGAGTTCACGACGAGCAGGTCCTCGCCCCGCAGCCGGGCCTCGGTGATGGCCGCCGTGGCGGCGGCCTCCCCCACCGGGGTGGGGACGTATCCCACGACGATGCTCATACGGACGCTTCCTCTCGGTCGGGGGTCGGCGCCTGCGCGGGCCGACGGCGACGGGCGGACTGCACGAGGGGCCAGACCGCGACGACGACGAACAGGGCGAGCAGCACGGCGGAGATGGGCCGGGAGACGAACCCGGAGGGGTCGCCGCCGAACATCAGCAGCGAGCGCCGCACGCTCTCCTCCAGCAGGGAGCCGAGCACGAAGGCCAGCACCAGCGGGCCGGGCTCGAAGCCGAACTTCTTCATGAGGTAGCCGACGGCGCCGAAGACGACGACGAGCAGCACGTCGAAGGCGGAGTTGTTGATCGTGTACGCGCCGATCATCGTGATCAGCGCCGTGATCGGGGCGAGGATCGCGGCCCGCACCCGCAGGATGCGCACGAAGACGCCCACCAGCGGGATCGACATGATCAGCAGCAGGATGTTGCCGACGTACATCGAGTTCACGACGCCCCAGAACAGCTCGGGGTGCTGATCGACGAGCTGCGGGCCGGGCGTGATGCCCTGGATGAGCAGGGCGCCGAACATCAGCGCCATCGTGGCGTTGGCGGGGATGCCGAGGGTGAGCAGCGGGATGAACGAGCTGGTGGCGGCGGCGTTGTTCGCCGTCTCCGGCCCGGCGACGCCCTCGATGGCGCCCTTGCCGAAGCGCGACGGGTCCTTGGCCCGCTTCTTCTCGGCCGCGTAGGCGGCCATCGACGCGATGGTCGCGCCGCCGCCCGGCAGGATGCCGAGGAAGAAGCCCAGCACGGACCCGCGGGTCACGGCGCCGGACGACTCGCGCAGGTCGGACCGCGACGGCCAGACGTTCGTCACCTTGCCCGGGGCGTGCACGGCCCGGTGTCGCTCCTCGAGGTTGTAGAGGATCTCCCCGAGCCCGAAGAGGCCCATCGCGACGGGCACGAAGTCGATCCCGTCGGCGAGGTCGAGGCTGCCGAAGGTGAACCGCTCGGTGCCGGTGAAGGCGTCGCGGCCCACGGTCGCGAGCAGCAGCCCGATCGCCGCCGCGACGAGGGCCTTGACCCGCGCGCCGGACGCGATCGTCGAGACGAGCAGGATGCCGAGCAGCGCGAGGGCCGCGTACTCGGGCGGCCCGAAGTCGAGGGCGAAGCTCGCGACGACCGGCGCCAGGAAGGTGAGCCCGACGATGGCGACGGTGCCCCCGACGAACGACCCGATGGCGGCGATGCCCAGCGCGGTGCCGGCCTTCCCCTGCCGCGCCAGCGCGTGCCCGTCGAGCACGGTGACCACCGAGCTCGCCTCGCCGGGCAGCCGCAGCAGCACGGAGGTGATGGTGCCGCCGTACTGGGCGCCGTAGAAGATGCCGGCGAGCATGATGATCGCGGTGACGGGCTCGATCCCGTAGGTGAGCGGCAGCAGGATCGCGATCGTCGCGGCCGGGCCGAGGCCGGGCAGCACGCCGATGAGCATCCCGATGAGCACCCCGACGAGGCAGTACAGCAGGTTCGTGGGCTCCAGCACGACCTCGAACCCGGCCATGACGTTCTGCAGGTTGTCCACGTGACGTCTCCTTCAGACGGTCGGGCGGGTCAGAACAGGTGCGGCACGTTGGTGCCGAGCGCGGCGACGAACACGAGGTACAGCGCGACGACGGCGCCCAGCGAGCACACGACCGACGTGCGCCACGACTCGCCGCCGAGGAACCGCATCCACACGAGGCTGAGCAGCAGGGACGGGATCTCGAAGCCGATCACGGGCAGCAGCGCGACGAGGCCGAGCAGCGTCGCGAGCCCGACCAGCGGCATCCACGAGTGGCGCGTGAACCGCTCGCCGTCGCCGCCGGCCCGGCCCACGACGAGCTGCGCCAGCGCGAGGACGACGAGCGCCACGCTCACGACCAGCGGCCACATGCCCGAGCCGGGCTGGGCGGGCGTGCCCACCCCGAGGGCGAGCGCGACCACCACCCCGCCGACGCCGACCGCGAGGGTGACGAGGCCCGCGCCGAGGTTGGCGACCGGCCCGGCCGGGGGCGGGCCGTCGTCGTGCACCTCGGGCTCGACGGCAGGCTCGGCGGCGGGCTCGGCAGCGACGGCGGGCTCAGGGTTCGGGGGGTGCGGCGCGGTCATCATCGGTCTCCTCCGGCGGGCTCGCCGCTCACTCGGCGAGCGAGATGTCGTACTCCGCGGTCAGGTCCTGGTACTTCTCGGCGAGCGCCGTCCACTCCTCGACGACCTCCTCGCCGCTGATCTCGTGCGGCGTGAGCAGGTTGTTCTCGTTGAACGACGTATACGCGTCCTCGGCCACGGCGGCGTCCACGGACTCCACGAGCCGCGCCTTGACGTCCTCCGGCAGCCCCTTGGGCGCGGCCAGCGCCCGGTACTGCGACACGGGCACGTCGTAGCCCTCCTCGACGGCGGTGGGCACGTCGGGCAGGAACTGGTTGCGCTCGGCGGAGAACGCGAGCAGCGGCACCACGTTCCCGGCGTCGAGCTGCGGCTTGGCCTCGCCGAGCTGGATGGTCGCGACCTGCACCTGGTCGCCGACGACGGCGGTGAGGGCGGGCGAGCCGGAATCGAACGGCACGCTCGTCCCCTCGATCTCGGCCTGGGCGAAGAGGACCGCCTGGGCGAGCTGCGAGCCCGTGCCGACGCCCGTCGTGCCGTAGGTGACCTTGCCGGACGCCGCCTGGAGGTCGTCCAGGCTCTCGAAGCCCGACTTCTTGCTCGCGACCAGCACGTAGTCGTCCTGCGAGAGCCCCTTGAGGACGTCGACGTCGTCGAGCGAGACGGCCTCGTCCTCGGAGACCGCGAGCGGCGTGATGGTGATGAGCGACGCGTTGAGCAGCACGAGGTTCGAGCCGTCGGCCGGCTTGCCCGCCACCTCCTGCGTGGCGACGGCGCCGTTCGCGCCGGCCCGGTTCACGACGGGCACCGAGACGCCGAGGTCGGTGGCCATGCCGTCCGCGAGCGCCCGGGCGATGAGGTCGGTGGAGCCCCCGGCGTCCTGCCCGACGGTGAGGGTCACGGGGCGGGAGGGGAAGTCCGACGACCCCCCGGCGCCGCCCGATCCCCCGGCGACGTTGCCGCCGCAGGCGGCGAGGGTGAGCGCGGCGACCGCGGCGGTGGCACCGGCGACGGCACGGCGGTGGGCAAGTCTCATCACAGCTCTCCTCGTTGAGATCTCGATCGAGCGGCGCGAGCGTCGTCGCCGCGTCAAGTCCGGTCGGGCGACGACTCTAGGGAGCCATACGATGCCTGTCTAAGCCTCAATCTGCATGGCTTGATCCAATGAAGGCATCAAGGAGACCCGGGATGAGCACCGCGTACACCCTCGACCAGGTCCGCTGCTTCGTGGCCGTGGCGGAGGAGCTGCACTTCGGCCGCGCCGCCGAGCGCCTGAGCATGACGCAGCCCCCGCTGAGCCGGCAGGTGCAGAAGCTCGAGCACGCCGTCGGCGTGGCGCTGCTGGAGCGGGACAACCGCCACGTGGAGCTCACCACCGCCGGCGCGGTCTTCCTCGTCGAGGCGCGCCGGCTGCTGACGTCTGCCGACGCCGCGCCCGCCCTCGCCCGCCGGATCGCGGCCGGCCGCGCGGGCGTGCTGCGGCTCGGGTTCACCGCGGCGACGGGCTTCAGCCTGCTCGGCACGCTGGTGCAGGAGATCGCCGAGGTCATGCCCGACGTCGACCTCGACCTGCAGGAGCTGGTGACGGTCGAGCAGCTCGAGGCCATCCGGCGCGGGGAGCTCGACCTCGCCCTGGGCCGCCCGCCCTTCGACGACCCGCGGCTCGACTCGCACCTGCTCCTGTCGGAGGACCTCGTCCTGGTGGTGCCCGAGGGACATCCCCTCGCGACGCTGCGCAGGCCGGTCGGGACGGCGGACCTGCGCGACGTCCCGCTCATCGGCCACCACCCGACGAAGGCGCGGTACTTCTACGACATGGTCGTGCGGTACGTGGACGTGGAGCACGCGAACGTGGTGCACGTCGTGAGCCAGATCCTCACCATGTGCTCGCTGGTCGGCGCCGGGCGCGCCGTCGCCTTCGTGCCCGAGTCCGCCCGGCTGCTCGGCCTGACCGGCGTCCGCTTCTGCGACCTGGCCGACGTGCCGCACGCCGTCGTCGAGCTGCACGCTCTCTGGGACCGGGGCTCCAAGAACCCCGCGCTGCACGAGCTCGTGCGCCACCTCCGCGCGGTGCACGACTGATCCGCACCCAGGAGGGCGATACCCGCACGGCATGAACCGATGCCATTCCGGGCTTGGACAGGCATCATGAACGCTTCTTAGGTTGTCCGACGAACTGTCACCGCCGACGTCTGTCACCAGGAGGGGCCATCGTGGCCACGTACTCACCCTCGGAGCTCGCCGCCACCCTCAAGGAGGGCCTGCTCTCGTTCCCCGTCACCCCGTTCACCGCGGACGGCGAGGTCGACGGCGCCCGGTACGCCGAGCACATCGCGTGGCAGACGAGCTTCGGGATCGGCGGGCTCTTCGCCGCCGGGGGCACGGGCGAGGGCTTCAGCCTCACGCCGGCCGAGACCGCGCGCGTGGTGGCCCTCGCCGTCGAGGCCGCCGACGGTGCCACCCCCGTGCTCGGCAGCGCCGCCGGCAACACGGCCCAGGCTGTCGAGAACGCGCGGGCGGCCGAGGTGGCGGGCGCCGAGGGCGTCCTGCTGCTGCCCCCGTACCTCACCGACTGCGACCAGGACGGCCTGCTCGAGCACGCCTCCGCGGTGTGCGCCGCGACGAGCGTCGGCGTCATCGTCTACAACCGCGCCAACGCCGTGTACTCCGCGCAGACGGTCGCCCGGCTGGCCGAGCGGCACCCGAACTTCATCGGCTTCAAGGACGCCCTCGGCGACATCGAACAGCTCACGCGCGTGGTCGCCACCAACGGCGACCGTCTCTTCTACCTCGGCGGCCTGCCCACCGCGGAGACGTTCGCGCTGCCGCTGCTTCAGCTCGGCATGAGCACCTACTCCTCGGCGATGTACAACTTCGTGCCCGAGTTCGCGCTCGAGTTCTACCGCGACGTGCGGAACCTCGACCGCGCCGCCGTCACCGAGAAGCTCACGCGCTTCGTGCTGCCCTACCTCGACATCCGCGACCGCGCCAAGGGGTACGGCGTCTCGATCGTCAAGGGCGGCCTGCGGGCCGTCGGGCGCGACCTCGGCGGCGTCCGGCCCCCGCTGCAGGACCTCACCGAGCGCGACGTCGACGACCTGCGCGCCCTCGTCGACGCCGCCGGCGTCCGCCCGGCCGACGTCGCCCTCACCCGCTGACCCGAGGACCGGCCACCCGCACCCACCCGCGCACCCACCCGCGCACCGACCTGCGCACCCAGGAGGGAACCCCATGACCGTCACCGCCGTCCTCGCCGGGCACTCGATCGTCGCCGGAGAGCCGCTGGTCGGCGCCGCCGGCACGGCCGTCGCCCACGACCCCGCCACCGACGAGGCGCTGGAGCCCGCCTACTCGCTCCTCTCCGTCGACCAGCTCGCGCACGCCACGGCCGCCGCGGAGGAGGCCTTCGCGTCCTTCTCCGCGCTGGCCCCCGAGCCGCACGCCCGCTTCCTCGAGCGCGTCGCCGCGAACCTCGAGGCCGCCGGGACCGCGATCGTCGCGCGGGCGATGCGGGAGACCGGCCTGCCCGAGGCCCGGCTGACGGGCGAGCTCGCCCGTACCACGGGGCAGCTGCGCCTGTTCGCCGCCGTCGTGCGCCAGGGCGACCACCGCGGCGTCCGCGTCGACCCCGCGCTGCCCGACCGCACCCCGCTCCCCCGCGCGGACCTCCGCCAGCGGAAGGTGCCCGTCGGCCCCGTCGCCGTGTTCGGCGCCAGCAACTTCCCGCTCGCGTTCTCGGTGGCCGGCGGCGACACCGCCTCGGCGCTGGCCGCCGGCTGCCCCGTGGTCGTCAAGGCGCACGGCGCGCACCCGGGCACCGGCGAGCTGGTGGGCCGCGCCGTGGCCGACGCCGTCGCCGCCGAGGGCCTGCACCCCGGCGTCTTCTCCCTCGTCTACGGCCCCGGCGCGCGCGTCGGGCAGGCGCTGGTGGGCGACCCCGTGATCCAGGCGGTCGGGTTCACCGGCTCCCGCTCCGGCGGGCTCGCGCTGGTGGCCGCGGCCGCCGCCCGCCGCGTGCCGATCCCGGTGTTCGCGGAGATGAGCTCGGTCAACCCGGTGATCGTGCTGCCGGGCGCCCTGGACCCGGACGACGGGGGCGACGCCGACGCGCTCGCCGCGGCGTACCTGGCGTCGGTGACCGGGTCGTCCGGCCAGCTGTGCACCGCCCCGGGGATCGTGCTCGTGCCGCGCTCGGCGCACGGCGACGCGTTCGTCGACGCCGTCCGCCGCACCGCCGAGGCCACCACCGGGCAGACCATGCTCACCGCCGGCATCGCCCGGGCGTGGCACGACGGCGTGGACGCCCTCGCCGCGCAGGACGGCGTCGCCCTCGCCGGCACCGGGACGCCCGGCGCCGCGCGCAACGCGCCCGCGCCGTCGGTCTTCGTCGCCGACGTCGCCACCTTCCTCGCCAACCCGGTACTGGAGGAGGAGATCTTCGGCGCCGCCTCGCTCGTGGTGCGCTACGCCGACGACGACGAGCTCCTCGCCGCCGTGGGCCTCCTCGAGGGGCAGCTCACCGCCACGCTGCACCTCAGGGAGTCCGACCGCGCCACGGCCGCCCGCCTGCTGCCCGCGCTGGAGCGCAAGGCCGGCCGCATCCTGGCCAACGGCTGGCCGACCGGCGTCGAGGTGGGCCACGCGATGGTGCACGGCGGCCCCTTCCCCGCGACGTCGGACGGGCGCACGACGTCCGTCGGGACGCTGGCGATCGAGCGGTTCCTGCGGCCCGTCGCCTACCAGGACCTGCCCGAGTTCCTGCTGCCCGAGCCGGTGCGGCCGGACAACCCGTGGCGCCTCACCCGGCGCGTGGACGGCGTGCTCCGGCCCGCGGCCGGCGCGGAGGGGGCCCGGTGAGCGCGCCGACCGTCGCCCGCGTGCGGGTCGTGCCCGTCGCGGGGCACGACTCCATGCTGCTCAACCTCTCCGGCGCGCACGCGCCGTTCTTCACCCGCAACGTCGTGCTCGTCGAGGACTCCGAGGGCCGCACCGGGCTCGGCGAGGTGCCGGGCGGGGAGAAGATCCGCGCGACGGTCGAGGAGGCCGCGGTCCTCGTCGTCGGGCAACCCGTCGCGCGGTTCCGGTCCGTGCTGCGGGGCGTCGCGGCCCGGTTCGCCGGCCGGGACGCGGGCGGGCGCGGCAACCAGACGTTCGACCTGCGCACCACCGTGCACGCCGTGACCGGGCTCGAGTCCGCGCTGCTCGACCTGCACGGGCAGGCCCTCGGCGTCCCGGTGGCTGAGCTGCTCGGCGAGGGGCAGCAGCGCGACGCCGTCCCGATGCTCGGCTACCTGTTCTACGTCGGCGACCCGGACGCCACCGACCTGCCCTACCTGCGCGAGCCCGACGGCCCGGACGCCTGGTCCCGGCTGCGCCGCGAGGCCGCCATGACCCCCGACGCCGTCGTCCGCCTCGCCGAGGCCGCGCGGGAGCGGTACGGCTTCCGCGACTTCAAGCTCAAGGGCGGCGTGCAGGCCGGCGACGCCGAGGTCGACGCCGTCGTCGCGCTCAAGGAACGCTTCCCCGACGCCCGGATCACGCTCGACCCGAACGGCGGCTGGCTCCTGGACGACGCCGTCCGGCTCGGACGACGGATGCGGGGCGTCGTCGCCTACGCCGAGGACCCGTGCGGCGCCGAGGGGCGGTTCTCCGGCCGCGAGGTGATGGCCGAGTTCCGCCGCGCCACCGGGCTGCCGACGGCGACCAACATGATCGCCACCGACTGGCGCGAGCTCGGGCACGCGATCCGGTCGGACGCCGTCGACATCCCGCTCGCCGACCCGCACTTCTGGACGATGGCGGGCTCCGTGCGCGTCGCGCAGCTGTGCCACGAGCTCGGCCTCACCTGGGGCTCGCACTCCAACAACCACTTCGACGTCTCGCTCGCCATGTTCACGCACGTGGGCGCCGCCGCCCCCGGCGAGATCACCGCGCTCGACACGCACTGGATCTGGCAGGACGGCCAGGGGCTCACCCGCCGCCCGCTCGAGATCTCGGGCGGCGAGATCCGGGTGCCGACCGCGCCCGGCCTCGGCGTCGAGCTCGACCCCGACCGCCTCGCCGAGGCGCACGCGCTGTACCTCGAGCACGGGCTGGGCTCGCGGGACGACGCCGTCGCGATGCGGTACCTCGTGCCGGGCTGGGAGTTCGACCCGAAGCGCCCCTGCCTCGTGCGGTGAGGTCCCGGCGTCACGGTTCCGGGTGCGGCGCCCCGTCGCCCGCCCGGAACCGGCCGAGCTCCGCCCGGGCGAAGGCCACGCGCTCGGTCTCGCGCCCCTGGGCCGCGCCCAGCGCGTCCGCGAGGTCCTTGGCCGCCTCCAGGCGGTGCCCCCGGCGGCGACGGTCGCGGAGGCCGCCGCCGCGGCGGAACGCGCGCCGCTGCTTCCAGGCGCCCGCGAGCGCGTCGGCCTCCTCCGGGGTGAGGGTGCCGTCCTCGACCTCGGGCGCCATCAGGTCCCGCATGGCCGCCCGCTCCGGGCCGACCGTCACGTGGAAGGCGACCAGCACGACCGCGATCGCGACGACGACCTGCACCGCCAGGATCACCGGGATGAGCGGGCCCCCGCCCGCCAGCGCCGCCGTGCTGTCCCACGCCCAGTGCAGCGCCATCGCGACGAGGCAGAACAGCAGCCCGCGCCCGACGCGCCGACGCTGCGCGACCGTGCCCACGAGGTAGACCACCCCGGCGCCGAAGATCGCGGAGTACAGGATGTGCGACGTGAACCCGGTGGCGAGGCGCAGCACCACGGTGTTCAGGCTGGAGCCGACCGGGTCGACCCCGAACCCCTCCGGCGCGGAGTTCAGCGCGTACAGGATGTCCTCGAGGATCTCGAAGCCGAGGCCCACGAACGCGCCGACGACGAAGCCGTCGAACGCGGTGCGCAGCACGCGCGGCGCGATGAACAGGAGCAGCAGGACCCCGGCGCCCTTGCCCCACTCCTCCATGAGCGGCGCCGCGAGACCCGCCCCCCAGTCCACGGCGAACGCCGGGCCGCCCAGCTTGGCGTAGAGGCTCAGGAGGGCTGCGTTCCCGTGCAGCGCGATCGCCCAGGTGGCGGCGAACCCGCCCCAGAGGAAGGCGGCGACCCGCAGGTCCAGCGGCTGGCGGGAGTACCGGTCGATGTGGGTGGTGAACCACCAGAACAGCACCGCGTACGCGGCGAAGATCGCCGCCGAGATGCTCAGCGGCTCGCCGTAGGCGGGACCCTGGCTGCGCACCTGGGAGACGGCGAACCAGAGGCCGTACGCGATCACGGCCACGAACACCCACAGGCACGCGTTGCGCGGCTGGACCCACGAGACGCGTCGGCCCCAGCCGACCTCGTCGACGACCTGGGCCCGCCGGTCGAGCAGCTCCGTGCGGGTCATGACGCCTCCACCGAGGTGACGGGACGGATCGAGCGGATCATGCCCACGACGTCGGACTCGAGCTCCGCGTCGTCGGTCTCGTGGGGACCGGTGAGGACCACCTCCACGCCGGTGCCGTCGAAGACGTACGCCGCGACAAGCCCCGTCCCGCCGGTGAACGTGAACCGGCCGGCGACCCCTCGCTCGCCCTGGGCGGTCCGGAACGTCTCCACCTGGCCCATGTCGATGGTGGCGCCGTCGCTCAGCCGCTCGTTGTTCTTCTGCAGCTGCGCCATCAGCTCGGCGGGCGTCCCGTCGAACGTGTCGGAGACGACGGAGAACGTGAAGCCGTCCTTCGACACCTGGGCCGTGTTCGGGAAGCCGCCGGACTCCGGGGGCTCGGACGCGAGCACGCCCGAGTCGATGCTCCACCCGGCGGCGGGGTCGAACTCGACGCCGTCGACCCGGATGACGTCGCCCGCCTTCGCGGGGTCGTCCACCGGGACGCTCCGGTCGAGGGCCGGCAGCCCCCACATCGCCACCGCGACCAGCACGACCACGATCGCCGCGGGCAGCAGCGTCACGCGGTCCATCCCCAGCCAGCGGCGCTCCACCGGCACCCAGTCCGGCGGCACGCTCTGCTGCTCCGGCGCGACTCCCGCTCCCATGGCCCTCCCCCGGACGCGACGGGCGCACGCGTCGGCGTCGCCCGGCAGCGCGGAGATCGCGCGGCTGTACGGAAGATCGCACGACCCGGGAGGATGCGCGCGGCGAGGACGCACTTCGCCCCGGTTCGTCCGTCGAGGCGGGGGCGCGGCACGCGGCGCCGGGAGCAGCGGTATCAGACGGTCCGTGCGGCCGTCGTTCCATGCAGGGGCCGGTTCTCCCGACCCGACGCACCACCGAGGAGACGCCCGATGTCCGCCATCGACGCATCCGTCACCGCCCCGACGGCGGCTGCCCCGACCTCCGCCGCACCCGTCCCGGCTCCCGCCCCTGCCGTGGCCGAGCCGCCGGTGGTCACGGGCGCCACCGGGCACGCCACCGTGTCACCGCGGCTACGCACCTACGCGTACGTCGTCGCGCTCGTCGTCGGCGCGCTCGCCACTGCCGCGTCCACCATCACCGCCGCCGTGGCGCCCGGGTCCGCGCAGACCGTGACCGCCGTCGGCGGCGCCGTCGCGGGCCTGTTCGCCACGATCTCCGGTGGCCTCGGCACCGCCTACCGCCCGACGTCGTCGCGCGGCACGTCCTGACCGCCGGGCCCCGGGCACGGCCGCGCCCCGCGCCACGACCCCCCTGCGTCGTGCCGCCCGTCGCGTCGATCAGGCCGCGGACGCCCTCCTCAGCCGTCGTCGCACTCGGGGCACTGCGCGGAGAGCTCCTCCAGCGCGTCCTCGTGCCCCCGGCACGGGAGGTGCCACCCGGTGTTGGCGATGATCGTGTGGCTGACGGACCTGCTGGAGGCCGACCCAGCGCCCGACTCCGCGCCCGACTCCGCATGGACCACCGCCGCCGCGATCCCCTGACCGCACACCAGGCACCTGGTCGACGCCACGTACTTCACCGTGGCCATGCCCCACCGTCGCTCCGAGCCACGATGCACGCATCCCGGTCGGCCTGACCACACCTGCCCACCGGGTGGCGGCCCCGCATCGCGTCCTCCGGTTGCCCGCGGCCGCGGTCTGAGCTTAAGTTAATCGCGATTCACGCTGGGGTGGATCGGAGACCACATCACGAGGGCTCGGACGGCGCCGCGGGACAGGGGGGCGAGACAGGCGGCGTCGACGATCCGCGGACGAAGGGGTTCGACGTGGGCGAGATCAGCAGACGGAGTCTTCTCAGGGCAGGCGGGACGATCGGGGCGCTCGGCGCGCTCGCCGGTGCGGCGCCCGCGCACGCATGGACGTGGTCGTCGTCCGGGTCGGTCGCCGGCACGGGCACCGGCCGCGACCCGCGCGAGGTGTGGGACGACCTGGCCGACCCGGTGCTCGCGAACCTGCTCGACACGGGCGGGGTGCCCGCGGTGAACGCGGCGCTCGCCTCCTGGACCACCAACGGCCAGGCGCTCCCGGCCGGGCTTCCCGCCGACGTCGAGGCGCTCGTCACGCGGGCGCGCGAGCTGCCCTCGTGGGTCGACCACTCGCGGCTCGACAAGGCGTTCACCTTCACGACGAAGCGGGGCCTCTACCTCGGTGTGCTGTACGGGATGAACAGCGGCATGATGAGCGCCGCGATCCCGCGCGAGGCCCGGGCCGTCTGGTACTCGAAGGGCGGCGCCGACCTCACCGACCGCATCGCCAAGACCGCGAAGCTCGGCTACGACATCGGCGCCCACCACGCCTACCGGCCCGACGGGAAGATGATCGTCACCTGCGTGAAGACCCGCCTGGTCCACGCGGCGGTGCGCCACCTGCTGCCGCAGTCGCCGCACTGGTCCGCCGTCGCCGACGAGCGGGTGCCGATCAGCCAGTTCGACATCATGGTCACCTGGCACAGCCTCGCCTCCTCCGTCTGGCAGAAGCTCGTGGAGTGGAGGGTGCCGATCTCCTCGGCGGAGGCCGACGCCTACCTGCACCTGTGGCAGGTGACGGGCCACATGCTCGGCGTGCTCGACGAGTACATCCCGTCGAGCTGGGACGAGGCGCTGGCACAGCGCGAGCAGGTGCTCGTCCCGCTGCTCGCCAGGACCGACGAGGGGGTGCTCATCGCCGACAAGCTCGTCAAGCTGGGCGAGAACCTCGACTTCACGCTGGTCACCAAGCCCGCCTTCGAGGCCGTCACCCGGTACATGCTCGGCGACAGGGTGACCGACATGCTCGAGCTGCCCCGCCGGCCCGTGCTCGACGCGACGATCTCGGCGGCCTGGATCCCGTTCGTGCGCGCCCGCGAGCTGGGGCTCCTCGTCCCCGGCTCGCCGGCCGTCTACTGGCTGTTCGACGAGCTCCTGCGCAAGGTCGCGCTGCTCTACCTCGAGCCCACGAAGCCGATCAACATCGACATCCCGACCATCAACAACCCGGACTACGACTAGCGGGTCACGACCCCGACCCTTCCCCCGACTCCGGCGGCAGGTCCGCGGTCACGGCGCCGTCGCCCCGTCCGTGCCGTTCGTACCCGGAGGACGCGTCCGCTCGTGGACGTCGTCGAGGTGCGCGCGCAGCTCGGGCGGCCCGTGCACGACGAAGCCGCAGTCTGCCGCCAGCAGACGCAGCGCCAGCCACGCGACCGTGTCCGGGGCGCTGCGCCACCGCGTGCCGTCGCCGTCGGCGGCGAGCGTGCCGTCGCCGAGGTGGTCGGCCAGGCGCTCCCGGGCGACGGCGAGGGGCAGGCGCAGCGTGACGTCCGCCCGCACCGTGGGCGCCATCGCCGCTTCGGCCCGCTCCAGGTGCGCGGGGACGTCGGCGGCGCGCAGCTCGTGACGCGACGGCGCCCCGGTGGCCCGCGGGTCGCTGACCCGGTCGGCACGGAAGGTCCGCCAGTCGTCGCGGTCGAGGTCGAACGCCACGAGGTACCAGCGCCGTCGGACGACGACGAGCTGCTGCGGCTCGACGTGCCGTGGCCCGCGACCGCCGCCCCGGGCCTCGTAGGTGAGCCGGACCCGCTCGCGGTTCGCCGCCGCACCGGCCAGCACGGTGAGGACGTCGGGATCCACGGCTCCCCCGGCCGGCCGCTCCCAGGTCATCGCGCTCGCGCCGAGCGTCCGGACGCGGTGCCGGAGCCGCGACGGCAAGGACCGGCTCAGCTTGGTGAGCGCGCGGACCCCCGCGTCCTCGAGGCCCGGGAGGCCGTGCACGGCGACGGTGCGCAGGCCGAGCGCGACGGCCACGGCCTCGTCGTCCTCCAGGAGCAGGGGCGGCATGGAGGTGCCCGCCACCAGGCGGTACCCGCCGTGGGCGCCGAGCGTGGCCTCGACGGGGTAGCCCAGCTCCCGCAGGCGGTCGACGTCGCGGCGCACGGTGCGCGGGGTGACGTCGAGCCGCTGCGCCAGCTCGCTGCCCGACCACACGCGGGCGGTCTGGAGCAGCGACAGCAGGGCGAGCACGCGCGAGGTGGGTCCCGTCATGGCGACATCCTCTCGCCGATCGCGGACAGGAACAGTCCTCTTTCATGCCTAGCGTGGGGCTATCAGCTGCACGCACCACGACGGGAGAGCACCATGACCGCACGTCAGAGCACCGCCCCGGACGGCTACACGACCGTGGCCCCGTGGGTCGTCACGGACGACACCGGCGCCTTCCTCGACTTCGTCACGGAGGTGTTCGACGGCGAGGAGATCGCCCGCGTCGCCACCGAGGACGGCTCGATCGGCCACGGCGAGACCCGCGTGGGCGACACCGTCCTGCTCGGGTTCGACCGTCGCCCCGAGTGGCCCGCCATGCCCAGCCTGCTGCGCGTCTTCGTGCCCGACGCCGACGCAACCTTCGCGAAGGCCGTCGCGGCGGGCGCGCAGGTCGTGACGGACCTCTCCGCCAGCGCCTTCGGTCAGCGCGGCGGACGCGTCAAGGACCCGTTCGGCAACGTCTGGTGGGTCGTGAGCCACGTCGAGGACGTGCCCGAGGAGCTCGTGTGGCAGCGCCTGC
Organism: Isoptericola sp. NPDC056605; assembly: GCF_042792795.1. Taxonomy (NCBI): domain Bacteria; kingdom Bacillati; phylum Actinomycetota; class Actinomycetes; order Micrococcales; family Promicromonosporaceae; genus Isoptericola; species Isoptericola sp. NPDC056605. The sequence continues at coordinate 106,931 of NZ_JBHTVT010000013.1, read as the reverse complement.
AGCAGCCCGAGTTCGCCGACCAGATGCGCGTCGCGCAGGAGACCCTCGACGCCGAGCTGAGCGGTCGGACGCACGGCCGCAGCAGCGCGCCCGTGCGCTGAGCACCCGCGGGACGACGAAGGCCCGGAACCGCGAGGTTCCGGGCCTTCCGTGCTGAGCCGCCTATCAGAATCGAACTGATGACCTATTCATTACGAGTGAACAGATCGGGGTAGACTGTGGGTGACGACAAGCCCTCTGACCAGGCATTACGTCAAGCACGCGACCGCCTGCGATAGCCTGCAATGGCCCACCCAATGGCCCACCTGGAAGGCGCCGAGACCATGGCCCGAGCACGACGCCCCCACGGCACGGGATCCGTCTACTACGACGACGCACGCAAGCGGTGGGTCGGCTCGATCGAGCTCGGCTGGACAGCGAAGGGCACCCGTCGTCGCCGTCGGTTCGTCGCTGCCACCGAGGCAGGCGTGCGCCGGAAGATCCGCGAGGCACTTACCGAAGCCGAAGCCGCCGAGGCCCCCACCGTCGGAGGCAAGCCGACGGTGAAGCGGTGGGCCGACGTCTGGATGGAGAACACCGCCGCGACGCTGCGGCCGACGACATGGAACGCGAACCGCTCGGCGGTCACCCAGTGGATCATCCCCACCATCGGGCACCGCCGCCTCGACCAGCTCGCGCCGGCCGACATCCGCGCCTTCCACCGCGCGATGGAGGCGAAGCCGCTCGCGCTCTCGTCCCAGGCTCGCTACCACGCCGCACTCTCGGCGATGCTGAGCGCGGCGGTCCAGGAGGGCCACGCGGTGCCCGAGCGCGCGCGGATGGTCGAGGGCCCCGGGCTCGGCACGAACGACCGCGACGCGCTCCCGCTCGACGACGCGCTCGCGATCCTCGAGGTGGCCTCCCGACGCCCGGACGCGTCCCGGTGGGCCGCCGCGCTGCTGCAGGGGATGCGCCCCGCGGAGACGCTGGGCCTGACCTGGGACATGGTTGACCTCGACGACAAGGAGCCGACCCTCACCCTCGCCTGGCAGCTCAAGCCGCTGCCCTACCGGGTCACGCGCGACCGGTCTTCCGGCTTCCGCGTTCCCCGCGGGTTCGAGGCCCGGCAGGTCGACGGGGCCCTGCACCTCGTAAGGCCGAAGACGAAGTCCGGGTGGCGCGTCATCCCGCTCGTGCCCTGGATGGTCGCCTCCCTGACTGCATGGCGCGAGGTCGCGCCGCCGAACCGCCACGGGCTCGTCTGGCCGCAGGCTGACGGGCGCCCGCAGCGTGACGACGATGACCGCGCGGCGTGGTACTCCATCACGGACGAAGCGCACGTGGCCGTCACCGAGCCGTCGCCGCGGCAGGACGGGCCGGAGATCATCGGCCGCCGGCCGGACCTGTACGAGGCTCGGCACACGGCGGCCACGCTGCTGCGCATGGGCGGCGTGGACGACGCGACGATCACAGCCATCCTCGGGCATGCGAGCATCCTGTCGACGAAGGCCTACCTCCACACGGACCGCACGCGGACTCGGGCAGCCCTGGTCGACGTCGCCGGTCGCCTGGGGCTCACGTCGTGACAGGAAATTCTAACGGGCTGGACGGGTAGGAAATCCTGACATCTGCGCCGTGAGCAGCGATGATCCAGGCGAGGAGCTAGACGGCGCGGAGATGCCCCTTACGGCGAGCCGTGGTCGCGCCTTTCCAGACCTCGGAGCGCCACACCTCGACGAGCCGGGTCGAGACGTCGAGCTCGCGCGCGATCGCGCCGGCATGCGGCCCGTGCAGGCGCTCGGCGAGGGCGTAGTCGACGGGGCTGATGAGCAGGCGGGCGGCCCATGCGTCCGCGGCGAGCTCGTCACGCTCGATGTCGTGGTAGAGCGTCCAGTCATGCCCGAGGGACCAGTGCCCCATCTCGTGCGCGAGGGTGCACCGCTGCGTGAGGACGCTCTTGCGGTGGTTCAGCAGCACCAGGCCGGAGCGCCGCAGCTCCCCCGCCCGGCGACCGAGGTTGTCCCACTTCACGCGCAGGCCGAACTCCTCGGCTGCAGCGATCAGGTCCTCGAGGGTCATCCCAGCCAGGTGTACACCTCTGGCTGGTACGGCAGGGGCCCGGCGCGCCGGGCCCTACACACCCTGAAGGTGGCGCGCCGAGTTCAGCACCTCTGCCGCTTCGGGATCCACTTCGGCAGCCGCCGGGTCAGCGTCGGCCCCGCGAGCCACGCCAACCTCGAAAACCATCGAAGCCGTTCGATCGAGCATCGCCACGAACTCCTGCTCGGCCCCCTCTGCAGGAACGTGCACAGGGAAGCTGCCGATCGCTTCGCCCTCGAAGTTCGCTACCAGGACGTCAGCATCTCTGTCGCGAAGGATCGGGCGGACAGGCTCCAGGAACCCAACGGTGTACGGATCAGCGTCCGCCACGCGCTGCGCCTCATCGCGGGTTAGCCGCACGACCAGGTGGGCCACGAACCGTCTCTCTGCGTCGATGTCGAAGACCCAGAGGGCCGTGTACCTGTCGTCATCCCGGCGGAGGAGGAGCTGCAGCACCATACCCTCGCCACGGTTCAGGATCACCGTCTTCTTACTGCGCAGGTCGTACATCACTCCCCCTCTCCTTGATCGCAGACATCCGAAAGCGGCACACGATCGGCCGCACTCCACTTCGAACGATACTCCGGAGAGTCGCGGATCTCAGTGCCGCCGATCACGATGCTCACGTGGTCAGGGTTGCTGGCGGAGGGGCTTGAGAACGCGAGATAGCCCGTCGACAGCAGCCGGACCACCCGGAAGTAGCGGACGCACGAGGTGGGCTTGGGGGGCCTACGAAGGACGGCACGAGCAGCCTCTTCGACACTCCTACGCCCGCGGAGCATCGAGATGTCGAGCTCAACGACCGGTCCCGGAGCTCCTTCAAACCGCGGGCTGTCCCGAAAGCCTCGGTCATCCCCGTACTGCGTGACACTCTCGCCGATTCCAATCGGACGCCACTCGTAGAGCCCCCCCGCCTCGTCGTCAGGAAGTTCGACCGGGCCCGGAACCTCGGGCTCCGAAGCCAGAGGCCGCCTGGTCAGCGCGAACTTCACGGTTCCTCCTGCTGCGCCTCGGCCTCAGCGTCGTCGTCTTGGTCGCGGGCCGCCAGCGTGTAGTCCTCCTGGTCAGGATCGTCGAACAGGTCGCTCTGCGTCCCCGGCAACGGGAGCGCGCCTTGAGCGCCTGGCAGCCCCCAGGAGCGGTCAACCGACGCCTCACTCGCGGGGCGTGGGCGCCCGCCGGCGAAGATCGCTTGCAGCTCCTCATGCGCACGGAAGGCAGCGATACCAGTTCGATCTGCGTACTCGCGTTCAATCGCCCACTGTTCGTGCCGGAGCCGTGACCACTCGTCCACCAGGCGCTCGATGCTGAGGCCTGTCACGCCCGGCGAGGCGGCATGCCCCGTTGCGGCACTACTCGGGGTGCCCGACCCTGTGCGCTCCTTGTCCCTGATCCGCGCCTCGCGCTGACGGCGGTCCCTAGCTGGGCGAGTAGCCCATGCGCGGATCGCCTCTGCGGCGAGAGCCTGGTCCGTTTCAAGTGCGGCCAGCACCTTCCCAAGGCTCGCGTCCTGGACGCGCTCACCGTCTTCCACACGCTTCCACGTGATCGAGTTGATGCCCGCCTGTCGCGCCGCCTCTTCCTTGCCCCACCCCCTGGCGATGCGCTCGCGCTCGACGAAGAGCGCCCACCCCTCGCGCGTCACGGCCCCGGAGTCGTCTACGGACCGGGCTCCGGCGGACACAGGACTGCGGTTCTCAGCCATGCACCCAGTGTCGCAGTCACATCTAGGAACTTCTAGACCGACTGCCAGGTGAAGATCCCCACAGGTCAGGCTTGTATCAGTACCTCTAGCCATCGCTCTCTAAAGTTTCTAGCCAGACCTCTTGCGGGAGGTGACTAGAAGTGACTAGGGTCCCTGACATGAGCACAGGAAGCGGCACCGTGGAGGTGCACGGTTACGCACTCCGGGTGATCCGCGAGGCCCGCGGGCGCAAGACCGCCGACCTCGCCCAGAGCATCGGCGTCGACCGCTCCTACATCACCCGCATCGAGCTCGGGTACGCGCGCCGCGTCAGCGCCGTCGTCTACTCCCGACTCCTCCGCGAGCTGCAGGTGGACGACCACCGCGCGTTGCTCGCCAACCCCCCGACCCGTGAGGCGGCGGCCTGATGACCGCCGTGACCATCGCCCCGGTCTCGTTCGACTACGACGGCGCTGCCGCCGCGACGGGGCTCTCGCGGGACGTCATCATCCGCGCGGTCCGCGCCGGCGACCTCGTTGCCCACTACCCCGAGGTAGACGGCCGGCAGATCGCCAAGCCCGTCATCGATGCGGACGACCTGCGCGCGTGGGTGCGCCGCGGGAAGCCCGACCGCATCAAGCGCTGACCCCAAGAAAGCAGCGACCCCGCCTCACGGCCTAGGAACCGGGCGGGGCCACCACACACCAAGGAGTCTACCGATGGACACCCCGTACCAGCAGGCGATCCTCGCGGGCCTCTCCCGCAAGTCGTCGCGCGAGATCTACCAGGGCACCGTGCCGGCGCACGTGAAGGCGCAGCGCCGGGCCGCGAACAAGGTCGCCCGCCGCTCCCGCCAGCAGAACCGGGGGCGGTGACGATGAGCATCATCGACCGCATCGGCCGGAAGGTCCGCGACTGGTGGCAGGCCGACCTGGCCATGTGCCCCGTCTGCGGCGACCAGTTCCCCCGGGACCGGATGCACGCGCACCCCGTCGCCGAGCAGATCGACTCCGCCGTCCAGGCGAACCGCGCCCACTGCGGCGCCCGCCATGACTCGGTCCTCAAGCCCGGGAGCTTCTACATCTGCACGCTGACCCCGGACCACGACGGCCCGATGCACGAGTGCTGGTCGGCGTCGCTCCCCAACGGGCCCCGCGCCTCGTGGCCGGTCGAGTCGAACCCGATCGCGGCCGTGGGCGAGAAGGTCGACGCCGACCTCGCCACGGTCACCGAGCTCGGCGACCTCGCCGACGCGATCCGTGACATGGACCCGGCGGCCCTGGACCACGCGTTCGAGGGGATGCTCGACGACTTCCCCGAGCTCGACGCCCTCGTGAGCGACGACGCCGAGGCGTTCGGGAAGGAGTCGGACCGATGAGCACGCACCGCCACTTCCTGGACAAGTCCTGCCAGGTCGTCGTCACGGCGCGCCGCGGCAGCACGCTCGCCCGCTCGTACGAGACCGACTCTGTCTTCGTCGAGGTCCAGGTCGCCCCGCTCGACGCCGTCATGATCGAGGGGCCGCTGCCGAAGCCGTCCTTCGACAAGGGGGCCTACCACGTTGAGCTCGGCCCCGGGTGGGGCGGTCTCGCGGCAGATCCGGCCAAGGGCGACCTGCCTCTCGGTCAGGCGGCCTACCACCGCACCGCTGCCCGTGCCCACGCCGCGCTCGCCGAGAGCCTCGAGAGGCACGAGGCGCAGGTCGAGCGCGCGGTCGCCACGATGACCCGGTCGCTCTCCGGGGCGCACCCGATCGCGACCGTCTCCGCCGACGACGTGCGCACCGTGCTGCGCGCGGCGATCGAGGCTGGCGTCCGGTTCGAGGGGGCGACGTCATGAGCGACGCGATCCCGACCCGCCGCGGCCCCATCCCCGCGAACCCGGTCGTCAGCTTCCACACGGACCACGCCCACACCAGCGAGCGTGAGGGCGACGGCATGGCGCCCGTCTACGAGCTCCGGCACCGCAAGGACGACGAGGAGACGCCCGTCGAGGACGGTCCCCTCAACCCGGCCAACGCCGCCGAGCTGTTCTACTCCCCGTCCGCTGCCGGGCACTTCACCCACACGCACCACGCAGGGGCGCCCGTCGACTACCACGCCGTCGGTCGTGCGGTCGACGTCCCGCAGACGCCCGAGCAGAAGGCTGCTGGCGAGGAGTTCGCCCGCGCCATCATGGCCGGCGAGGGCGAGCGCAACTTCGACGAGCACCTCTCCGACAGGGACAGGGCGCTGCTGGCGGCCGCCGACAGGGCCGAGCGTGAGCGTCTCGACGTCGCCGCACTCCGCGCCGCAGCCCCGCTGCTCGACAAGGCAGGCATCCCGTCCGCCATGGTCGAGGGCCTGGCCGTCGCGCACGAGCAGGACGCCGAGCTCGACACGCTCGGGTCGCTCGGCGGCTCCGTCACCGCGTTCGACAAGGGCGAGGCGTCCGGCATCGAGCTCGGCCGGCTGCAGGCGATCAAGGTCATCGAGCGCCACAAGGCGGCGCTCAAGGACGACCCCGACGAGTACGCCGTCTCGATCCTCGACGACATCGTGCTCGACCTCATGAACGGGGCGACGTCATGACCCCGGCCGAGGCTCTCGCAGCCGCCGCTCGGGCCACCCTCGCCCGCAACTCCGAGACCTGGCGCGACCCGGCTGTCGAGCCGGCGCCCGTCATCCCGGCCATCGCGCACACGCAGGCCGCACTCCCCATGGTCTACGCGCTCGACCGGGCGATGGAGGCCGTCGTCGACGCCGCCGTGAAGCTCGTCGACGAGGGGGGCCTCGAGGACCCGAACGGCATCGTCGGCGTCCTTGTCCCGACGTTCGCGCTCGACCGCCTGCGCGCCGCCGTCACCAAGCTGCGCGACATCCCCACCGGCGCACCGCTCGGGCGGAGGTGGAAGCCGTGACCACCTGGCGCGAGACGAACGCCCGCCGTCGTGCGGAGCGCGTCGAGGACATCGTCGCCCACCTCAGGGCGCAGGCGGCTGCGGGCTACAGCCTGTTCGCCGCCGCCCGGGAGCGCGGCCAGTCCGCCCGCACCCTCCGCCGCTGGCTCAACCGCCACGACCACCACGACCTCGTCGTGCGGCTCGAGCGGAACGGCGGCGGCATCCGAGTCCCGTGGTGGGTGCGCCGATGAGCGACGCCTGGCACGACATGCGCGAGGAGGAGCGGTCCGAGCGCCGGCGACAGCGCCAGCACTACCGCACCGACCCGCCCGCCACCGACATCCACAGCCCCCAGGCAGCAGCCGAAGGCCGGCGCGCCGAGCTTCCCCCGGAGAACCGATGAGCACCGAGACCACCGCCGGCGAGATCGCCGGCCGCCTGCACTTCGCCGGCGACATCCGCGCCCGCATGGACCAGAACCTCGTCGGCCCGGGCGAGGACGGCCGCGTCTTCCGCCCCGTGATGACCGAGTACGACGAGGCCGCCGACGTCACGACCGTCCACTACGAGGAGGCCTGAGCCATGCCCACCCCCACCGTGAACGTCTCGATCATCCGGAAGCGCTGGACCGGCGCCGACTGGATCACCCACCTGCTGACGTTCCTCATCACCCTGTTCGCCTATGGCGGCCTGGTGTCGCTGGTCCTCGCCGACATCGGCGGCCTGCCGGACCTCGGCTACATCGAGTCCGTGAACCTCGTGCTCCTCGCCCGCCTGCTGTTCGCCACGAGCACCTACCGCGAGTGGACGACCGAGGAGGCGAAGTGATGCACGCCTACCGAGTCGGCGACAAGGTCCGCACCAGCACCCACCGCGGCGCCGTCGGGACCATCGTCCGCCACCACCCCACCCTGCCCGCGTGGATCGTCCAGTTCTACGGCGAGCCCTACCCGCTGGCGTACACCGACGACCGGCTGCGGAGGGTGGCGGACCGATGAGCCAGTACCTGCCCCTCGGCACCCGCGTCACCGCGACCGACACCCTCGTCCGACGCGTCGGGCCCGGCGTCGTGGACGGCCAGTACCAGCCCGAGGCGAAGGAGTGGATCCGCCACGGAGACCAGGCCGCATGGGCTGTGCCGCACCCCGTCGGCGGGGTCATCACCGGGGTCCGCACCCTCGCGAACGGACACCGGCACTGGATCGGCTACGACGAGGGGGTCGCGTTCGTGCCGAGCGCCCACCTCCGCGTCTACGTCATCGCCTTCGACCTGCACCGGCGGCCTGCCTACGCCCTCATCGACGACGTCCGAACGGAGGTGGCCCGATGAACGCCGCCGTCCAGGAGATCGAGCGCGAGGTGCACGAGCTCACCGACCGCATCCGCAACGAGGGCCGGTTCGCCACCCGTGCCGAGAAGCAGCAGCTGCGCCAGATGCGCGCCCGGCTGGTGCTCGCGCGGAAGGGGGTCGTGCGGTGACCGCCCCGAAGCGCATCCAGCTCCGCCGCACGAAGGGGTGGCGCAAGCCCGAGGGCACGATCGTCGTGGCCCGGCCGTCGAAGTGGGGCAACCCGTTCCGTGTCGGTGGCCGGATCGACGCCATCGACTTCCGCTCGGCGGGCGTGCTCATCGCCAGTCGCGCGGAGGCCGTCGCGTACTACCGCTCCCACACCGCGACCTGGCGGCCCGACAAGGTCCGCGCGGTGCAGGCCGAGCTCGCCGGCAAGGACCTCGCATGCTGGTGCCCGCTCGACCAGCCCTGCCACGCCGACGTGCTGCTCGAGATCGCGAACAGGCGCGCCCGATGAGCGCCGTCGAGCAGGCCGCCACCGGAGTCCAGCTCGCCCGGGCCGAGGTGCGCCGCGTCGAGACGCTGCACTACCAGTTCGGGCGGGCCACCAAGCGCGAGGTCGACGAGGCCCGCGCCGTGTACCGCGCCGCGCTCACCGAGCTGCGCGACGCCGAGGAGGTCGAGCAGCGATGACCCTGCGCACCTTCCCCGACGTGATCCAGGGCACCGACGAGTGGAACGACGTCCGCCGCGGCATCGTCACGGCGTCCGTCGTCGGCCAGCTCGTCACCGCGAGCACGCTCAAGGTCGCGGCCAACGACACCTCCCGCGCGGTCACCGCGCTGCTCGTCGCCGAGCGGATCACCGGGTACACCGACCCGACGTACACGAGCGACGACATGTGGCGCGGCATCGAGGACGAGCCTCGTGCCCGCGCCGCCTACGCCGAGCACACGGGCGTCGACGTCGCCGAGATGGGCTTCATGCTCCGCGAGCACCTGTCGTGGAAGCTCGGCTACTCCCCCGACGGCCTCGTCGGCGACGTCGGCCTCATCGAGATCAAGAGCCGCCGGCAGAAGAAGCACCTCGCGACGATCCTCGCCGATGCCGTGCCCGCCGAGAACGTCATGCAGGTCCAGGCGGGCCTCCTCGTCACCGGGCGCGCCTGGTGCGACTACGTCTCCTACTGCGGGGGCATGCCGCTGTACGTGAAGCGCGTGTACCCCGACCGCCGCGTCCACGCGGCCTTCATCCGCGCCGTCCGCGCCTTCGAGGTCACGGCCGCCGAGATGACCTCCCGCTACCACGCCGCCGTCGTCGGGCTGCCGACGACTGAGCGCATCGAACAGGAACTGGTGATCTGACGTGAACGTCATCGAAGCGCGCCGGGCCATCGAGGAGATCCTCGCCTCCATCCCCGACGACGATCTGCCCGAGTTCGACCGGGTGGAGTACGACCCCGACGGCAGGCCGACGGTCTGGTGGGGCGGCTCCGGCTGGGTCCTCGGCAGCGCCAAGCGCGGCGGGAAGCGCGAGCCGCTCATCTACCGCACCTCCGGGTCCTGGGACGCGATCCAGGGCGAGATGCTCCGCCGCGCCGACCGCCGCCTGCTCGACAACGGCGACGACCCGGACGGCGTCCGCCTCGCACGCAAGGAGGTGCGTCGCTGATGGGCATCGGAGACACGATCGCGCCGAACAGCGACCAGCTCGACGCCGTGGATCTGCTCAGCGGGCCGCGCACCTTCACCGTGGAGCGCGTCGTCGTCCGCGAGGGCGCCGAGCAGCCGGTGAACGTCCACCTCAAGGAGTTCCCGCGGCCCTGGCGCCCCGGCAAGTCCATGCGCCGCGTGCTCGTCGACATCTGGGGCGAGGACGAGACCGCGTACGTCGGCAGGCGCCTCACCCTGTGGTGCGACCCGCGCGTGAAGTTCGGCGGCGAGGCCGTCGGCGGCGTGCGCATCACGCACATGAGCCACCTCGACAAGCCGCGCGGAGTGCCGCTCATCATCACCCGCGGGAAGTCCGGCGTGTACCCCGTGAAGCCGCTCGCCGACGACGCGCCCGACCTCCCTGCCGAGCCGCAGCCCACGGCCGAACAGGTGGCCGCGAGCACTGACCTCGCCGAGCTCCGTGACTGGTGGCGCTTCCCCGGACTCCGCGGTGCCATCACCGCGCGCAACGCCGAACTCGAGGCGCTCGACGAGCAGCAGGGCGGTGAGGAGTGATGGCCACCCTGACGTACGACGAGGAGGCCCAGGCCCTCTGCGCCCAGGTCGGCTACGGCGACATCTGGTTCCCCGACAAGGGCGGCTCGACGCGCGAGGCCAAGCAGATCTGCGCCGAGTGCCCCATCGCGACCCGCTGCCTCGAGGTGGCTCTCGCGAACGGCGAGCGGCACGGGATCTGGGGCGGGGTGTCCGAGCGCGATCGCCGCAAGCTCGCCCAGGGTCGCCCGACGGGACCCGAGCGCGAGCACGGGACGGCGCGCGGTTACCGGCAGCACAAGAAGCACGGCGAGGACGTCTGCAAGGCGTGCGACGCCGCGTACTCGGTGTACCAGCGCGAGCACCGCGAGGCTCGCGAGCGACGGGCGGTGGCGGCATGAGCACCCAGCCCTGCGGCAACCCGCGCTGCGGCCGCGCCTACGAGGACACGTCGAGCGGGCGCCACAACCACCGGCTCGTGCATGGTCACGCGCCGCGGCCCGTGCGGACGCCGTACGAGCAGCTGATCCGCGACACCGAGCGGGCCTCGCAGGAGAAGGGCGGTGCAGCGTGACCGCGAACCTCACCATGACCGACCTGTTCTGTGGGGCCGGCGGCAGCTCCACGGGAGCCGTCAGCGTGCCAGGCGTGCAGGTCCGCCTCGCCGCGAACCACTGGGACAAGGCGATCGAGACCCACAACAGCAACCACCCCGACGTCGACCACCTTCAGGCCGACATCTCCCAGACCGACCCGCGGTACGTGCCCGGCACCGACATCCTCTGGGCGTCGCCGGAGTGCACGAACCACTCCCGCGCGAAGGGCCGCAAGGCACCGAAGCAGGCCGACCTGTTCGGCGACGTCCTGCCCGACGAGGCGGCCGAGCGGTCCCGGGCGACCATGTGGGACGTCGTGCGCTTCACCGAGGCCCACGGGTACCGCGCCGTGCTCGTGGAGAACGTCGTCGAGGTCGTCGACTGGGCCAGCCCGACCGGCGTCCTCGGCGGCCTGTTCCAGGCGTGGCTCTCCGCCATGTACTCGATGGGGTACCGGCACCGCATCGTGTCGATGAACAGCATGCACGCGCAGGCGTACGGCGCCCCGGCGCCGCAGTCCCGCGACCGCGTGTACGTGACGTTCTGGCGTGACGGCGAGCGGGCCCCGGACTTCGAGCGCATGCAGCGGCCGCGCGCGTACTGCCCGCGCTGCGACGCCGTCGTGGACGCGATGCAGTGGTGGAAGAAGGGCAACGGCCAGACCCGGCCCGGCCGGTACCGGCAGCAGTACCTCTACCGGTGCCCGAATGCCGCGTGCCGGAACGAGGTCGTCGAGCCGGCCTGGCTCCCCGCGACCTCGATCATCGACTGGTCGAACCCGGGTATCCGGCTCGGCGACCGGGACAAGCCGCTCGCCGAGAAGACGATGCGCCGCATCCAGGTCGGCATCGAGCGGTACTGGGGCCCGATCCTCGCGGAGCACGGCGGCAACCCGTACGACGCCGCGGACCCGAAGCACCCGAGCTTCGGCAACCCGGACTCGTACTACCGGGCCTGGCCGCTGACCGATGTCACGCAGACGATGCACACGCGGGAGTCGAAGGCGCTCGCGTGGCACCCGCTGGCGGTGCCCGTCGAGGGCCGCGAGGGCAAGGTCGCGACGCCGACCGACCGTGCGATGCGCGCCCAGACGACGCGCAACGAGACGGGCCTCGCGTTCCCACCGTTCCTCGCGGAGCTCCGCGGCGGCGGCTCGACGGCCAGGCCGGCGGCGGACCCGCTAGCCACCGTCACGGCGTCCGGCAACCACCACGCGCTCATCCACCGGAACCAGAACAGCCGGGGCACCGGCGCGGGGATGACGACGCCCGTCGGCGAGCCGATCCGCACGCTCACCGCGCAGGGCAACCAGTCCGTGCTGCAGGCCGAGCGGCCCACGCTCGACCTCGACGACGTCCGGTTCCGGATGCTCGAGCCCGACGAGATCAAGCAGGCGATGGCGTTCCCGCGGGAGTACCGCATGGTCGGCAACCGCCGCGAGCAGGTGAAGCTCTCGGGCAATGCCGTCACCCCGCCCGCCGCGCGCGACCTCGTCGCGACCGTCGTCGCGGCCATCACCGGAGAGGAGGTGGCGGCGTGAGCCAGACCTCAGTCGAGCGCGATGAACAGCTCGATCCCCACCACGCGCGCGAGCTCCCGGCCGCCGTCGTCGTCGTACTCGATGTCGACTGGCGCGTCGTCGGGCACACCGTGCTCGTCCGCCCGGGCGACCAGGGCGCGCATCTCACCCCACGTCGCGCCTTCGAACCGGAGCGTGATCGTCTGTCCCAGAGGCATGGGGCCATCGTGCCAGAGGTGGTGCGCTGATGGCCCGCGAGTACGCCCGCTTCAACGTCGCGATCTGGCAGGACGACGACTTCCGCGCCCTGCCGGCCGACGCGCAGCATCTGTACTTCCTGCTCTGGACCCACCCCGAGCTCACCTACTGCGGCGTCGTCGACTGGCGGCCCGGGAAGCTGACCGGCTTCATGCGCGGCCGCACCCGCGACGACCTCGAGACGATCGCCCGGTGCCTCGAGGCGCGCCTCTTCATCGTGATCGACCAAGACACCGAGGAGGTGCTCGTCCGGTCATGGGCCCGATTCGACGGGCTCATGCGCCAGCCGCGCATGGCCGTGTCGTTCGCGAACGCGTTCGCCGGCGTCGGCTCCACCACCATCCGCGGGGTGCTCGTGCACGAGGCGCGGAAGATCCAGAAGCGGGAGCCCGACCTCGCCGGGTGGAGCAAGCCGTCGGTCGCCGAGCTGCTCGAGCGTGAGCCTCTGGACCCGCGCTCCCGGCCGCTGCCTGAGGACCCGTTTGGGTCCGGTTTCGGTACCGGTTTGGGTCCTGTTTCGGTCCCGTTTGGGGCAAACGCAACCGAAGGTTTGGGTCCCGTTTCGGTACCCCCTACTCCTGCTCCTACTCCTACTCCTAGCTCCGGCTCCCCGGCGGACGCCGCCGCCGAGGACCCGAAGCCCAAGCCGGAGCGCACCAACTCCAACGCCGTGCTCCTGGCCGCCGGACTCGGGGACGACGACCGGAAGGCGTTCCTCGCACACCTGCGGGAGGCCGGCGCCCGGTCACCGAGCGCGGTCGTCCTGTCGCTCGACGCCAACGGCCAGCTCGCCGACCGCATCGCCGAGTGGCGCGACGTCGAGGCCTCCAAGCCGAAGCGTCCGAACGTCGGCGTCGACGAGTGGCTCCTGCGGTGAGCGCCGTCGTCGAGGTCCAGACCGCCGAGCAGTCGGTCGTCGGCGCCTGCCTCCTCGAGCCCGCGACCGCCGTCCGCCAGTGCGCCGAGGAGGTCACGGGCGACGACTTCCGCGATCCCGTGCTCGGGGCGCTGTACGAGCTCGTCGTCCGCCGCTACCTCTCCCGCGAGCCCGTCGACCTCACCCTGCTGCTGCCGGCGATCCGCGAGGCGGGCATCAAGGTCGACGCGTCGTACCTGCACGACCTGGTGTCCGGTGTGCCGACGGCGTCGAACGCCGGCTTCTACGCCCGCCGCGTCGCCGAGTACGCCCTGCGCCGTCGCCTCGCCGCGACGGGGATCCGCTTCCAGCAGCTCGCGGAGGTGGACGAGGACGAGGGCTCGATGATGGCGCACGCCCGCGAGGAGTGGCAGAGCGTGTCCGGGAAGGCCGTCGGCCGGCTGCGGACGAAGACGCTCGGCGAGGTGCTCGAGGGCTCCGACGAGTACGACTGGCTGATCCCGAACCTGCTCGAGCGCATGGACCGCCTCATCCTCACGGGCGGGGAGGGTGCGGGGAAGTCGACGTTCGTGCGGCAGCTCGCGGTCCTCGCGGCCGCCGGCGTGCACCCGATGCTGTTCAGCCACATCGACCCGGTGCGCGTCCTCGTGATCGACGCGGAGAACACCGAGCGGCAGTGGCGGCGGGCCGTGCGCGTGATGGCGACGAAGGCGCGGCAGGCGGGCGCCGTCGACCCGCGCGAGACGCTGCACATGGCGTGCGTGGACGAGATGCCGTCTGGGCGCCTCAACCTCACGGACGAGCGCGACCTGAGCCTCGTGCACCGCAAGGTCGACGAGCACCAGCCCGACCTCCTCGTGATCGGCCCGCTGTACAAGCTCGTGCCGAAGGCGATCAACAACGACGACGACGCGGCCCCGCTCATCAACGCGCTCGACGGGCTGCGCGCCCGGGGCATGGCGCTCGTGATGGAGGCGCACGCCGGCAAGGGCCTCGGCGCGGCCGGGGAGCGCGACCTCGCGCCGCGTGGCTCGGCGGCCCTCATGGGCTGGCCTGAGTTCGGTCTTGGGCTTCGCGCGGACCGTGAGGCGCTGGCGCAGCTCGCCGAGGGCGAGAAGCCGACGGTCTTCCAGTTCGTGCGCTGGCGGGGCGACCGTGACGAGCGCGCCTGGCCGGACCGGATCGTCCGCGGCGGCGAGTGGCCGTGGACGGATGAGCGCAGAGCGACGAACCGCACGTGGGCGCCGTCCGGTGCCGCGTGGAGCCCCAGCGACGCCGGGAGGACGGCATGAAGAAGCACGCGTACACCGTGGTCGACCGCGCCAAGATGCGGGCGACGACGAAGACCCGGGATGAGGCGCAGGCGGTCGCGCTGGCCCACCTCGCGAGCCATATGGAGGTGGCGGGATGAAGGTCGTCGGCCTGGACCTGTCCCTGACGAGCACCGGCGTCGCCTCCGTCGTCCCCGACGCCGTCGCCCCCGTCATGGTCGACCGCATCCGGACCAAGCCGCTCGGATCGAGCCTCGCCGACCGCCGGCTCCGCCTGCTCACGATCGTCGACGGTGTCCGCGACTGGACTCGCACGCGGACCGACCTCGCGGTCGTCGAGGGCCTCGCGTTCTCGTCCCGCAGCGGGCAGGCGTCGGAGCGTGCCGGGCTGTGGTGGCTGGTCGTGGACAGCTTGCTCGCCCGCGACATCCCCGTCGCCGTCGTCACCCCGACGGCCCGCGCGAAGTACGCCACCGGCAAGGGCAACGCGGGCAAGGACGAGGTGCTCGCCGCCGTCGTCCGCCGCTACCCCGACGTCGAGACCCGCGGCAACGACGAGGCCGACGCGCTCATGCTCGCCGCGATGGGGGCCCGCGCCCTCGGCCACCCGATCGACGACCTGCCGAAGACCCACACCGACGCCATGGCGAAGGTCGCGTGGCCCGAGCTCTCGGAGGACCAGCCGTGATCGCCCCCGTGCCGAAGGACGACCCGCGCATCGACGACACCGCGCGCGCCATCCGCGACGGCTACAACCCGCCCTGGCCGCCCTGGGAGCACCTGTCCCCCGGCGCCAAGAACCAGTGCCGTCAGTCCGCGAGGTACGCCCTCGCACGACTGGACGCCGAGATTGAACCCGAGGAGCTCACATGACCGGCATCCTGACCGCCCTCTGGCGGCTCGCGAACCCCGTCGTCGGCACCCTCTGCGGGCAGCGGCCGCCGCAGATGATCGCCGGCTACCGGTTCGGCGGCCACCGGCTCGGGCGCTGCGTCCTCGACCCCGGCCGCCCCGGCGACGCGCACATGGACTCGCGCGGCAACACGTGGGCGACCGTCGAGATCGAGTACGACGAGGAGGACGACGCATGAAGACGCTCGACGAGCTGATCCGCACGTACGGCGGCGGACCCGGCGTGACCGAGGAGGTCTGGCTGCCCTCATCGCAGGTGCGGCAGGTGATCGCGGACCGCGAGCGCACAGCAGCGGCGAAGGCGCTGCGGGACGCGGCGTCGGAGCAGGCCGTCATGCAGTACCAGGGCAGCGACTACCCAGTCAGGGCCGTGCCTCTCGCGGTGCTGTTCGATGTGGCTACCCGCATCGAGAGGGGTGAGGGATGAGCGCCCCGACCCCACGCCAGGTGAAGGCGGCGGTCACCGAGGGCAACGCGATCCCCGGCATCTACCCCAACGCCACCCCGCCCTACGTCCGCGGCACCACCGGCCTCACCTACGAGATCACCGCCGGCGTCGCATCCATCGACCTCGCGCTCCGACGCCTGCAGGCCGTCATCCTCGAGCACCCCGACCTCGGCCCCGACATCGACGTGCTCCTCGACGCCCGCAACGAGCTCACCCAGACTGGCCACGCGAACGAGGCGTCATGACGGTCAGTTACTACGGCGGCAAATCCCCGTTGTCAGAGCGCACCCGTGCGAGCAACCGCCCGGAGATGTCCCGGCCCGGCCAGAACTTCCGAGGCTTCGACGTCCACGCGGCACAGGCCGCAGTGATCGCGAGGCACACCTCGATCGTGTGGTGCGTCCGGTCCTTCTCGCTCCACGCCAGATCCTCAGATACGTCGCGCCACACCTTGCCGAGGTGCGACACCGTCAATCCAAGCCCGTACCTGGCCGGAGCTACCCACCGAGCCGGTACGAGGAAGAACGCCGGCCGCCACGCCAACCCGCGCACCCTCATGACCTCCATCGCAAGCGCGCGGTGGGGTGCCAACAAGTCCTTCGCGTCGCCCGCGCCGTGCTGCGTCTTCAGCGCGACGAACCAGAGGTACGACGCCGCCTCCTCCAACCGCGTCACAGCGTCGTCGAGTCGGCCCCGTCGCCGCACCAGCGAGTCCCACCACGCCGTGAAGCCGACAGTAACGGCGGCCGCGAGAAGGCCAGCGACCCACCCGCTCATCCCCTCAGACATCTCCATCGCCGAAGCCTCTCAGCACCCCGCTCCGACGGTCGAGACGCCCCGGCACCTTCACCCGGCAACCCAGGAGGACGCCTCGTGACCGACACCCGCTGCCACCACGAGTGGACCCCCACCGACGACGGCACCTTCGCCTGCACCCAGTGCAGCGCCACCACGCACCCGTGCGCCCAGTGCCACGAGCCGCTCGAGACCGCGAACGCCGTCTGCGACCGCTGCGTCACCCGCGCCAAGCGGATCGTCGCCGACGTCGCCGAGTGGATCACCACGTTCGAATTCGGCGTCCAGCTCGTCAACCTCCGCGCCATCCGCTACGACCGCGACAAGATCACCACCAGCGACGACGCCGCCCGCCTCCCCTTCGGCCTCGACCAGGTCATCACCGACCCCGAGGACACCCGCATCGCCGCCGTCAAGCACCCCGACGAGGCCGTCGCCATCCTCCGCGACTGGGCCACCGTCTGGGCCAACACCCGCACCGAGATCGTCGGCGACGACCCCCTCGGCTACCTCCTCGACCGCACCCTCTGGGCCATGCAGAACCAGACCGACAGCGGCTGGGAGCTCTACCACGCCGACGCCCTGCAGGTCCGCGCCACCGTCCGCCGCCTCCTCGGCATCGCCCCCGAGAGGGAGCCTGTCCCCTGCGTCCACTGCGGCGGCCGCATCATCCGCGACTGGACCCACGGCGGCCTCGACGACGTCCGCAAGTGCACCCGCTGCCGCATGGAGTGGCCCACCGAGGCCCGCCTCCACCACACCAACATGCTCGTCCACCAGCAGCTCCCCGACACCCACCCCGACGCCCTCGTCACCACCGAGCAGGCACGCCGCATCTACCCCACCCTCAACGCCGCAACCCTCCGCTCCTGGATCCACCGCGGCCACCTCACCCCCGCCGGCCACGATGTGCGCGGCGCCGACCTGTACCGCCTCGGAGACATCACCGACCGCATGGAAGGACACGTCGCATGAAGCTCCCCGGCCCACGCCACGACGCCGCCCACGCCGCTATCGAGGCCCGCATCGACCAGTACGGCGCCGCGATGCGCGACGCCCTCCTCGCCGCGCTCGGCCTCACGCCGGCCGACGACCCCCGCGATGACATCGCCGTACCCAGCCGGATCCTCGACAGCCACGGCGACGGCCGCCTCACCGTCCACCGCGTGATCCGGACCGTCGTGCTCGAGGTCATCCAGCGTGACGAGCACGGCGACGCCCTCGTCAACGCCGACCGGACCGGGATCGTCACCCGCCGGCGACACGTCCGCCTCACCACCGACCAGGCACGCACCTACCGCGAGCGCACCACCCTCGACACCGCGCTCGCCACCATCCAGCAGGAGGACGCATGACCGACCGCCAGCCGCCCGAGCCTGGCTACGTCCAGATCACCGACGACGAGTTCAACGCCATCATCGCCCGCCTGCAGGACCGCGCCGCCCGCCGATGGAACCGGCGCCGCGACTGGGCCGTCGGCATCCTCACCGGCGCCGTCGGCCTCGCGGCCGGCGTGCTCGCCGCCCTGCTCGTCCGGAGCGTCGGATGAGCCACTGGATCGAGCAGCTCGGCGCCTGGGCGCTCGACGCCCAGCCTGGCGAACAGGCGCACGTCACCGACCGCACCACCGGCGCGGCCTACACCGTCACCGTCGGTGAGCACATCCAGCCCGACCGCAGCGACGCCCGCATCTACGTCCCCCACGAGCACGCCTGGGTCTACCACCAGACCCTCTGCTCCCCCACCATCACCGCGCACTGCGCCTGCGGGGCCACCGCCACCGTCGAAGACTCGGACCAGGAGGACACCATGCCCACCACTCACCGGATCGACGAGGCCCGACAGCGCCGCGACCGCCACATCGCCGAACTCCTCGGCCTCGACCCCGACCAGACCGCCAACATCGACGTCGAGCGCGCACCCGTCGAGCAGAACCGGCCGAGCATCGCCGAGCGCATGCGCATCGAACCGGCGTACCGGCCCGAACCCAAGCCCGAGCGCGTCACATGGATCCACGCCGGCGACGGCCCCTGGCCCGAGCACAGCCACGAGCGCCTCGAGGCCAGAGCGCACCCCGTCCTCGGCTGGGACCGCGAGCACCTCCACGCCGAGACGTGGGCCGCCATCATCGCCGCCGACGACGAGTACGCCGCCACCTTCACCGAGGAGCGCCGATGACCACGCTCACCGACTTCCTCACCGCCCGCTACAACGACGTCGAGCGAGCGCTCGCACTGCCCGACTTCATCGAGGAGGACAGCGCCCGGGGCCCCGGCTGGGGCAACCGGGGGCACTGCCCCATCTGCAACGCCTACCAGTTCAGCGGGTACGAGTCCGTCACCGAGGATGCCTGGTACGAGCACGCCGAGGACGTACACCAGCGCACACGTGCGCTCGCCGAGGTCGAGGCGAAGCGGCGGATCGTGGAGATGCACGCCGGTATCGCGGACCTCGACCCCACCCCCGCCGAGATCATCGGCATGCAGCGCTCGCTCGGCAAGGTGGTCGCCATCCTCGCCCTGCCCTACGCCGACCACCCGGACTACGACGAGGAGGCGTGGCGGCCATGAGCACCATCGACCGCATCATGCACGCACTCGGCTGGCAGCGAGTGCAGGAGGACCAGCGACCCGAGGCGCCCGTCCTCGCCGAGCTGCGCGGGCTCTTCGGCACCCAGCAGCAGGACACTTACCTCGCCTTCCTCGAGCAGACCGTCCAGATGGCGAAGGCCGGCGCCCTCCTCGACCTGCCCACCCTCGACGCGCTGTGCCACCTCGCCGCCACCCGATGCCTCACCCCGGCCACCGTGCAGGCCCTGCACCACGCGGGCATCGACACCACCCCGTGGCCCACCACCCCGAGCACCCAGGACACCGCCCGCGACCTCGTAGCCCAGGCCGCACAGTACGGGCAGGCTGTCCTCGACGAGGTCGAAGCACGCTGGCCGACCATCCAAGCCACCCTCGACGCCGTGCCTCCCGGACACCGAGCAGCCGTCGCCGACATCCTCCGCGGCCAAGCCATCGAAGCCGCCCGCGCCAGAACCCTCGACACCTGACACGACACACGCGATGTCACCAGCGGAATCACACGAGTGTGGGTATCCTGGGTGCAACGCCTCCGAGGTTTCACCGACCCCGGAACCAGAACGCCCCCGCAGCCCAACGGCTCCCGGGGGCGTTCCGCGTTCGGTGTTTCCCTCGACCGACAAGCACCCAGGTGGGACCATCGGTGCATGACGGTGGCGATGAGCGACGACGACCGCCCGGACTGGCTCCGGGCGTACGTCAAGGCGAACGCGGAGGCCTTCGCGCCACTCCAGCGGCTCGCTACCCAGATGATGGCACCGCTCGCCGAGACGATGGCGAGCCTCAGCGCCAGCCAGATGCAACCGCTGCGAGACGCGATCAACGCGCACTTCAAGCCCACGGGGCTCCAAGTAGTCCGCCCGATCACGCCGAACTTCACCAGGTACATCGCCGACCTCGGCGACCTCGGTGGACTGCAGGCCACCATCCGTCAGTTCCAGCAGGCACAAGTCGCGGCCCTCTTCACGCCTGAACTCCGGGCTTCACTCGCCTCGATCGCTGACGCAGCCCGGCGGATCGGCAACGATGAAGCCGCCCGCCAGGAGGCGGTTAGAACCGTCGCCACGACCGCCAAGGTCGATACGGACGACGCGCTCGCGCTCAGCGACCAGCTCACCGCCGACATCAAGCGCCAAGCCGCCGACGACCCCGACATCGCGGCTCTCCAAGACGCCGCGACCGCCGGCCTTTCGGCCGACCAGAAACGCAAGCTGAAGTCGTTCCTGGGCCACTGGTTCGGCGCCTTCACCATCGAGATCGGGACCGGCCTCGCTGTGTTCGAGGACACCGAGTACGTGGGCGAAGTGTTCCTCTGGGCCGCGACCCTCGCCACGGTCTGGGCCATCGCCTGGATCACGATCATCGGGCCCGCGCTCGACAGCGACTGAGGGCACCACCCCGGGCCACCACCCCCTCCCCCCACAGCCCGCCAGTACCGCTGGGGTCTGCAGATTTTCTGCTGTACGGGTTCGGAGGGTCTTCGGTGGTGGTCACATCTGGCCCCCCGGGAGGTGCCGTGCCGCGAGCGCCGAAGCGGTGTGGGCGGACGGGGTGTGAGGCGCGGGTCGTCGGCAGGACGTACTGCGCGGAGCACTCGCAGCGGCCGCCGTCGCCGAGCTCGGTGGCGGCGCGGAACCCGAAGGAGCGTGAGCGTCGGCGTCAGGCCGTCGCGACGTGGGTGGCCGCGAACGGGTGGGTGTGTCCCGGGTGGCAGCGCCCGTCGCATCCGTCGCACGATCTGACCGCGGCGCACTCGACCGCGGTCGCGCTGGGTGGCACGTCATCGCGTCTCGCGGTGCTGTGCCGCTCGTGCAACAGCCGGCAGGCGCTGGCTCCGGGCTGAACCCGACATGGGCGGGCCCGTTCGTTCCCCCGCCATGGGAGGTCGTCATGCCTGGTCCTGCCCCGAAGCACCCGAGCACTCGCGCTCGGCGGAACAACCCGAAGGCCGACTTCCGCACGTTGCCCTCGAAGGGGCGTGCAGGTGCTGCCCCGGCGTGGCCGCTGCAGCCCGACGTCGACCGCGTGGCGGCGCGCGAGCTCGCGCAGGACCGCGTCGCGTCGTTGCAGGTGGAGCTCGGGGAGGCCGAGGACGGACGGACGAAGGGCCGCCTGCGTCGCGAGCTGAGCAAGAACGAGATGCTCGTCGCGACGCTGACCCTGCAGATCGAGCAGGCGACGGACGCCGAGGTCGCGCTCTGGACAGAGCTGTGGGCGACGCCGCAGGCCGTGATCTGGGAGGAAGCGCAGGCGCACCGCGAGGTCGCCCAGTACGTGCGGTGGAAGATCCGCGCGGAGCAGGGGAACCTCGCGGCCGGCACCGAGGCACGCATGCTGTCCGACCGGCTCGGACTCAACCCGCTCGCGCTGCTGCGGCTGCGCGCGGAGGTCGAGCGCACCGACGAGGTCGAGGAGCGTGGCGAGCGTCGTCGACAGGCGCCGCGGACCCAGAGGCCGAAGAAGGACGGCGGCGACGACGACCCTCGCGGGGGTCTGACCGTCGTGCGCTGACGTGCTCCTGGTCGTCCCGGAGCCGGACGAGGAGTACTGGCCGACCCTCGGGCCCCAGATCTGCGACCTGATCGAGGAGCGCGCGGTCTACGGTCCGGGCTCGCTGCAAGGCCAGGACTACGTGATCGACCCGGAGTTCCGGGCGTTCCTGTACCGGGCGTTCGAGGTGTACCCGAAGGGTCACCCGTGGGAGGGCCGCCGCCGCTTCAAGCGGGTGGGGCTGTCCGTGCGGAAGGGCCTCGCGAAGACCGAGAAGATGGCGCTCATCGCGTTCTGCGAGCTGCATGCCGAGG
Source organism: Isoptericola sp. NPDC056605 (assembly GCF_042792795.1). NCBI lineage: Bacteria > Bacillati > Actinomycetota > Actinomycetes > Micrococcales > Promicromonosporaceae > Isoptericola > Isoptericola sp. NPDC056605. The sequence goes on along the minus strand of NZ_JBHTVT010000013.1, from coordinate 84,721 downwards.
GCCCGACACGGTTCGATGGCTGGGACGCGAGCGGGAACCCTGTCGGCCGGCCGGTGCGGTCGCCGTACATCCCGATGCTCGCCGTGACGGTCGAGCAGGTGGAGGAGCTCGCGTTCGGCGCGCTGACGTACATCATCGAGAACGGGCCCGACGCGGACCTGTTCGACGTGTCGCAGGAGCGCATCGTCCGGCTCGACGAGTACGGGCGTGCGGACGGTAAGGCGGTCCCGCTGGCGAACAGCCCGGGGTCGCGTGACGGCGCCCGCACGACTCTCAACTGCTTCGACGAGCCGCACCGCCTCTACCTGCCGCGGCAGCTTGAGGCGCACCAGACGATGGACGCGAACCTGCCGAAGCGTCCGCTGGACGACCCGTACTCGCTGTACGTGGGCACGGCGGGCGAGCTCGGGCAGGGCTCGGTCGCGGAGCAGGTGCACACCGAGGCTGAGGCGATCCGCGACGGCAAGATCGAGCGGCCGGACCTGTTCTACCTGTACCGGTCGGACGACGGCGGCCACGACCTCACGGTGAAGGCCGAGCGGATCGAGGCGGTCGACGAGGCGACGGGCCCGGCCGGCGAGTTCGGACCCGGGCAGTTCGACGAGATCGCGTCGAAGTGGGACCGGCCGGGCGCGGATACGTCGTACCTCGAGCGGGTGTGGCTGAACCGCTGGGTGCGGTCGGGCCAGCAGGCGTTCGACACGAAGCGCTGGCGCGAGCTGCTGTGGGTCGGCGGCCGCGAGGACGGGGCGCTGCGCACGCGGATCCCGGCCGGCGCGAAGGTCGTGGTCGGCTTCGACGGCGCACGCCGTCGTGACTCGACGGCGTTCGTGCTGACGGACCTCGCGACGGGCACGCAGGAGCTCGCGGGCATCTGGGAGCGGGATCTCGACGTCGAGGACTGGGAAGTCCCCGAGGACGAGGTGAACCAGAAGGTCGACGAGCTGTTCGACCGGTACGAGGTGTGGCGCATGTACTGCGACCCGCCGTACTGGGTGACGGAGGTCGGGACGTGGGCCGGCGAGCACAAGGGCCGCGTCGAGGAGTGGTGGACGAACCGCTACAAGACGACGGCGTACGCGATCCGCGCCTACCAGGAGGCGATCGCGTCGGGCGCCGTCGGGTGGACCGCGGACGACCCGCTGCACGAGGACTTCGGCCGGCACATCGCGAACGCGGGGCAGGCTAAAACGAACTTCGTCGACGACAACGGCGACCCGATGTTCATCCTCGGGAAGATCCACCCCGACCGGAAGTTCGACGCCGCGATGGCGGCCCTGCTGTCGTGGCAGGGGTACCTCGACGCGGTGAAGGCCGGAGAGAACATCCAGCGCGCGGCGTTCCGTCCGCGGCGGCTCAGGTGAGGAGGGCGGGCCCATGACGATCGACGTCAAGACGAAGGACTCCCCGGGCTGGTACCTGAAGCGGCTGGCGGACAAGCTCGAGAAGCGCCGCAAGGCGGAGTCGGCCGGTGGCGGCGGCATGGATGAGATGTTCGCGCGGTACGAGGGCGACTCGCCGGTGCCGTCGTCGCTGAAGCAGGCGCCGGAGTCGGCGCAGCGGTTCTTCAAGGCGTCACGGACGGCGTTCGCGGAGATGATCGTGAAGGCCGTGAAGTACCCGCTGCGGGTGCAGTCGGTGATGACGGCGGTCGACAACGCGGCGACGGGCGACCCGGAGGCTTGGCGGCTGGTCAAGGCGTCCGGGATGAAGGACGAATCGGACGACGCGCACCGGCTCGCGCTCGTCGCTGGCAACGGGTACGCGATCGTCGGGATGTACGGCGGCCGGCCGCGGTACACCGCGGAGGACCCCCGCCAGGTCGTCACCCTGCACGACCCGGTCGTGCAGGCTGAGCGGATCGCGGCTGGGAAGTTCTTCCACCACGACGAGGACGAGCGCGACTACGCGTACCTGTACCGGCCGGGCCGAGTATGGCGGGCGTTCCACGACCGGAAGACGGCGTCGAAGGAGGGCGCCCGGTTCTCGAGCTCGTGGGAGTGGGACGAGAGCGCCGGCGGTGAGGCTGGGCTTCCCCTGCCGGCTGGGTGCGAGGACCTCGTGCCCGTGTTCCGGTACCGGAACGAGGAGGGTATCGGCGAGTTCCAGCGCCACCGTGACCTGCTCGACCGGCTCGACCACATGGTCCTGCAGGGGATGACGATCGCGACGCTGCAGGCGTTCCGCCAGCGCGGCATCAAGGTCGAGAACGACAAGGACCTACCGGACTACGACCCGAAGACCGGCGAGCGGATCGACTACAACGAGGTCTTCGCGGCCGATCCGGGCGCCTTGTGGAAGCTGCCGGCCTCCGCGGAGATCTGGGAGTCGGGCGCCGTCGACCTCACGCCGGTATGGACCGGCGTCGACAAGTTCATCCAGCAGCTGTCCGCGGTCACGTTCACGCCGCTGGCGATGTTCTCCCCCGAGGGGCAGAACCAGTCGGCGGCCGGCGCCGCGTTCGCGCGCGAGGGCCGCACGTTCAAGATCGAGGACCGGCAGGACCGGTTCGGGGCCGTGCACGCTGCGGCGCTCGCTGCCCTGTTCCTGATGAGCGGGGACACGGAGCGGGCCCGCGCCGAGGACATCGAGATCGTGTGGCGGCCCGCGGAGCGGTACGGCCTCACGGAGAAGGCCGACGCCGCCGTGAAGGCGAAGGCGGCCGACGTGCCGTGGGAGACCCGCATGCGGGACATCTGGCAGTACTCCCCCGCGCAGATCGACCTCATGAAGACGGAGCGCGCCGACGACATGACGCTCGCCGCGACCCTTGCGGCGCAGACGGCAGCCGCGATCGCGGCGCGGAACCCGTCGCCGGAGCCGGCCGAGCTGCAGGAGCAGGCACTGGCCGCTGAGGCGCCGGCGGAGGGCTGATGGACTGGGAGACGCTGGCCGCACTGTCGAAGGCGGACGCCGACAACCAGGCCGCGCTCGAGGAGTCCACGGTCGCGCAGGTGCAGGCGGCGTACGACGGCCTCGACTGGTACGACCACGAGGCGATCACGGCGGCCGCCGCCGGCGCGGGGGCTGCGGTGCACTCCGCGTCCCGCACGGCTGCGTCGTTCACGTCGGCGTACCTGACGCGGGCGATCGGCGAGACGGCGGGCTCGGCACCGCGGGGGCGCACACTGTCGATCGTCGACCCGCTGCGCATGGAGGTCGCGTCGTGGGCGACGGCCTACGGGCGCGTCGCGGACACCGTGCGGTTCGAGGTGTCGAAGGGCAAGCCGCTCGCCGACGCCGTCGCGCTGGGTCTGCAGCGCGCGGACGCGACGACGCGGATCGACCTCGGGCTCGCGCGGCGCGCGCAGGCGCGCACGTCGTTCACGGGCTCCACGGCGGTGATCGGGTACCGGCGGGTCGTCCACCCCGAGCTCTCGCGTTCGGGCTCGTGTGGCCTGTGCGTGGCGGCTGCGGACCGGGTGTACCACCGCGAGGCCCTGATGCCGATCCACCACCGCTGCAAGTGCACGACGCTGCCGGTCACTGCCGCGCACGACCCGGGCAGCCCGTGGGACATGGACGACGCGTTCGCCGAGACATACCGGCTGTCGGCGTCGACGAGCGCGCGCGACCTGAAGGAGACGCGCGTCGCCTACGAGGTCGACGAGCACGGCGAGCTTGGGCCGGTGCTCGTGTCCCGGCAGCGGTCCGCGAACCCGGGCCGCAACCGTGCCGCTCGTGAGGCGCGCGGGCTGGCGCCCGTGCAGCGCCCGGACACGCAAGCGGCGTCGCAGACGGAGCTCGCGGCGGCGCGCCGGCTCCGCAACCAGACCGCGCGCCAGACCGCCAGGGTCTGACGCGTCCGCCCTCCGGGGCGAACCACCACCACCCGACATGGGGAGCATCATGCGCGCACGTCTGTACACGCCCGGCACCGACCACATCGACATCACCGCGCCGGGCGGCATCGACGCCCTTCTCGCGTTCCACCGCCGCACGTTCGGCGACGCCGTCATGAAGGACGGCGAGGGCGGCGACGGGGAGGGTGGCGACGGGGAGGGTGGCGACGGCGGCGACAGGGACGGAAGCGACGGCGCCGGGACGTTCACCGACCCGGAGTCGGGCGAGAAGTACGCGTTCCCGGAGAAGACGCCGGTCAAGGACATGACGGCGGAGCAGCAGGCGGAGTACTGGCGCCACAAGGCCCGCAAGCACGAGGGCCGCGCCGGGAAGTACGCCGACTACGACGCCATCAAGAAGGAGCGCGACGAGCTCAAGGCCGCCACGCAGACCGACGCCGAGAAGGCGATCGACCAGGCGAAGGCGGACGCGAAGGCCGAGGGCAAGGCCGAGGCGCAGCGCGAGCACCTGCCCCGCCTCGTCACCTCCGAGTTCAAGGTCGCGGCCGCCGGCCGGATCCCGAGCGAGAAGCTCGCGACGATCCTCGCGCCGCTCGACCTCACCAAGTTCCTCACCGCCGACGGCGGCGAGGTCGACACCGACAAGGTGCAGCAGTACGTCGACGGGCTCGCGCCCGCCGGCGGCAAGTGGCCCGACATGGGCCAGGGACGCCACAAGCCCGAGAAGACCTCGGGCGTGGGCGCCGGCCGTGACCTGTTCAACGACCGTCGCTCGAAGAAGCAGTAGTCCCTCACCCACCCCACCACGGGAAGGAACGACCATGCCCCGTCTCAAGAACGAGACGTTCGGCGGTGGCGACCAGTCCTGGCTCGGGTCCACGCACGGCATCGCCAACGCGCGCACCGAGGTCCTCGACATCTCCACCTTCACCGCCGGCACGCACTACCCGAACGGGTACATCCCGTCCGGCACCCCCGTCGCGAAGGTCGGGGGCGTCCTCGTCCCCTACGACGGCACGGAGGCCACCGTGACGGGCGCCGGCATCCTCGCCGGCTTCGTCCTGACGGACCAGCCCGTCGTCGGCACCGCCGACTTCGCGGTGCCGGTCCTCGACCACGGACGCGTCCGGGCCTCGAAGGTCCCCGGCACGTTCACCGCCCCCGCGGCCGCCGCCAAGCGCGCCGCGACGACGTTCGTCTTCGTCTGAGAGGAGGAGTCGGATCATGGCTCTCTGGACTGACATCATCGACCCGGCGACCCTCACGGGGTACGTCCGGGAGGCGCTCAACGACATCGAGGCGCGCAAGGGCAACCTGTCGCGCTTCCTGCCGAACCGCGAGGTCCCGGACATCAACGTCCGCTTCGTGCCCGGTTCGGCCGGCCTGGTCGCCGAGGCGGAGTTCCGCGCCTACGACGCGGAGCCGACGGTCGGCGGCAAGCCGTCGCGCAAGCGGGTCACGCTCGAGCTCCCCGCGATCGGGAAGAACATCCCGGTCTCGGAGTACGAGCAGCTGCGTTCGCGTGGCGCGTCGGACGACACGATCCTCGGGGAGATCCTCAACGTGGCCCGGCAGGTCGCCCTCGCGATCTCCGACCGCATGGAGAAGCTCCGCGGGACCGTGCTCCGCACGGGCGTCGCGACGATCGCGGAGCTCGGTGCCGCCGACTCGTTCGGTCGGGACTCGGGCCACACGGCCACGGCGTCCGCGCTGTGGTCGGCCGCGACCAGCACGTCCCGCCTCGCCGACCTGCAGACGTGGTCGGACGTGTACGAGGCGACGAACGGCGTCGCGCCGGGCGTCATCCTCATGTCGCGTCGGGTCGCCCGCGTCATGGCGCAGGGCGACGAGTTCAAGACCTCCCTGGTGGGTGGCGGGTCCCGGCCGGCGACGGTCGCGGACGTCAACGCCATCATCGAGGGCGCGGGGCTGCCCCCGATCGAGGTCTACACGCGGCGCACGGCGAGCGGCCTCGTGCTGCCCGACAACGAGCTGCTCATGCTGCCCGAGCCGGTCGAGCCGGACGCGTGGGAGCAGACGCAGCTCGGCGCCACGTTCTGGGGGCAGACGCTGTCCTCGACCGAGGCGGACTGGGGCATCGCGGAGGCGGACCAGCCGGGCGTCGTCGTCGGCGTCTACCGGAACGAGAAGCCGCCGATGATCGCGGAGGTCGTGTCGGACGCGATCGGTATGCCGGTCCTCGCCAACGCGAACCTCTCGCTCAAGGCGACCGTCCTGTCCTGACCCGTCACGGTGCGGGCCGTGCTCCGGCACGGCCCGCACCGCACCACCCCCTGATCTGCCTACCGGAAGGAGCGCCGCCATGGCGCGCAAGATCCGTGACGACCTCGACGGGGTCGTGTACGCGTACGACGACGCCGGCGCGCACGTGCGCCTGGCCGCCGGTGACGAGGTGCCCGACGGCGTGACGGTGGGCGACCACCTGACCGACGCCCCGGCACCCGCCGACAGCAGCGACGAGCCGAAGTCGCTCGACAAGCTGAAGGTCGACGAGCTGAAGGCCCTCGCGGCCGAGCTCGACGTCGACCTCGGCGACACGACGAAGAAGGCCGACATCGTCGCGCTCATCGCCGCGGCGCAGGCCGACGACGCCGACGAGTCCTGACCCCTGGGGAGGCGTGATGTTCGAGGTGACCCCGGCCAGCATCCGAACGGCCGCCTTCGGCATCACCATCCCCGAGGGCACGACCGCCGACGCCCAGCTCACGGCGCTCATCGCGAAGGCCGAGCTGCGGCTCGTGGCCGCCGTGCCGAGCGTGCCCTCCCGCATCGAGGAGGGCACGCTCGACGTCGAGCTCGTGCAGGGCGTCGTCGAGGACATGGTGCTCCGCGTCGTGCGGAACCCGAAGGCCCTCCGCTCGGTGGGCCTCGACGACTTCCAGGCGACGATCGACAACTCGACGTCGACGGGCCTGCTGTACGTGAGCCCGGAAGAGACCGCGCTGCTCGCGCCGTCGTCGCGCTCGTCGGTCGGGAGCATCCGGCTCGGCGTCCCGGCATGGAGGCTGCCCGGTGGTTGCTGACCTGGCGGCGTACGCGCTCGCGCTCGGGCGCGAGATCGCCGAGGAGCTCATGCCCGACGCGTGCCGCATCACGCGTGGCGCCGACGTCGTCGCGACCGACCCGGTCACGGGCGCCGTCACGACGACGCCGAACGTGGTCTACGAGGGCGAGTGCCGTGTGCAGTCGTGGGCGGCTCAGGAGTCGACCCCGGAGGCCGCGACCGCGGTGTTCACGGTCGAGCGGTACACGGTCAGTGTCCCCGTCGCGAAGACGGCCGCGGGCTACCAGCCGATGGTCGGCGACGACGTGACGATCACGGCGTCCGAGAACGACCCGCACCTCGTGGGCCGCACCTTCCAGGTGATGGCCCCGCTGAACAAGAGCCGCGCCACGGCGTACCGGCTCGCCGTCGAGAAGGGCCCCTGATGTCCGGCACCGGCGACCTGCGCCGCATCGAGGCGGACCTCACGCGCGCGGCCTCGCGGATCCTGCCCGAGGTCGACGCCGTGCTGAAGAAGGGCGCGACGAACCTCAAGCGCGACATGCAGGACGCGTTCAAGGAGTCCGACTACTTCACCACGAAGGCCGGCGCGCCTCCGCGGATCTCGTACGACCGAACGTTCGGGCCCGGGACGGTCGGCTACGAGGTCGGCCCCGAGATCGGCGGCCTCGGCTCCCTGGCCGGCGTCGCGGTCGAGGGCGGAGCGAACGGTGGCGGCGGCAGCGTCGACATCGACACCCCCGCGAAGGCCGAGGCCCAGGCCGTCGAGAAGTACCTCGGCAAGATCATGGACGGCCTGCTGTGACCACCCCGGGCGTGCTGTTCGAGGCGCTGAAGGCGCTCCGGCCCACGGTGCCGGCGCTCACGCCCGCGTTCCACGACTTCCAGGCGTCGAACACGGCGACGGCTCCGTGGCTCGTCGGCAACCTGCAGATGCCGGAGCCGATCCCGGGCATGGTCGCGAACACGCACGGCGCGACGGCGACGTGGCGTGTCACGGTCTCCGCGAAGACGGGCGTGCAGGCGCTGGTCCTCGCGGACGCGGCGGAGCAGGCGTGGAAGGGCGCCCGCATCACCGTCCCCGGCTACGCCGTCGGCGCGCTCCGACCGCCGCGCATCACGGGCCCGTACGCCGCCGGCCTGACCGCGACGGACACCGATCTGCGGTTCCAGGTCGTGGTCCTCGAGTTCGATCTGACCGTCTCCCGGACGGCCTGACCCCCACCGATCCCCAGCCCCCGTCAATCCCGGCGCGGGGCTCGTCGTCGTGCCCGGAGGTGCGCCGTGTTCATCCGCGTCAAGGACCCGTCCACGGGTCACGAGTTCGACGTCCCCGAGGCGGACCCCCGGCTGGCCGACGGCCGCCTGAAGCGCGTGAAGGACGAGCGGTACCCGCCGTCGACGCTCGTGCGCCACCCGAAGCACTGCCCCCCGAAGCTCGCGGGCCGGACGGCCTCGCGTGAGACCGGCAAGGCGTCCGCCAAGCCGGAGCCGCAGGACGCGCCCGCGCCTGCGGATGAGGCCACCGAGAAGGAGTGATCCACCATGGCCGGAACTCCCGACCTGCCCGTGACCCCGGTCGACGGGAACGTCCGCATCGACATCGTCCCGGCGATCGCCGACATCGAGGCCCCGAAGCTGACCGAGCTGAACCTCTCGGGCAGCACGGGCCTGAACGCGTCGTGCTACGCGACGGCGGACTCGGCGCTCATCGGCATCGAGCAGGCCACGATCTCGGTGCAGCTGCTGTGCCAGACCGTGGACCGCAACGAGCCGGGCCGCAAGACGGTCACGCTCGGCATCACCGGGGTCGACAACACCAACAGCCCGGCCGCGACGGCGGCGAACGAGCTCGCGGAGCTCCTCGTCGAGGGGTCGGTGCACTACTACGTCGAGCGCCGGAACAAGGCGTGGGACGCGCCGTACGCCGCGGACGACGAGGTGTACATCGTGAAGTTCAAGGCGGGCCAGAAGACGCCGATGGCGCCCGAGGCGAACTCCTACAGCCGGAGCGTGTTCAACACGTTCGTGCAGGACTTCGCCGGCCCGGTCAAGGTCGCGGCCAGCGCCTGACCCGTTCCCCCGGCGGCCGCGACACCAGGGGGTTCGCGGCCGCCGGGCACCACACCCTCACCCCCTGACCCCCACCCCCTGGGAGAAGCCATGCCCCTGAACATCAAGCGCGCCCGCCGCGTGATCCCGTTCTACCCGGACAGCGCCGTCGCGGCGGAGATCGAGGCCGCGTCCGACGCGCTCGTCGCGGCGAAGAAGGCGGCCGGCGACCGGCTCGCGTCGAAGGCCGTGCGCGAGGCGCAGACGACGTTCGACGACGCGACGAAGCGCGGCCAGTCGTCGGTGCTCGACATCGAGCTCGAGGCCCTGTCGCGGAAGCGGTGGGCCGAGATCGAGGAGAGCAACCGGCCGCGCGAGGACGACAAGGTGGACGAGGGCTACTCCCTCAACTGGGACACGTTCCTCGCAGAGGCGCTGCCCGAGTCGGTGCGGTCGGTGAAGGAGCACGCCTCCGGCGACGCCGTCGAGGTGTCCGCCGCCGAGTGGGTCGAGGCGCTCGACGAGATCTCCGACGGCCAGTACACGACGCTCGCGCTGAACATCATCCGGCTGAACCGGGACGGCTCCCGCCCTTTCTGATCGAGCGGCTGCGCGACCCCAGGGTGCGCGCGGAGGTGACGGCCGCGCGCACCCTGGGGATCTCGTACAAGCGGTTCCTCGGCTGGGAGCCGAAGACGTTCTACGAGTACGACGCCGGCGGCCGGATGGTGTCGTCCTGGACCGAGGTCGAGTGGGACGACACCGAGCGGGAGTGGATGCTCGCGCTCGCTGAGTGGGAGGCGTCCGAGGTCTGCCCGATGTGCGGGTGGCCGAAGGATGTCTGCCAGGCGCGGGACGCGGAGAACGCGCTCGAGGTTGGGCCTCCGATCCGCTGCCACGTCGTGACGGCCATCCGCCGCGCGCAGGAGGCGCGCCCCGGAACCGGTGTGTCGAAGCACGACGACGCGCTCATCTGGGGAGCGAGCCTGAAGCCCGGTGCGGTGCTCCCTGGCCTCAGTCGTTGAGCAGGATGTCCGCGCAGAGCCGGCCGGTCTCCGGCGCGCGCTCGTACGGGCTCACGCCGGACAGCGTGCAGTAGAAGCCGTCCGTGCGCTCAGCGGCCTCGCGCTGGTTCTGCTGCCAGGCGACGAGGGCGATCACGCCGACGACCACCACGAGGACCGCCGCGGCTATGAGCAGCGCGCGGTTCGTCCGGCGGAACCGCTCCCTGGTCGCCTCGTCGATCGTCTCGTTGGCCATCCGCCCATTGAACCGCAGGATTCCGCCGATCGGGGGGTGAAGTTGTGGCCGATCGCTCTGTGAAGTACGTCCTGACGGCGAACGCGTCGGGGTTCGTCGGCGGCATGAAGATGGCGCGGACTGCGGTGAAGGACCTCAACGCGGACCTGCTGAAGAACGGGCAGTCCGCGGAGTCGTTCCTGGGCAAGTACGAGCAGTCGGCGCGGGACGTCACCACGGGCCTCGGGCTGATCGGCGCTGCGGCCACGGCGGGCGCGGGGATCGCTGCCAAGACGTTCGCCTCGTTCGACAAGCAGATGTCGGCCGTGAAGGCGACGGGTGGCGCGACGGCCAAGGAACTCGCCGACCTGCGGCAGGAGGCGATCGAGCTCGGTGCCTCGACGTCGTTCTCCGCGTCGGAGGCGGCGGCCGGCATCGAGAACATGCTCAAGGCGGGCGTGACCGCGCAGGACACGCTCGGTGGTGGGCTCAAGGGCGCGCTTGACCTGGCCGCGTCGGGTGCGCTCTCGGTAGCGGACGCTGCAGAGATCGCCGCCGGCACGATGACGCAGTTCAAGCTCGGCGGCGAGGACGTCACCCACATCGCCGACCTGCTCGCCGCCGGTGCCGGCAAGGCGCAGGGCGACGTCTCCGATCTTGCGGGCGCGCTGAAGTACGCAGGCGTTCCGGTAGCGCAGCTCGGCGTCACGCTCGAGGAGACGACCGGCACCCTGGCCCTGTTCGCGTCGAACGCGCTCGTGGGCGAGCAGGCGGGCACGTCGTTGCGATCGATGGTCATGTCCCTCACGTCACCGTCGAAGATCGCGGCAAAGGAGATGGAGTCCCTCGGGATCAACGTCTTCGACGGTCAGGACAAGTTCATCGGGCTCGCCGGCGCGGCCGGTCAGCTCAAGGCCAGGCTGGGCGAGGCATCGGACGCCGAGCGATCGGCCGCCCTGGGGCGGATCTTCGGGAACGAGTCGATCCAGGCGGCGAACATCCTCCTCGATGCCGGAGCCGAGAAGGTCAACGAGTGGACCGACGCGGTCAACGACCAGGGGTACGCCGCACGGACGGCCGCCGACCGTCTCGACAACCTGTCCGGCGACCTCGAGGGGCTCTCGGGCGCGTTCGAGACCCTGCTGATCAACAGCGGGTCCGGCGCGAACTCCTTCCTGCGCGAGGCCACCCAGACCGCGACCGGGCTCGTGAACGTGCTGTCGGACCTGCCTGCCCCGCTGCTGAACGCGACGACTCTGCTCGCGGGCTCTGGCGGCCTGGCCCTGCTCGGCGTCGCAGGCATGGGCAAGCTCGTCATCGGGGTGAACAGCGCCAAGGGCGCGGTCGAGGCGCTCGGTTGGTCGATGAAGGGCGCCTCCGCCGCCGCGGGCGCTGTCGGTGCCGCGGTCGCGGTGGCCGCCGTCGGGCTGACCGTATGGGCGCAGAACGCCGCAGAGGCGCAGGCGAAGACGGACGCCTACGCGGACACGCTCGACGACCTCGGGAAGCGCACCGACGCGACCCTGTCGGAGATCAACGCCGCGCTGACCACGAAGAACCAGCGCAGCTGGATCGACAACATCTTCGGCAAGGACCCCGAGTACCTCGTCGACCGAGCCGAGAAGATCGGGCTCGCCGTCGAGGACCTGCAGGGGTACGTCCTCGGCGAGCGGGACGCGGTCGACAAGGTCACCGCCGCCACTGAGGCGTACGTCTCCAAGCAGGACGACGTCCTGACGAAGGGTGACGCCCGGAAGGCCGCGTCGGTCTTCCTGCTGGGCGCGCTCGACGCCGAGGCGTCCGGGCTGACGAACGCCGAGAGGGCGCAGGCGAAGAAGGCTGCGGCGGACGAGGCCGCGGGCGTCTCACAGGAGGAGCTGCAGCAGAACTACGCGACAACGACTGGCGCGATCGACGAGCAGGTCGCGTCGCTCGGAGAGCTCATCGAGGCGCAGGCGAAGGCGGCCGGCGTGGTGCTCGACGAGCGCGAGGCCCGTCGCGCGTACCAGGAGCAGCTCGACGCCGCGCGGAAGTCGCTGAAGGAGAACGGCGAGACCCTCGACCGCAACACCGAGGCCGGGCGCGCGAACGAGGAGGCGCTCGACGGGATCGCCGAGAAGTCCCTCGCGGTCGCCGCCAGCATGGAGCAGAACGGCAAGTCGCAGGAGCAGGTCCGGAAGTTCGTCAAGGCCTCCCGTGACGACTTCCTCGCGCAGGCTGACGCGCTGGGCATGGGCGAGGAGAAGGCCGAGGCGCTCGCCGACAAGCTCGGCCTGGTCCCGGGGGACTACAAGGCGGACATCTCGGTCAACACGGCCGCCGCTGAGGTGGGTCTGCGGGACTTCCTGAACTCGGTCGAGTCCGCCGACGGCACGCTCAAGATCAAGGGCGACGGGGCGCCGGCCGAGCGGAAGCTCGACGACGTCACGGCGCAGGTGAACGATGCCGACGGCTCGGTCAAGATCTTCGCGAAGGACGGCAAGGCGCTCGCCACGCTGCGCGACTACACCGCGACGGTGGACGAGTCGGACGGCACGGTCACGATCAAGGGCAAGGACAAGCAGGGCCGCAGGACCGTGCTGAAGCTGACCGACTGGGTCGGTGAGCAGTCCTCGTCGATCCCGGTCAACGCGAACACGAAGGGCGCCCAGAAGGACGTCAACCAGTTCATCAAGGACAACACGAAGCTCGCGATCAAGATCGGCACGCAGTTCTTCGCGCCGAAGAGCGCGATGGGCGACGGCGAAGGCGCGGGCTGGACCGGCAAGACGCCGCGCGGCGTGGCGCAGATGTCGAAGGCCGTCCAGGCGATCGACCCGGGCGCGCAGATCACGTCGGGCTACCGGCCGGGCGCGGTCACGGCGACCGGGTACCCCTCGTACCACGGCATGGGCCGCGCGATCGACATCGTGTCGCCGAACATGGGCCACACGTGGGACCTGCTGCGTCGCGCGTTCCCGATGGCGAAGGAGCTGTTCTACACGCCGCGCGGGTTCCTCCGCAACGGCGTGATGGGCGGTGCCGCGCCGGTAACGCGGCGGACGCACTACTCGCACGTGCACCTCGCTCTCAAGGACGGCGGCGCGGTCACCGGCCCGGGCACCGGCACGTCTGACGACGTCCCGATCTGGGCGTCGAACGGCGAGCACATGTGGACCGAGCGCGAGGTGGCCGCCGTCGGCGGTCACCGCGCGATGTACCGGCTCCGTGCGGCGGCGCTGAAGGGCGCGCTCATCACCGACCCCGAGGCGACCTACAAGGTGGGTGGTGCGGTCGGTTCGGCGACCCGAGCGCTCGACGCCGCGGAGGCTCGCCGTGACGCCGCCGCCCGCAAGGTCAAGGAGGCGCGCGCGGCTGTCAGGCGCGCCCGGAAGACGAAGAAGGAAGCCGACGACCGAGCGGCGGAGAAGCGGCTCGACGCTGCGGAGAAGCTGTACGAGCGGCGTAAGGAGGAGGTCGACAAGGCACGCGAGCGCCGGTCGGCCCTGAGTACGGAGCGCACCGAGTTCGCCACGGACATGCGCCGGGGGAACATCCTCGACTCGGCGACGTCGGGCGCCGACGGAGCGTACGGCGTGGTCGACGACATGCTCGGTCTCGCCAGCTCCGGGAACCTGACGAAGGGCCAGTCGAACCGCCTCGCGAAGAAGGCACGCGAGGCCGAGACCGCGATGCGCGGCCTGTACAAGCAGATCGAAGGCATCGACAAGAGGCTCGAGAAGGCCACCGCCCGGGTCGAGAAGCTGCAGGGCATCTCCGACAGCGTGAGGAACACGCTGAAGGGCGAGCAGGCCCTGGGGAACTCGATCAAGGAGGCCAAGGAGGGCGAGTTCCGCGACGTCGTGCGGACGAACAGCCGCGGCGACACGTGGAACGAGCAGGTGTGGGACCCGGGCACGAAGGCCTCGGTGACCGCGAAGGACCTCGTCGCCGACGCGAAGGGCAAGGCGGGGGCCCTCCGGGCGTTCGCGGGGAAGCTGAACAAGCTCCGCTCGAAGGGCCTTCGGGGCACGGTCCTGCAGGAGGTGGCCGAGCTCGGGTCTGAGCAGGGCTCGCTCGTTGCCGACGCGCTGCTGAAGGAGCCGGAGCAGATCTCGGAGCTGAACAAGGCGTACGGCGACATCTCGAAGTACAGCAGCCAGGCCGGCGAGTACGTGACGGACGCGTTCTCGAAGGGCGGGCTGTCGGCGGCGAAGTCGTTCGAGGCTGGCCTCGAGAAGGAGAAGGCCTCGCTCGAGAAGCACGTCTACAACTGGGGCGTCGTGATGGCCGACGCGATCTCCGTCGCGCTGACGGGGAAGCACACGACGCTCAAGAAGCGCGCGGCGGGCGGGCCGGTCACGGCCGGCGAGCTGTACCAGGTGAACGAGCTCGGGACCGAGATGTTCCGGCCGAACGTCAACGGGTACGTCCTCACGGCTGACCAGACCCGGCACATCGCGGCGACCGCGCCGGCCCCGACGACGACCTTCGTCCCGCCGACGGGCGGCAACTTCACGGTGCAGGTCGACAGCATCACGACGGTCGACCCGGACGCGGCGATGCGGCGCCTGAAGACGGAGATGCGGGATGCAGCCGTGATGCACGGGCTGCGGACGGGGGTGCTGGTCTGATGCCGTATGCCGTCTACGGGTCGCCCGGCACGCCGGCGACCGCCGCCCCGGACCCGTGGTCGCCCCTCGACATCACGTGGACGGGCTGGGACGGTCGTCGCTGGTCGTTGGCGGGGACCGACCCGGAGAAGTCGATCCGGCTGCAGCAGGGGGTGCGCGGCTTCACGTTCCCGCCGATCGAGGAGCACGTGTCGGAGTCGCCGGCGCGCCGCGGGCAGGAGTTCCAGGATCACCGGGAGCTCGCGCGCGAGGTCTTCTGGCCGCTGATGGTGCACCACGGCACGGGGTCGAAGGAGTGGCTGGCATGGGACGCACTGTTCCGCCGCTCGCTGCGGTTCAACCGCCCGGGGATGTGGTCGGTGCGGCAGCCGGAGTCGGGCGAGACCCGGTCGGTGATGCTGCGGCTGCGCGGCGATGGCGACCCGCCGTGGTACGCGTCCCCGGGCCTGCTCGGGTGGGGCACGTACGAGTACACGCTCGTCGCCGATCAGCCGCTGTGGTCTGGGGCGCCGATCCTGTCGCCACGGTGGACGCTCGGCGACCCGGTCGACTTCACCGGCCCGGAGGACGCGGCGCCGGACTACTACGTCTCCGAGGCGGCGACGTCGGAGTCCGCGACCATGACCAACCCGAGCGACGTCGGCGTGTGGCCCACCTTCACGTTCCGGGACCAGCTCAACGCAGGCTCGGAGGTCAGCGTCAACGGGTTCCGCATCGGGGTGCCGTTCGCGCTCGAGCTCGGCGACCTGCTGACGATCAGCACAGAGACGGGCGGCGCCCGGCTGAACGGCGAGCGGGTCGGGCACCTGCTGAACCCGCGCGAGTTCGAGCCCATCCCCGACGGTGAGGAAGTCGAGATCGGCATCAGCATCGCGGGCACGGGCTCGGTGCAGGCGTCCATCACCCCGCTCTACTACGCGGCCTGGTGAGCGGCATGCTTCGGCCGCGGCTCGTGCTGAGCGTGTACGACAAGGACCTCGCGTACCGGGGCCTGGTGTCGAAGCCGGCCGAGGTCTCGGCGACGGCGCGGGACTACGCGCTGGCGTTCGAGTCGGGCACCGCCACCGTCTCCGTGGCCACCGGCGACGAGATCAACGAGGACCTGCAGGCCGACGGCTCACACCTCGTGATCCAGTACCGGCCCGACCCGGGCGAGGACCCGCACCGGCTGATCCATCACGTCGGCGGCCGGATCGTGGACCGCGGCGGCGACCGCTGGACCCAGACTTACACGGTGGTGGACGACGACTCGGTCCTGTCGACGCTGCTCGGCCGGCCCGTCCCCGGGGCGTCACTCGCCACCGGGCAGGGCGCGGGCGCATTCACCGTGACAGGCCCGGCAGAGACGGTCATCAAGTCCGTGGTGACCGCGAACCTGGCCACCACGGACCGGCCGCTCGTCGTCGCTCCGGACCTGGGCCGCGGCGACCCGCTGACGGCGTCGCTGCGGATGCAGGCGCTCACGGACGCGCTGCCAGGCCTGCCGTTCTCGATGCTGTCGGTGTTCGTGCGGCAGATCGACGGCGAGCTGGTGCTCGACGCGCGCACCCCGGTCGAGCACACGGTGCCGCTCACGGAGCGCTCCGGGGTCGTGCAGGGCACGTGGGGCACGAAGGCGCCCGACTTCACGCGCGTGATGGTTGCCGGCGGCGAGGTCTCCGGGGTCACGAAGTACCGGGAGGTCATCAACGAGGCCGCCGAAGCGCTGCACGGCGACTGCGGGTGGAGCCCGGCCGTCGTGATGGCCACGGACACGACAGACGACGCCGTCATGGATGCGAAGGGCTGGGAGGCCCTGAACGCGGCCGCACAGAAGGCGTCGCTGCAGGTCGAGTTCAAGGAGACCGACGACTGGCGGTACGGCGTCACGTTCGAGAAGGGCGACGTCTTCCCGATCCAGATGCACGGTGCACCGCTCCTGACGGACCGGGTGCGCGAGGTCGAGATCACGTGGGCGAAGGGCAGTGGCTTGACCGTGACGGCGCGGATCGGTGAGCACTCGGACAAGCCGAACCAGGAACTGGCGGCTGCGATCACACAGGTGGCACGCGCGGTGCGCGTGGACCGGGCAGGGAGGGTCTGATGGCAGCACTGGCTGACGTCGTGCGGGGGTTCAAGGGCCAGGTGTCGGCCGCCGACACGCCGGACGTGTTCGGGCGTGGGTGCCGGTACGCGGTGGGTGGCGCGGGCGACCTGAAGGTGACCGCGGGTGGCGCCGGCGACCGCGCGATCACCGTCGCCGCGGGGAAGGCGTGGGGCGACGGCGTGCTCGCGAAGCACTCGGCGTCGACGGTGCTGAACGCCGGCGCGAACGGTGGGAGCACCGTCAGGTGGGACACGCTGGTCGAACGGCGGGTGTGGACTAGCAGCGGCGGCACCGCGACGCTCACGCTGCTGCAGGGCGGCTCCGCGCAGGCCCTCGCCTCGGGCGTGGTCCTGCGCAACCCGACGGGGTCCACGGGCGCCGGGTTCACGACGGCGGACCAGCCTCTGTACCTCGTTCCGGTCGCGCCTGGTGCGGCGACGATCGTCACGGCGAACCTCATCGACCTGCGACTGTGGTCCGGCGAGGGCGGCGGGCTGTGGGGTGCGCACGTCAAGGCGCGCGACTACGTCACCTCGCCCGGCACCGTCGTCCGCATCGGCGACGAGCTGCACACCCGGGTCGTCGACGGGACCGGCACCCCGCAGTGGGACGTGAAGGACCTCGGGGCGATCGGCGGGGCGCGGTTCGACTCGTCGGGCGCGATGACCGCGGGCCTCGTGCCGCTCGCACGGGTCGAGGTCGACGAGACGGACTGGATCTCGGCGTCGCTCACGATCCCGAACTACTCGGGCCTCACGTGGTCGCGGAAGCGCAAGAACGGCTGCGGCTGGGTCAAGCTCGTGGGCAAGCGGCAGACGGGCCAGATCAGCGGCGTCGACTCGTCGTTCCTGACGGTCCCCGCCAGCATGAAGCCCTCGGAGCGCGTCTACGGGGAGGCGTGGGTGGGATCCACCTCGTTCCGCGCCTACATCGAGGGCGACGGCGTGCTGCACGTGGAGCCGTTCACCATCGAAGCGGGGCAGAACTTCCAGGTGTACATCCCCTGCTACCCGATCGGGTGATGGCGATGACCACCTCGCACGACGGCGCGCTCCGGGGGTGTCCCTGATGGACTTCCTCCCCGCATGGGTCGCGGACCTCTCCCCCGGTGCCGTGCTCCTCGTCCTCGTCGTCATGCTGCTGACGGGCAAGGGCCTCGCGACCCGCCGGGAGGTTGAGGCGGAGAAGTCCCGCGCGGACACGTGGCAGGCGGCGTGGAAGGCCGAGCGGGTCGCGAACCAGGAGAAGGACGAGCAGCAGCGCGAGCTCCTCGAGAACTCGCGGACCACCGCCCGGATCGTCACCGAGATCCAGGCCGAGGCGCGACGCGCGGGCCACGTGCCCGAGCATCCCGCCGCGACGGAGGGGTCGTCATGATCTGGCGCAAGCGGAAGGCGCAGCGCGAGAACGCCCAGGCCGAGGCAGACCAGGCACTGCGAGAGTCCGTCGACCACCTGCACGCGACGGTACGTCGCGGCCGGGAGGTACGGCGCGTCGCGGACCGGCTGCGCGAGATCCAGCGCGAGAACCACTTCGCCGAGAGCATCCGGCACGTCTACAGCGGAGGCCGGTCATGATCCGAGACGTCATCCACGTCGTGAGCCTCGTCGCGCTGCTCGCCTGGCTCGTCTTCCTCGTCTGGTACTCGCTGCGCGCGAAGTGGTGGCGCTCCCCCGAGGGCCGCAACGTCTGGGGCGTGGCGTCGGCGCTGGTGATCGCGCTCGGCATGGTGAACGCCTCCTACATCTGGCCGGACTACGCGGCTCGCGACTGGGTCGTGCTCGGCGTGTACGCCTACCTCGCCGCCCTGGCCGTGCAGCGCACGGTGCAGATGGAGCGACGGCAGCGGCACAAGAACGACGTCACGCACTGACCATCCACCCCTGAGGCCCCGTCATCCGGCGGGGCCTTCGTCATGCCCGGGAGGCGCACCATGGCGCAGATCGCCCGCAGCGACACCATCCCTCTCGAGACTCAGCAGGGACACCGGCTCGAGCCGGCCTCGGCACGCGCGTTCGACGCGCTCGTGCGGGCGTACCGCGCAGAGTACGGCGAGGACCTCGACATCACGGACTCGTTCCGGCCCAGGGACGTCCAGGAGCGGATCTTCCGGGACCGCTACCGGGTCGGGAACCACGCCGGAGAGCCCGGCTTCACACGAGACGTCCGCTACTGGAACGGCCAGGCGTGGACCCGGCGCGCAGGCACCGCTGCCGCGGCCGTGCCCGGCACGTCGAACCATGGCGCCGGCACGACCGTCGACATCACCGGCACAGGTGGCTTCGGCGGCACGGTGTACAAGCGCCTGCAGTCGCTCGCCCCGAAGTACGGCTTCACGAACGACGAGGGGCGCCGTGTCGACGAGTCGTGGCACTGGGGTCGCACCCGGTCCACGTCGTACCCGAAGACCCCGACCTACGAGGCCGGCTGGCCCGTGCTCTACCCGGGCGACCAGGGCGACGACGTCAAGGCCCTGCAGCGCGAGCTCATCCAGCGGGGCTACGACCTCGGCACCGCCGGCGCCGACGGCGACTTCGGAGAAACGACGACGACGGCGGTCAAGGCGTTCCAACGCTCCGCCGACCTGACCCCCGACGCCCGAGTGGGCACCGGGACGCAGAAGGCACTCACCGAGACGAAGGACTGGTTCGACATGGCCACGAAGAAGGAGCTCGAGGACGTCATCGACGCCTACGTGAAGTCGCCGGCCGGCCGCAAGGCGATCGCCGAGGCCGTCTGGAACACCGACGGTGTGCTGGCCGCGCCGGCCGACACGGACGTGAAGAAGAACCCCCACTGGGGCGCGGCGAGCTTCCTGAGCGCCATCCGCTCCCAGATCGTCGCGCTGCGGAAGGAGAGCTGACCCATGGCCACGACTCCTGCCGTCCCCGAGCGCGTGCGCACGGCGGCGTACTTCATCCTCCTCGGCGCCTCGGCGCTCGTGCTGCTCGCCACCGGCCTCGCCCCGGTGTGGCTCGACCCCGACACGGCGACCCGCGTCGTCGCGTCCGGCGGCGTGGCGACGTCGGTCTTCGGCCTCATCGCTGGCGGCCTCGGCGTCGCGTACCGGCCGACCGCGGTCGGCCCGCTCGAGAACCCGCGCGACGTCGACCCCGAGCTGGAGGGCTGACCGATGGCGCGCGGCGCGTGCCCCTGCGCGGGGGGCGCGCCGTGCGCCCCCGAGCGCGACGAGAGCGCGGCGCAACCGCTTCCCCGCGCGCACCCGCAGCCGTACGGCGTGATGTGCCGCGACTGCGCCCCCGCCGGCTGCGACGGGTCGTGCGATCTGCCGCCGTTCATGGACTGACCCGTGACCGCCCGCACCGCGGCCGCGATCGTGCGCGACGTCGTCGTGTACATCACCGGCGCCGCCTTCTTCACCGTGCTCGGCGCCGTCAACGGCGCGCGCGAGCAGCTCGCCAACTACCGCCGCTGGCCTGGACTCTGAGGAGCGCATCGTGGCCCTGATCTACTACCCCCCGCAGATCCTCGCGAACGCCGCGACCGGGCTGCCCCTCGCCAACCTCAAGGGCATCGCCGGGAAGATCATCGCGCGCGGCAACCCGGCGTCCTCCCCCTCGATCTACGAGGACCAGGGCGGCACCGCCATCATCGCCGGCGCGAACCTCACCGTCACCGAGAACACGTTCGTCCGCGGGTTCTACGTCGACGACGCCTTCGGACGCGTGTCGTTCTACGGCGACGGCGTCGAGGTGCCGCTCGTGTCCGAGGAGGGGAACGCGGCCCGGATCGAAGAGCTGGGCGCCGCCGCAGATGCCGCTGCGCTTGCGGCGCAGAACTCCGAGACCGCCGCCGAGGCAGCGAAGGCCGCAGCTGAGGACGCAGAGGCCGCCGTCGCCGCCGCGCCGATCGCGATTCCCGTGGGCGGAACCACCGGCCAGGCGCTCGTCAAGGCGTCCGGCGCGAACCGCGATGTCACGTGGGCGACCGTCGGAGGCGGGACGGGCGGCGGTGGTGGCGTCTCAGACCACGGGCTCCTGTCGGGGCTCACTGACGACGACCACCTGCAGTACCACAACGACACCCGCGGTGACGCTCGGTACTACCGCAAGGATCAGGTGGACTCGATCGCTCTGGCGGCCGCCGGGGCGAACAGCGGCGCCGACCGCAACCGGGCGAACCACACAGGCACCCAGCCGATCAGCTCCGTGACGAACCTCGAGACGCGCCTCGTCGCGCTCGAGGCTGGCGGCGGCGGGGGCGGCGGCGGTCCGATCGACGCCGACGACATCACCGACGCCACCACGGTCGGCAAGGCGCTCATGCGCGCGACGTCGGCGGCGAACGGTCGCACGACCCTCGGCGCGGCCGCGGCGAGCGACGTCGCGGGGAAGGTATCGGGTCCGACGGGGATGGTGATCGCCCCGCCGATGACGCAGGCGGCGTACGACGCCCTGGCGACGAAGGCGCCCCTCACCCTCTACCCGATCATCGGCTGAGGGGCACACGATGGCGATCGTCGCGGCGTACAACTGCAACGCCCTCCTCGGGGACGGCACCCTGCCCGACATGGCGGGGTACTCCCGACACCTCACCCTCGACCCCGGCGTCGCGCTCACCGCGGGGGTCACCGGCAAGGCCCTGCTCGCCGTCGCTGGCGGCGCGTCGCGGGCGTACGCGGCTGGGGACTACATCGGCAACGGCGCGAGCTTCTCGTGCTTCGCGCGAGTGAAGTCGCAGAGCTCGACCGCCGGTGTCCGCGTGATCGCGGAGAACCTGCGCGGCAGCGATCGGCGTCAGTCGTTCCTCCTGTCGGACGCGAGCGGGAACCTCGCGGCGCGGATCACTGTCGGCGGGATCGGGAACGACGTCACCTACTCGTCGGGCGTCAACGTGCTCGACGGCGCCTGGCACCGCGTCGGCGTCGCGTACGACGCGCTCGGCACGGGCGACGTGACGTTCTGGGTCGACGGCACCGTGGTCGCCACCGTGAACCGTGGTGCGGGCGCGGCGTCCGAGCAGAACGGCGTCTTCGCCGTCGGGCGCGGCACCGGCGGGGTGACCGACCGGCGCGCGCAGGCCGCGATCGAGGACGTGCGCTGGTTCAACGACCCCGTCTACACCTCCGAGGCCGCCCTGTTCGACGCAGCGGTGCAGAACCTCGTGGTCGGCGCCTACTCGTACGACGAGACCGGCGCCGTCGTCCGGGACTACACCCTCAAGGGCAACGACCTGACGCTCACGGCCAGCGGGTCGCGCGTGGCCGGCGTCCACGGCCAGGCCCTCGAGTCCGTCGGGGGGCACGGCGCGGAGGGTGACGTCGCGTTCTGGACCGGCGGCACGTTCGACCGGCTCACCGTGTGCGGCTGGGCGCGGATCACCACGCCCGGCGGAGCTGCGCCGTTCTTCTCGCTCGAGACCGCCGCAGGCGTCCCGAAGCTGCAGCTGTTCCGCGGCGGCGCCGGCGCGCTGCTCATGAAGGTCTGGGGCGACACCCCGACGGCGCCCTTCGACGGGAACTACCTCTTCACCGAGGACGGCGCACTCAGCACCACCGAGGACCGGTTCATCTTCGCCAACGTGAACCCCACCGGGTGGGAGCTCCGCGTCTACAGTGCGGCCGGCGCGGTGCTCGTGACCACCGGGGGCGGCACCGGGAACCCTCCCACGAACCAGCCGATCCTCAGCGGCATCACGAAGATGCGCCAGGGCGGCGGCGTGGTCCGCCTCGACGACAGCCGCGTGATCCGCAACTACCTCAACGGGCAGGCGGTGCAGGCGCTGCGCGCCGAGGCGGTCACCCAGGAGCCGACCGGCACGGTGTCGAACCTCTTCTACGAGTCCGGCGCCCTGTCGGCGCTCTACTGGGAGTCGACGCCCCTCGATCGGCTCTACCTCGGCACCGGCCTCCTGTACCAGGCCGACGCCTGACGCAGCGCACGACGCGGCCCCGTCCTCTCCGGAGGGCGGGGCCGCCTTCGTGCGTCCCCGTGACAGCATCTAGACACCTGCTTCCTAGGCTGGATGCTATGCAGACCATTCGCAGCATCCCGATCGGTCAGGACCCCACGCCGGTCGTCACCCAGTGGCGGGTCGAGGGCTGGACGGTCGCGCCGATCTCCGCGACCGCGACGCACCTTCGGTACCTCCTGACGCGCTGAGTGTCGGACCCCCGCGCGACCCTGGCCCCATGCAAGGCCCCACCCCTGAGCCCGGGTACGACCTCGACACCGACCGCCGACGTCGTGAGGCTCAGCACTGGGACCGCCCGCACCAGCGCATCCTCAACGCCCACCCGATCCCACGGCGCGGGCTGCAGCGCGACTGCCACGTGCGGGTGCGTGCCCAGCTCGTGTGGGAGCTCGACGGCGAGGAGGTCGTCGAGACGCTGGCCTTCGCGTGGACGCCGCGGCTCGTGCTGGTCGAGGTCGACTCGCGCCGGTTCGGCGTCGGCGGGGTGGCTGGCGCCGAGCGACGTCGAGCGTGTGTGACGTTCGTCGACCCGCTACTTCGGCGCCGCCGTCTCGACAGGTGCAGCCACCTCCGGGCGCAGGCTGAGCAGGTCCCCCACCATGTGCGCAAGGACCCCGGCGAGCCGTGTCACCTCGTCGCGGGGCGGGGCATCCCCGTGCACCAGCTTGCTCCGGACGTTGTAGGCGTACGTGAAGAACTTGCGCGGCGACCTGCCGTCGTACTCCCGGTCGCCGAGCGTGTCCGCGAGGTCGCGCCCAGCGCTCGAGATCGACTGGTGCTTCAACCACCCGAGCCCGTCCCGTATCGCTTCGCGCTCGTCGTCGGTGATGGCCGCCTCCGCCGTCTGCGCCGCCAGCGCGTCGAGGTGCTCGCGGGCCTCTGGCGAGCGAGGACGCTGGATGACGAGCACCTCGTACGCAGTCATGAGCATCATGAAGCGGGCGTCCGGGTCGCTGAGCGTCAGGGCGGCCGAGTACATCGCGTAGGACGTGCGCATCTTCTCGTCGACGTCGGGGCCGCGATGACGCGCGTCTCGGACCGCCCCCGCGAGGTGGCTGATCGGAACCACGGCTTGTGCCTCCGCCGACACTGCGACGAAGGCTGGCGGTGACGCCGACTCGTACGTGTGGACCCCGAGGTGCTCATCGCGAGCCGCAGGGCCGAGGGACTCGGTCCCGGCCTGGGTGAGGTGCCCCATCGGGGCAGTCCGGACACCGAAGTCCGCACCCGTCCTCGCGGCGGCGAACCCGACTTGCAAGGCCGCCTCCCACTCGCCAGCGGCGGCCTCAGCTTCATGTTCGGTCGCGAACCCGCGCCCCAGCAAGCAGAGTTCGCGAGTGCCCGCGATCGGCGTATCGCCGCCGGCAGACCGGAGCACGACGCGGCCCTCATCGAGTCCTGCACTCGCGCCGAGGTCGTACTCTGGCGCGTCGTGTCCGATCGCGGGCCCGGCCAGCCGGAACCGGAGCCGGAATGTGTAGTCGTCGTCGCTCATGCCTCACAGTAGGGCGCCCGCGACCTCGTTCGGCGGGTGAGCCTCCCGGGCCGCCGGGGAAGGCGCCTGTGGACGACCGGCCGTGCCGTAGCCTCGGGCGCGCCACCCTGGGCAGCGTGACCGACCCGCTGATCGTCCTCGCCCTCGCAGCCGCCGACCGGTTGTTCCGCGACGCCACCGGCCGCCTTCCTGAGCGGCCCGGCCGCGACCCGGAGCTCGCCGCCACCGTGCAGCGGCAGCTCGACACCGAGGACGGACTACGCTCCGACACGTGATCCTCCGCGCGCACATCGAGACCATCCCGCCCGACAACTCCGGGACCCACGACATGCCCGTGCGCGACGTCGAGGTCGAGGCGGCGACGTACGACGGCGGCCTGGGGCTGCTGCGTGAGCAGCTTGCCGACGGTGAGCGTCTCATCACCGTGCGTGTGTCCGAGAGTTGAGGCGGCGAATCCCTCGCTACTCGGCGCCGCCGGCCTCGACATCGCCGCGCTCGACGGACGCGCGGACGGCCTCGTACTGGGCCTCGATGTACTGCTCGAGCTTCGCCCGCTCGATCCGCCAGACCCGCTTCGGTCCGACCTGGATCGCCGGGAGCTCCCCCGTGCGCAGCAGCGTGTAGACCTGAGCGTTCGAGATCGCGAGCTCCTTCGCCACGGTCTCGACGGAGATGAAGCGGGGCTGGGCGAGGTCGGTCACGGAGCGATTCTGGCACCGTGCCGTCCTCGCGGGCACCTGGCGCCCAGTTGGCCCACCTCTTGGCCCACCCGGGCCCTCCGCTCCGGTCGCGTTCCGGGTATGACAAAGGCCCCGGATCGTTGAGAATCCGGGGCCTTCGTGTCGGAGCCGCCTATCAGAATCGAACTGATGACCTATTCATTACGAGTGAATCGCTCTACCGACTGAGCTAAGGCGGCGTGCCGTGCACCGGTGCGGAACCGGATCAACGGGCGCGCCTACAGTACCCGACGCGCGGGGCCGTCTCCAAAACCGCAGGCTCCGGGCCGCGCCGCTTCCGCGCGACAGGCCGTGCTGACCTCCGCATACTCGTGCCCATGCAGCCCACGACGACGCAGAGCACGGTCATCACCACGGGCCGAGGGTGGTGGTGGAAGACGCTCGTCCTCGGCATCCTGCTGTGGGCCGTCACCGCCGTGGTGACGTTCAGCACCCAGAACTCGAACCTCATCCCGACGGTGATCCTGCTGGGCAGCTTCCTCGTGCCGTTCAGCGTGGTGCTGTTCGTCGTGGAGAAGGCGCACGGCTCGATCGACATCATGCTGCTGCTGGGGGCGTTCTTCTTTGGCGGCATCTTCGGCGTGCTGGGCGCGTCGATCCTGGAGTCGCACCTGTCGCCGTCGCTGTGGATCTACGTGGGCGTGGGCGCGATCGAAGAGGCCGTGAAGATTGCCGTGTTCCTCGTGGTGGGCGCGCGGGTCGCCGAGAAGACGGGGCTCAAGGGCGCTCTCCTCGGCGCGACGGTCGGCGCCGGGTTCGCGGCCTTCGAGTCCGCGGGCTACGCGTTCAACGCGAGCCTCACCCGCCTGGGCCAGATCGACCTCAACGCCCTGCTGCAGACGGAGGCCGTGCGCGGCCTGCTCACGCCGGTCGGGCACGTGCTGTGGACGGCGATCCTCGGCGCGGCGATCTTCGGCGCGGCGTCGGCGGCCGGGAGGTACCGCTTCACGGGCGGCGTCGTGCTCGCCTACCTCGCGGTGGTCGCGCTGCACGCCCTGTGGGACTCGATGGGCTTCATCTCCGCCTACCTCGCGCTCAAGGTCACGGGCGGCGTGCACTACCAGCTCGCCTACGGCCAGCTGCTGCCGGTCGCGTCCGACAACGCCTCGACGTGGTCGACCGTGTTCTACGTCCTCGGGCTCCTCGTCATCTCCGTGCTGGGCGTGCTCGCCCTGCGGCACTGGGCGCGCGCGAAGCGCCCGGCCGAGGTGTCCGTCTGAGCCCGAGCCGTCAGCAGGTGGTGCCGTCCGCCGGCACGTCCCCGTCCACGAGGTAGGACTCGACGGCGTCGGCCACGCAGCCCCGCGACGGCTGGTAGGCGGTGTGGCCCTCGCCCTGGTAGGTGAGCAGCACACCGGAGTCGAGGGTGCTCGCCAGCCCTTCGGCCCACACGTACGGCGTGGCCGGGTCGTTGGTCGTGCCGACGACGACGATGGGCGGCGCGCCCTTCGCCTCCAGGTCGAACTCCTGCTCCACCTGGGGGTACTCCGCCCCGGCGCACGTCAGCCCGCCGTAGCCGAAGAACGAGCCCATCGTCGGCGCGTCCTTCTCGATCGCTGCGGCGTCGGCCCGCATCTGGTCGACGTCGGTCGTGGCCCGGTCGTCCAGGCAGTTCACGCCGCGCAGCGCCTCCTCCGAGTTGGACGAGTAGCTGCCGTCCGCGTTCCGGTCGAAGTACTGGTCGGACAGGTAGAGCAGCACGTCGCCGGTGCCCTCGTTGATGGCCTCGTCCAGGCCCTGGGTGAGGGCGGGCCAGCTGCCCTGGTTGTAGAGGGTGACGGCGATGCCGTAGAAGGCGAGGCTCTGCGTGACCGTGCGCCCCGAGCTGGACGTGGGGTACGGCCGCTCGAAGGCGTGGTCCAGCACCTGCCGGATCTGCCGCATGCCGTCGTCCACCGAGCCGGTGAGCGGGCAGTCCGCGCCCGCCTGGCAGTCCTGCACGTAGGCCCGCAGCGCGTTCTCGAAGCCGACCGCCTGCCCGTGGGAGATCTCCTCCGAGCTCAGCGTGGTGTCGATCGCGCCGTCCAGCACGAGACGGCCGGCGCGGTCCGGGAACAGCCCCGCGTACGTCGCGCCGAGCTGGGTGCCGTAGGAGAAGCCGAGGTAGTTCAGGGCGTCGTCGCCGAGCACCGCGCGCAGCATGTCCATGTCGCGCGCCGCGCTCTGCGTGTCCACGTGGCCGAGGACCTCGCCCGAGTTCTCGGCGCACGCCGCGTTCCACGCCTCGTACTCCTCCTGCATCGCCTGGAGGCCGGCGTCGGTGCTGCGGTCGAAGTCCTTGGCCAGCGACTCGTCCTTGCGGGCGTCGTCGAAGCACGTGAGCGGGGTGGAGCGCTGCACGCCGCGCGGGTCGAACCCGACGATGTCGAACGCGTCCTGCAGCCGCTTGCCGAACGTCGCACCACCGCCCTGCGCGTCGCCGCGCACGAAGTCGACGCCCGACGCACCCGGCCCGCCGGGGTTCACCAGCAGCGAGCCCTCCGGGTCCTTGCCGTCCGCAGGGTTGCGCACCAGGGACAGCTCGATGCTGCCCGCGTCCGCGTCCTGCCAGGACAGCGGCGCCGACGCCGTCGCGCACTGCAGGCCGTCCTCGCAGTCCTCCCACTCGAGCGACTGCCCGTAGTACTGCTCGAAGCCCTCGGGGGCCTGCGACGCGGCGGGCCCGGAGGCCGGGCCCACCGGCGACTGCTCCTTGGCGGGCGACGTGCACCCGGCGAGCAGCACGGCCGCGGCGACGACGGCGGCGGCGCCGCGCGGGCCCGAGCGTCGGAGGCTCGAGCGACGGAGGCTCGCGCGGAGGGAGGTCGTGCGGCGGGCGGTCGGGCGGCGCTCGTCGGAAATCACCCGCCCAACCTACCGTCGCCGCGGACCCCGGTCCGACGTGCTCAGCCCGCGGCCGGGACCCAGGCCACGGGGCCTGCCGTGGCGTCCTTCGCGCGCGGCCTCACCTCGACCTCGCCCAGGTCCCCGAGGCGCACGGTCACCGGCGTCCCCGCGTCGGCGTCGGACGGGACGGCGACGGCGCTCGTCGTCGGCGCGTAGTCCATCGTGCACGGGCCCGGGTCCGGTTCCACCAGGTCGACGACGACCGCCTCGTGCGCGTCGTCCCAGGCGGCCTCGGCCTCCGCCACCCGCGGGCACGAGCTCGACCCGTACGTCACCACCAGCAGCACACCGGGGGTGGGCGACCAGGCGGCCCCGGCGGGGCTGTCGAACGTCCCCTCGGCGCCGTCGGGCAGGCCGCGCACGTGCTCCCCGGGCTCCGGTGCGGCCGCGCCGTCGGACGGTGCCGGGCTGGATGAGGGGCCGGCCGGCGAGCTCGGTGAAGGGCTCGACGACGGCGCTGCCGGCGACGACGGCGCGGGCGAGCCCGACGTCGACCCGCTGCCCGGTGAACCACCGGACGCGCAGGCCGTCACGAGCACGGCGAGGGCGGCCACGGCGCCGGCCAGCAGGGGACCGCGGAGGGCGCGGAGGGTGCGATCCGTCACCGGGCGACCGTCTCGCGGACGTCCGCGAACCGCAACCGCTCGGGCGTCTCCTGCGGGGCCGCCTTGCGCAGAAAGTCGCGCCGCTTGGCCGCGAAGCCGCGCCGGTCGTCGAAGAGGTCGCGCGCCATCTCCGCGAGCTCGATCGTGCGGTAGTACGACAGCGGACGGCGGGGCGCGCGCACCTGGGCCGCGGCCGCGACCTCGGCCCGGCGCTCGGGCGTCGTCAGCGCGGCGGCGCGGTCGGCCAGCCACCCGGCGAACCGCTCCGGGTCGCGCGGGCCGACGGCGTCCACCAGGCCGGTCCGCGCCGCCTCCGCGACGGACACCGGCAGCTTCGCGCTGAGCAGCCGGTCGGCGTCGACCTCGCCGAGGCGGGACGCGACGGTCCACGTGTGGAGCTCGGAGCCGAAGATGCCCATGTCGTAGTACGGGTTGAGCACGACGCCGTCGCGCGCGACGACGACGTCGGCGCACAGGCCCGCCATCACGCCGCCCGCGCCCGCGTTCGCGGTGAACGCGGCCACGGTGAGCTGGTCGGCCGCCGCGATCGCCTCGCACAGGTCGTCGATGGCCTGGATGTTGGCCCACGCCTCGGCGGCCGGGTCGGCGGCCGCCTCGATCGCGCCCAGGTGGATGCCGTTCGAGAACGCGTGCTCGGTGCCGCGCACCACGAGCACCCGCGTGTCCTCCGTCAGGGCCTTCTCGACCGCGGTCGTGAGACGGCGGCACTGCTGGGTGTGCATGGCGCCGCTGTACGACCGGATCGTGAGGTAGCCGACGTCGCCGTCGCGCTCGTACACGGACTCGGCGAGAGCGGCCGGCGCCGGGCGGAACGGCACGCCGGCGACGTCGAGCACCCACGACGCGGGCAGCTTGGTGCCGCGCTTCTCGGCCAGGGTCGCGGCGTACCCGACCCACAGGGTGCCGTCGCCGGTGGCGATCGCCACGGCGTCCTCGTCGCGCCCCACCACCATGCCGGGGGCGGCCAGCGGGTCCACCGGCTCGGGGACCGCGACGGCGTCGAACAGGCAGAAGCGCGCGCCCTGGAGCGTCGCGGGGGCGCCGGGCGCACCGTCGGCCGCCGCGATCGTGCGCGCCAGCTCGGCGGCGGGGCGGGACAGGTCGAGCTCGAACGCCGCCCGGCGCAGCAGCGGCAGCTCGCCGGTTCCCGGCACCTCGCGCTCGAGCCGGTCGGCGGGCGTCGGGTCCTCCCCCGCCGCGACCTTGCGCAGCACCTCGTCGACGCACGCCAGCGCGGCGTCGGCCACGAGCCCGTTGTACAGGGCGCTCTTGGCGACGGGGACCGTGGGGAGCGCGAACGTCGACGTCGCCCACACCGGGCCGGCGTCCATCTCCTCCACCGTGGACAGCGCGGTCACGCCCCACCGGTCGCGGCCGTCGAGGATCGCGTGGTCGAGGGAGGACGGACCGCGGTCGCCCACCGGTCCGGGGTGCACGACGACGGTGGTCCAGCGCCGCCAGACGTCCTCGGGCACCCGGTGCTTGAGGAACGGCGCGAGGATCAGGTCCGGGCCGATCGCCTCCACCCGCGCCGTCAGCTCCTCCGGCGAGCCGAACGCCGGCGCCAGCTCGACGCCCACGTCGTGGCCCCGGTCCGCCAGGTGCCCCCACACGCGTTGTGTGAGCCCGTTGAACGCCGAGACGAGCAGCAGGATCCTCATGCCAACCCCCAGTCTGGTCATGGGGCCACCATGGCCCCCGCCGCGGAACACCTCACCGCATGAAGGGGTGATGAGGCAACTGTCGCCCGCGAGACCCGCGCGGGGTGGTCACCCCTGGGGGCGGAGCGCGACGGCCATCGCCTCGAGCGCCAGGAGCGGCGCCACGTTGCCCTCGAGCCGCTCGCGGGCGACGCCGATCGCGTCCATCCGGCGGATGGTCTGCTCGGGCGTCGAGTCCGCGGCGAGCGCGCGCACGGTGCCGTCGTGCTCGGCGTTCACCAGGTCGACCGCGGCGCCCAGCTGCACCACGAGCACGTCCCGGTACAGGGACAGGAGGTCCACCATCGACCGGTCGAGCACGTCGCGCTGGCGGCGCGTGGCGCGCCGCTTCTGGTCGTCCTCGAGCTGCCTGAGCTGCGAGCGCAGCCGGGGCGGCAGGGTGTCGCCCTCCTGCACGCCGAGGGCGCGCATCAGCTCCGCCTTCTCGACGGCGTCGCGCTCCGTCGTGGCCGCCACGGCCTCGGCCTTCGCGACGTCCACCAGCTCCCCCGCGGCGAGCACGGCGTCCCCGACGCCGCGGATGCGCCGCGCGATCTCGAGGACGGCGTCGCGACGCTCGCGCGCGTCGGCGTCCCGGGCGAGCCGGCGGGCGAGCCCGACGTGCGACTGGGCGGCGCGCGCCGCGGTGAGCGCGACCGCCGGGTCGATGCCGTCGCGGCGCACCAGCAGGTCCGCGACGTCCTGCGCGGGCGGCACGCGCAGCACGACGCCACGGCATCGGGACCGGATGGTGGGCAGCACGTCCTGCGCGCTCGGGGCGCACAGCACCCAGACGGTGTGCGGCGGCGGCTCCTCGATGGCCTTGAGCAGCACGTTGGTGGTGCGCTCGGCCATGCGGTCCGCGTCCTCGACGACGATCACGCGGTAGCGGCCGGAGGACGGCGTGCGTGCCGCGGTCATGATGAGGTCGCGCACCTCGTCGATGGTGATGACGACCTTGTCCGTGGCGACGACCGTGAGGTCCGGGTGCGTGCCTGCCAGCGTCGTCGTGCAGGCGCGGCACCGCCCGCAGCCACCGGTCTCGCCGTCGGTGCCGGTGCACTGCAGCGCCGCGGCGAACGCCCGCGCCGCGACCGACCGGCCCGAGCCGGGCGGGCCGGTGAGCAGCCACGCGTGCGTCATCGCGGCCGGATCGGTGGCGGCGCGGCGCAGCGTGGCGACGGCGTCCGGCTGGCCGACGACGTCGTCCCACACGCTCACGCGCGACCCTCCCCGGCCTTGTCCCCCTCGGTGTCCTGCACCGTCGCGGCCTCCTCGACCACGGGGGTGAGGTCGAGCCGGGCGGCGACGTCCACGCGCACCTGTGCCTGCACGTCGTCCAGGCTCGCCGAGGCGTCCACGACGACCCAGCGCTCGGGGTCGGCGGCGGCCCGGCGCAGGAACGTCTCCCGCGTGCGGCGGTGGAACTCGTCGCCCGCCCGCTCCAGCCGGTCCGGCTCGCCCGACAGCCGGGCGGCGCCGACCAGCGGGTCGAGGTCCAGCAGCACCGTGACGTCGGGCAGCAGGTCGGCCGTGGCCCACAGGGAGAGCGCCTCGATCTCCTCCTCCGACAGCTCCCGACCGCCGGCCTGGTACGCCACGGAGGAGTCGAGGTAGCGGTCGGTGACGACCACGGCCCCGCGCGCGAGCGCCGGCCGCACCACCGTGGCGACGTGGTGGGCGCGGTCCGCCGCGTACAGCAGGGCCTCCGTGCGGGGGTCGAGGTCCTCGCCGTGCAGCACCTCCCGGCGCAGCGTGGCGCCCAGGTCCGTGCCGCCGGGCTCCCGCGTCACGACGACCTCGCGGCCCGTGACCTCGTGCAGCCACTCGCCCAGCAGGCGCACGTGCGTGGACTTGCCGGCGCCGTCGCCGCCCTCGAACGAGACGAAGTACCCGGGTGCGCTGCTCACGCCGGACACCCTAGCCGTGACCGACGACACCGCCGCCCGCCGTAGCGCCGGGCACCGTGCGGGGGCACGATGGCAGTGATCCCTCGACACGCAGGAGGTTCGATGTCCACCCAGCCGCAGCCGTCCCAGACCGTGCTCACCGAGGAAGAGTCCTGGTCGCTGCTCGCCGGGCAGAAGATCGGCCGGTTGGTCACGTCGGTGGCCGGCGAGCCGGAGATCTTCCCCGTGAGCTTCGCGGTCGCCGACCAGCGCATCTTCCTGCGCACCAAGCCCGGCACCAAGCTCGCCGAGGTGACGATCAGCCCTCGGGTCGCGTTCGAGGCCGACGAGATCGGCGACGACGGGGCGTGGAGCGTCGTGGTCAAGGGCCGCGCCCAGATCCTCGAGCACGAGGACGACCTGGCCGAGGCGCGCACGACCGGGCTCGTCAGCTACCTCGAGGACGGCAAGACGGTGTGGATCCGCATCGCGCCGAGCGAGGTCTCCGGCCGCCGGCTCGTGCCGGGCGACCTGCGCTGACCGTCCCCGCCGAGGGTCCGGGTCACTCCCCCGGGTAGACGACGCCCACCTGGCGGCGGACGTCGTCCATGGTGCGCATGACCTCGAGCGTGCCGTCCCACGACATGCGCGGGCTCTCGACGTCCCCCGCCGCGACGCGGCGCGCCACCTCGGCGGCCTGGTACTGCTTGCCCTCGCCGCGGAAGCCGTCGTACGCCCAGGTGGCGCCGTCGTGCCGCTCGACCGTGAACGACGTCGGCGCGTAGAACGTGCGCGCCACCTCGATCCGTCCCTCGGTGCCCGAGATCACGGCCGTGTTCGCGGTGCGCGCCCACAGCGTGGTGGACAGGGTGGCCTGCGTGCCGCCGGGGTAGCCCAGCACCATGCCGATCTGGCCGTCGACGCCCGTCTCGGTGAGCGCGCCGACCGCGGTGACGGTCTCGGGCGCGCCGAGCAGGTCGTGCGCGAAGGACACCGGGTAGACGCCGAGGTCCAGCAGCGCGCCGCCGGCCAGGCCCGGCGCGTAGAGCCGGTGGGCGGGGTCGAAGGGGAACTGCTGGCCGTGGTCCGCGATCACGCCCACGACGCGGCCGATCTCGCCGCGCGCGATCACGCCGCGCAGCGCCGCGACGTGCGGCAGGAACCGCGTCCACATCGCCTCCATGACGAAGACGCCGGCCGCGCGCGCGGCGTCGAGCACCTCGCGCGCCTGTGCGGTGTCCTGGGTGAAGGCCTTCTCGACGAGCACGTGCTTGCCCGCCCGGATCGCCAGCAGCGCGTGCTCGTGGTGGTGCGAGTGCGGCGTCGCGACGTACACGACGTCGACGTCGGGGTCGGTCACCAGCGCGTCGTAGTCGCCGTGCGCCCGCGCGCCCGGGGCGTGGGCCGCCGCGAACGCCTCGGCCTTGGCCACGTCGCGCGAGCCCACCGCGACGACCGACGCCGCCGTGTGCTGCCGGACGCCGTCGGAGAAGGACCCGGCGATGTTGCCGGCGCCGAGCACGCCCCAGCGCACGGCCGGAGCGGTCCGCGGGTCGGGCACCGTCCCGGCGAGGTCGTCGGTGGTGAGGCCGGGCGCGAACGAGGCGGGTGTGACGTCGGTCATGGCCGACACGGTACCCGCCGGACAGCGGCCCGCGGAGGGTCGGGTCTCAGGCCGGGACGCCACCCGACGCCGCCACCACCCGGTTGGCGACGTCCCGCACCTGCTCCAGCTCCACCAGGCTCAGCCCGCTCGCCGCGACCACCTTCGCGGGCACCTCCTCCGCCTGGTCCCGCAGCGCGCGACCCGCCGCGGTGAGGTGCAGCTCGACGACGCGCGCGTCACCGGCGCCGCGGCGGCGCTCCAGCAGCCCCTGGCGCTCCAGCCGCTTGAGCAGCGGCGAGAGCGTGCCCGGGTCGAGCAGGAGCCGCGCGCTCAGCCCGGTGACCGTCGTCGTCGCGCCGGCGCGGTCGTCCTGCCACAGCCCGAGCATCACGAGGTACTGCGGGTGGGTGAGCCCGAGCGGCTCGAGGATCGGGCGGTAGATCGACACCATCGCCCGGGCGGCCGCCGAGAGCGAGAAGCACACCTGCGCCTCGAGGCGCAGCGGGTCGGCGGGCAGGTCCATGCGCCCACCCTACGAGTCGGCATATAGTTGGCGCACCAATGGTTGGCCCACCAAGCTTTGCTGAGGGAGTGTCATGGCACGCCGCGAGGACGACGACCGGACCTGGGGCATGAAGGTCACCGAGAGCCTCCTGAGGTTCTTCGGGCCCGCGTCGATCCGCCGTACGCCGCCGATCCCGCCCAGCGCGGAGGACCTCGCCCGCGACGCCGCGCTGCGCCGCTCCCTGCAGCGCGTCACCCGCCCCGACGGGCACGTGTACCTCGTCGAGCGCGAGGACTGACCGCCTCAGGTCGTGCGAGCGCCGTCGCGCTACTTCTTGGCGGCCGGCTTCTTCGTCGCCGGCTTCTTCGCGGCGGGCTTGCGCGTCGTCGTGCGCTTCTTGGCCGGGCCGGCCGCCCGCTTCTCCGCCAGCAGCTCGACGGCCCGCTCGGGCGTGATGCTCTCGGGCGTCAGGTCGCGCGGCAGCGTCCGGTTGGTCTCGCCGTCGGTGACGTACGCGCCGAAGCGGCCGTCCTTGACCACGATCGGCTTGCCGCTGGTCGGGTCGTCGCCCAGCTCCCGCAACGGCGGGGTGGCCGCGCGGGCGCCCCGCCCGCGCTTCGGCTCGGCGTAGATCTTCAGCGCCTCGTCCAGCGTGATGGTGAAGAGCTGCTCCTCCGACGCGATGGTCCGCGAGTCCGTGCCCTTCTTGAGGTACGGGCCGTAGCGGCCGTTCTGGGCGGTGATCTCGTCGCCCGACTCGGGGTCGGTGCCCACGACGCGCGGCAGCGACAGGATCTTCAGCGCGTCGTCGATCGTCACCGTCTCGAGCGTCATCGACTTGAGCAGCGACCCGGTGCGCGGCTTCGGCTGCGCGGCCTTCGCCTTCTTCTGCGCCGCCGCCGAGAGGCTCGGGTCGATCTCCGGCAGGTCGAGCACCTCGGTGACGTACGGGCCGTAGCGGCCGTTCTTCGCGATGATCTCGTTGCCCGACACCGGGTCCGTGCCGAGCACCTTGCCGTCCTCGGCGCCGGCGGCCAGCAGCTCGCGCGCCTTCGTCACGGTGAGCTCGTCGGGCGCGACGTCGTCGGGGATGGACGCGCGCGGCGGGCTCTGCCCCTCCTCGACCTCGGCGCCCAGGTCCTCGACGTACGGGCCGTACCGGCCGACGCGCACCCGGATGCCCTCGCCGATCTCGACCGAGTTGATCGCCACGGGGTCGATCTCGCCGAGGTTCTCCACCAGCTCGTGCAGGCCCCAGCCGGTGCTGTCGCCCGAGCCGTCGCCGAAGTAGAACCGCGTCAGCCAGGCCACGCGGTCCCGGCTGCCCGACGCGATCTGGTCGAGGTCGGCCTCCATCTCGGCCGTGAAGTCGTAGTCCACCAGCCAGCGGAAGTGCTCCTCGAGCAGCTTCACGACGGCGAACGCGAGCCAGGTGGGCACCAGCGCCTGGCCCTTGGTGCGCACGTAGCCGCGGTCCTGGACCGTCGAGATGGTCGCCGCGTACGTGGACGGGCGCCCGATGCCGAGCTCCTCCAGCGCCTTGACCAGCGACGCCTCCGTGTAGCGGGCGGGCGGCGTGGTCGAGTGCCCCTCGGCGGCGAGGTCGTCGCCGCGCAGCGGGTCGCCCTCGGCCATGCGCGGCAGCCGGGCGTCCTTGCCCGACGCGCCGGCGCCGTCGCCCTCGGCGACGTCCGTGCCCTCCTCGTACGCGGCCAGGAAGCCACGGAAGGTGATGACGGTGCCGGACGCCGAGAACACGGCGTCGCGGCCCGCGAGCTCGCCCGCGGCGGCTGTCAGCGAGGCCGCGAGCCGCACGGACGCCGTCGACCCCTTGGCGTCGGCCATCTGCGAGGCCACGGTGCGCTTCCAGATCAGCTCGTACAGCTTGAACTGGTCGCCGGAGATCTCGCGGGCCACCTGGGCGGGGGTGCGGAACGAGTCGCCCGCGGGGCGGATCGCCTCGTGCGCCTCCTGCGCGCCCTTGCTCTTGGACGCGTACAGGCGCGGGGCGCCCGGCACGTACTCGGGGCCGTACAGCTCGGCCGCCTGCCGGCGCGCGGCGTCGGTGGCCTCCGCGGACAGCGACGGCGAGTCGGTCCGCATGTAGGTGATGTAGCCGTTCTCGTACAGCGCCTGCGCGGTGCGCATCGCCTGGCGCGCGCTCATGCGGAGCTTGCGACCGGCCTCCTGCTGCATCGTCGAGGTGGTGAACGGCGCGGCCGGCTTGCGGGAGTAGGGCTTGGTCTCGAGCGACCGGACGGCGAAGGCGGCGTCCGCGAGGCCCGCGACGACGGCGCGCGCCGACGCCTCGTCGAGCTGGACCACGCCGGTGCGCACCTTGAGGCGGCCGCGGTCGTCGAAGTCGCGGCCGGACGCCACGCGGTCGGCCCCGAGCCCGGTGAGGCGGGCGCGGAACGCCTGCCCGGAGTCGTCGCCCTCGGTCGGCGCGAACTGCCCGGTGACGTCCCAGTAGTCGGCGGGGACGAACGCCATGCGCTCCCGCTCGCGCTCCACGACGAGCCGCGTCGCGACGGACTGCACACGGCCCGCGGAGAGGCCCTGGCGCACCTTGCGCCACAGCACGGGCGAGACCTCGTAGCCGTAGAGGCGGTCGAGGATGCGGCGGGTCTCCTGCGCGTCGACGAGGTCCTCGTCGAGCTCGCGGGTGTTCTCCAGCGCCCGCAGGATCGCCTCGCGGGTGATCTCGTGGAACACCATCCGCTTGACCGGGACCTTCGGCTTGAGCTCCTGGATGAGGTGCCAGGCGATGGCCTCGCCCTCGCGGTCCTCGTCGGTGGCGAGGTAGAGCTCGTCGGCCTCCTTGAGGGCCTTCTTCAGCTCGCGGACCTTCTGCTTCTTGTCCGCGTGCACCTCGTAGTAGGGGTCGAAGCCGTTGTCGACGTCGACGGCGAACTTGCCGTACGGGCCCTTCTTCATGTCCGTCGGCAGGTCGCGCGGCTGCGGCAGGTCGCGGATGTGCCCGACGCTCGCCTCGACCTCGAAGTCGTCACCGAGGTAGCCCTGGATCTTGCGGGCCTTGGTGGGCGACTCGACGATCACGAGCTTGCGTGGCTGGGGCATCCGTTCCTGCTTTCCCTGGTGCTGCGGCGGTGCGGGCGGCGTGCTGCTGCGGTGGTGATGGTGGCCGGCCGACCGGTCATGTCACGGTACGACATCTGCTCGTCACTTCCCCGACACGGCCGCCGGGCGGCACTCTACCGAGACGTGCGGCGGGGCTGCGCGGTGAGCTGCCGGAGCACGAGGAGCGCCGCGAACGCCGCCGCGGTCACCGCGAGCACCCCCAGGACGCCCGCCGCGTACGCGGTGAGGTCCGGCGACAGGGGCACCGGGTCGCCGTTCGTGACGAGCCCCACGAGGGTGCCGCCGGAGACGACGACGCCGACCGCCGACGCGGCGAGCAGCAGGCCCGCCACGACGTACGACCCCGGTGCCGACGAGGATCCGCCCCGTCGGTGCGGCTCGTCCGTCGACGACGCGGGCGTGAGCGCGCAGACCGCGGCCCCCCACGCCAGGACGACGAGCACCGCGGCGACGACGTCCGACGGCCGGTGCCACTGCCCCACGAGCGTCGAGACGCCGGTGGCCGCCGTGTAGGCGGCACCGAGGATCGCGACCACCGGCCGCCAGGCCCGCGGCGTGACGAGCAGCAGCGCGACCGACACGGACGCAGCCACGGTCGTGTGCCCGCTGGGCAGCGTGTTGGGGCCGGTCCACCCGGGCAGCAGCTCGGGCCGGTCGAGGACGCCGTGCTTGAGCACCTGGGTCGTGACGTTCGCGCCGGCCACGAGCACCGCGACCTGCAGCGCCAGCACCCAGCGGCGCCGCACCAGGGCGACGAGCATCGCCACCCCGACCCCCGCGACGACGAACGCCACCGAGACGACGTCGAGCACGGGCTCGGCGACCTGCCACAGGCGCCCCTGGCCGTAGGTCGCGCCGCCGAACGCGAGCTCGTCGACGCGCTGGCCCGCGGTCGTCCCGACGAAGAACCGCCAGGTGAGCCACACCCCGAGCACGGCGAGGACGGCCACGACCCCGGCGGCGACGCGCGGCGCCGTCCGCGCCTGCGGGACGGTCCGACGTCCACGCCACGCGCCGACCGGCAGGATCGGCGCGCCGACGCCCGCCGTCCCCTGCGAGGGGGTCGGCGGCGTCGGGGGGCGCGTCTCGGTGAGCACGGGGCCACGCTACCCATTCCGGTGTGTCGGAAACGTATGCGCGGCGTGGGGACCTCTCCGCGCGCTAAGGGCGGGTGTGCCTCAGCGTGACGGTGTTGGAGAAGACCTGGCGGACGCTCTGGTCCTTGGGGGTGTACTGGACCTTGATGAAGGACTTCCCGGGCGAGCCCGACAGCAGCACCCCGGGCACACGGAGGGTCCGCCGCCCGTCGTCGACCTTCCACGACCAGTTGGTCCAGCAGCCGGCCCAGCGGGACTGGGACGACTGCGGGTCGCGCGTCCAGAGGCACAGGCGGCCGCGCTCGGGGAGCCCCGCCGTCGCGACCGTGACGGTCGCGCGGACCGAGCGACGGTCCGACCAGTCGGCGGGGAACGACGTGCGATCCATGCGGAACGTGACCTTCGGCCGCGCCTCGGCGACCTTCTGGCTCCAGGCCCGCTGCGACCGCTCGAAGGTGGACGGCCCGACGTACTTGACCACCATGTACTGCGGTTCACCGCCCTGCGCCTTCACGCCGGTGGCGGGGACGTACAGCGACGCCTTCCCCTTCGCGAGCGTGCCGGTGCGCAGCTTCTTGCCGTACGACCACAGCTCGACCCGGCCCGTCGGCGTGGCTCCGGGCGACGAGACGGTCACGGCGATCCGGCGCCCCTTGCCGTAGGTCCACGTCCTCCCGGTCGACACGGCGACGGACGTCGCCCGGGGGCGGACGACGAGCGTGTGCCACCGGTCGACGTGCTCCTCGTACTCCGGGGCGCCGTCGAACTCGATTGCCAGGTACGAGTCGCCGAACGCGAGCCTGCTCGCCGGGAACCGCAGCGTCGCCTTCCCGCCCACCACGGCGGCGGAGGCCAGCGACTTCCCGTCGCTGCTGCGCGTGACGGACACGCGCCCCACGGGCGTCCCGAGCGTGGACGTGACGCGCACCGGCACGACGACGTCCGAGCCGTAGCGGACCGAGGACGGCACCGTGGCCTTCACCGTGACCGGCTTGCTCGTGGCCTGCACCCAGGCCCCCCAGCTCGACACGGGTTCCCCCGCGAGGGTCCTGTGCACGAACCGGAGGGTCCGCCAGCGGGCCACCTCCGTGCCGTCGAGGGCGAACGCGGCGACACCGTCCACCAGCGGCGCAGACCGCTCCACCCCGCCGCCGAGGTCGACGGTCACCTCGCCCTCCCTCGGCTCGTCCGTACCGGTGAGGTCGAAGCGGAGCTCGTGCGCGTCGCCGTAGTGCCACGACGTCGCGTTCAGCAGCGGGATCGTGGGGTCGGCGAGCTCGATATCGGCCGCGCCCCACGACCGGACGGGGTACTGACCGGTGGCCGGGTCGACGGCCGCGGACGTGTCGACGTGGCGCACCACGACGCGGTGCAGGCCGGCGGCGTCGTCGACGGTCGGGACCACGATCGTGGCCCGACCGTCCGTCAGGGAGGCCCGCCACTGGGACGAGCTGTAGCCGTCGGCCATCCAGGTGATCTGGCCGATGCCCGGCGCGCCGTCCTGGGTGACGGTCACCTCGAGGGTGACCTCCTGCCCCACCCACCAGCGCTCCTCCGTCGGGACGACGACGGTGGCGTCGCCGCCGGCGTCGTCCGCCGTCGCGGGCGGGACGACGAGCCCCGTCGCGACCAGGGCGAGCGCGACCGCCGCACCCACCGACGCCATCCACCGCCGTACTCCTGCGCCCACGCGCACACCGCCTCCAGTCGAGCCCGCGTGCAACATAGCGGCAGGTCAGACGCCGATCCAGACCTCCGAGGGCGCCCCTTGCCCGACCGTGAAACTTCATACCTCCCGGGGGTGTCGTCGACCGGTCAGCGGGCGAGCTCCGGCGGCAGGCCGCTCGAGCCCGCGCCCACCAGGTCGGCGTCGTGCAGGTGGCACGCGACGCGCCGCTCCTCGCCCGTGCGCGGCGGCCCCAGCACGGGGCGCACGTCGCGACAGACGTCCATCGCGTGCGGGCAGCGCGGCGCGAACGGGCAGCCCGCGCCGAGCCGCTGGAGGTCGGGCGGGGCGCCGGGGATGCCGGACAGCTCGCGCCGCGGCCCGCGCAGCGGGGGGAACGAGCCGAGCAGGCCGGCGGAGTACGGGTGCCGCGGCCTGCGGTAGACCTCCTGCGCGGTGGCCTCCTCCACGATCTCGCCCGCGTACATGATGGCGATGCGGTCGGCGACCTCCACCAGCAGGGACACGTCGTGGGTGATCAGGACGACGGAGAACCCCAGCCGGTCGCGCAGCTCCATGATCTGCTCGAGGATCTGGCGCTGCATGACGACGTCGAGCGCCGTCGTCGGCTCGTCCATGAGCAGCACCTGCGGCTCCAGGGCGAGCGCCATCGCGATCATCACGCGCTGCCGCATGCCGCCCGAGAGCTGGTGCGGGTACGCGCGGAGGCGGTCCGCGGAGATGCCGACCATCTCGAGCAGCTCCGCCGCCCGCGCCTCGAGGTCCTGGGGCGACAGCCCGGGCCGGTGCGCCCGGATGCCGTCGGTGAGCTGCCGACCGATCCGGAAGACCGGGTTGAGGGAGCTCATCGCGCCTTGGAACACGATGGCGACGTCGCGCCAGCGGGCGGCGCGCAGCTGCGCGTCGGTCAGGCCGAGGACGTCGCTGCGCCGGCCCTCGCGGTCGGTGAGCCACACCTCCCCGCCGGTGATGAGGCCGGGCGGCGGCAGCAGCCGGGTCGCGGCGTACGCGAGCGTCGACTTGCCGCAGCCGGACTCCCCCGCCAGGCCGAGCACCTCGCCGCGGTGCAGGGTCAGGTCCACGCCCCGCAGCACGTGCGTCGGGTCGTCGCCGAAGCCGTAGTCCACGTGCAGGTCGCGGATCTCCAGCACGGGCTCGCTCATCTGTCCTCCTGGGTGGGCTCGGTGGGGCGCGCCGGCCTCACCACCGGGGTGAAGCCGACGCGCGGGCGGATGCCACGGCGGCGCAGGGTGCGGGCGTGCATGCCGGTGCTGCGCAGGCGCGGGTTGACCAGCTCGTCGATGCCGAAGTTGATCAGGGTGAGCGCCATGCCCAGCAGCGCGATGCACAGGCCGGCGGGCACGAACCACCACCACGCGCCGCGCTGCAGCGCCAGGTTGTTCTGGGCCCAGAACAGGATGGTGCCCCAGTTCCACTCGCTCACCGGGGTGATGCCGATGAACGCGAGCGTCACCTGGCTGAGGACGGCGAACGTCACGGTGCCGACGAAGCCCGCGGCGATGATCGCCGTGAGGTTGGGCAGCACCTCCGCCAGCACGATGCGCCACGTGCGCTCGCCCGTGGCCCGCGCCGCCTCGACGAAGTCCCGCTTCCGCAGGGACAGCGTCTGGGCGCGCAGCACGCGCGCGCCCCACGCCCACCCGGTCACGCCGATGACGAGCGCCACGGTGATGCCGCCCGCGCTGGGCAGCTGCGCCGCGATGATGATGATGAGCGGCAGCTGCGGGATGACGAGGAACACGTTCGACAGTGCCGAGAGCCCCTCGTCGCCCAGCCCGCCGACGAACCCGGCCGTGACGCCGACGAGCACGCCGAGCACGGTGGCACCGAGCCCGGCGACCAGGCCCACGACCAGCACGCCCCGGGTCCCGACGATGATCTGCGACAGGATGTCCCGCCCGGTGTGGTCGGTGCCGAGCCAGTGCGCGCCGGACGGCGGCTGCAGCAGGGCGGTGCTCACCTGGTTCGGGTCGTACGGCGCGATCCACGGGCCGACGACGGCGAGGATCCCGAAGAACACGAGGATCGCGATGCCGACGAGCGCCTTGGAGTTGCGCAGGAACAGCAGCCGGGGGCGCCGGCCCGGGCGCGCGACGCCCTGCCCGACGTCGTTCGGCCCCGTGGGTGCCGCGACCTCGATCGCGGTGGTCGATGTGGCCATGTCAGCCCTCCTGCCGGGTGCGGGGGTCGAGCGCCGCGTAGGCCAGGTCCGCCACGAGGTTGGCGACCAGCACGGACAGCGTGATGACGAGGAAGCAGCCCTGCATCAGCGGGTAGTCGTGGGTGGAGACCGCCTGGTAGAGCGTGTAGCCGATGCCCTGGTAGCTGAAGACCATCTCCATGACGAGCGTGCCGCCGACGACGAAGCCGAGTGCCAGGGCGAAGCTGGAGACCTGCGGCAGGATCGCGTTGCGCGCCGCGTACCCCACGACGACCGCCCGGGCGGGCAGGCCCTTGGCGTGCGCCACGGTGACGTAGTCCTCGCTGGAGACGGTGACCATCATGTTGCGCATCCCGAGGATCCAGCCCGAGATCGACGACACGACGATCGTCAGCGCGGGCAGGGTGCCGTAGTAGATCACCGAGCCGACGAACTCCCAGCTCAGCGACGGCACCATGCCGCGGTCGTAGCTGCCGTTGGACGGGAACCAGCCGAGGTTGACGGCGAACACCGCGATGGCGATGAGGCCCAGCCAGAAGTACGGCACCGCCGAGAAGAAGGTCGTGATCGGCAGCAGCGAGTCCGCCCAGGTGCCGCGTCGCCAGCCGATGCCGGTGCCGACGGCCGTGCCGAGCAGGAAGGCGATGATCGTGGCGATGCCGACCAGGCCGACCGTCCAGGGCAGCGCCTGCGTGACGATGTCGGACACGGGTGTCGGGAAGTGGGTGAAGCTCAGCCCGAGGTCGCCGTGCAGCAGCATCTGCCAGTAGTGCACGTACTGGTCCCACAACGACATGTCCTGGTCGAGCCCGAACAGCACACGCAGCGACTGCTCGGCGTTCGAGTCGATCCGGCCCTGCATGCGCCCCATGAGGGCGGTGACCGGGTCGCCCGGCAGCAGGCGCGGCACGAAGAAGTTGATGGTGATGGCGGCCCAGGCGGTGAACAGGTAGAACAGCGCGCGGCGCAGCACGAACCTCATGCGTCCCCTCCCGTCGGCGTCAGCACCGGGGCGTCGGCGCGGTCGGCGTACCCCCAGCAGGCGGCCTGCCGGGGCTCGCCCGCCGGCCCACGGCCGACGTCGAGCAGGGGCGGCGCCTCGGCCGCGCACAGGTCGGTGGCGAACGGGCAGCGCGGGTGGAAGCGGCAGCCCGAGGGTGGCCGCACCAGGCTGGGCGGCTCGCCGCGAGGGGCGCCCGCCGGCCGCTCGGCGAGGTTCTCCGGGTCGGGGGCCGACGCCAGGAGCAGCCGCGTGTACGGGTGCTTCGGGTCCTGGGTGACCGACTCGCTGTCCCCCGACTCCACGACCCGCCCCGCGTACATGACCAGGGTGGTGTCCGCGAAGTACCGCGCCGAGGCGATGTCGTGCGTGATGTAGAGGATCGCCAGGTGCAGCCGGTCGCGCAGGTCGGCGAGCAGGTTGAGGATGCCGAGCCGGATGGACACGTCGAGCATCGAGATGGGCTCGTCGGCCAGC
The DNA here is from genome assembly GCF_042792795.1 of Isoptericola sp. NPDC056605. Classification (NCBI taxonomy): domain Bacteria; kingdom Bacillati; phylum Actinomycetota; class Actinomycetes; order Micrococcales; family Promicromonosporaceae; genus Isoptericola; species Isoptericola sp. NPDC056605. The sequence continues at coordinate 40,977 of NZ_JBHTVT010000013.1, read as the reverse complement.
AGCACCTCCGGGTCGGCCGCGAGCGCCCGCGCGATGGCGATGCGCTGGCGCTGCCCGCCGGACAGCTCGTGCGGGAACTTGTCGACGTACCGCTCGGCGGGCGTGAGGTGCACGCGCTCGAGCAGCTCGGCGAGGGCCCGCTCCAGCTCGTCCCCGCGCAGACGGCCGCGGTGGATGCGCAGCGCCCGCGTGAGCGTGTACCGCACGGGGTGCACCGGGTTCAGCGAGGAGAACGGGTCCTGGAAGATCATCTGGACGCGGTTCACGTAGCGGCGGAACGCGCGGCGTCCGCGCGCCCGCGCGTCGGTGCCGCCGAGCAGCAGCCGGCCCGCGGTGGCGGGCTGGAGCTGGGAGAGCAGACGCGCCACGGTGGACTTCCCGGAGCCGGACTCGCCGACGAGGGCCACGACGCGGCCGGCGTGCAGCGCGAGGTCCACGCCGTCGACGGCGTGCACGACGGCGCCGCGCCCGGAGCCTCGGCCGCCGCCCTTGACCAGGTAGTGCTTCGTGAGCCCGACGGCCTCGAGCACGGGCGCGCCGGGGTCGGTGCTGGGGGTGCCCCCCGGGGCGCCGGCAGGCGCCCCGGGGGTGGTGGTGTGGAGGGACATCAGGACGCGGGCTCCAGGTGCATGACGATCTGGGCGGCCTGGACCCCCGTGGGCTGCGGCTGGTTGTACGGGTCGTCCTCGGACGGCCAGCCGACGTAGTTCAGCGACGAGTACTGCGCGGTGGCGGGGCGCGACCAGATCGGGATGGCGGGCACCTGCTCCACGTAGACCTGCTGGATCGTGTCCATCGCGGCCTGGCGCGTGGCGTCGTCGGTCGCCGCCGCGTAGTCGGCGAACGCCTTCGTCGCGGCGTCGTCCTGGAACCGGCCGAAGTTCCACGTGGCCGGCTCGCCGAGCTTCTTGTACTGCGCGCCGTCGAACTGGTCGGCGTACATGTCCCACGGCGTCGCGCCGCCGTCGGTCCAGTGCAGCGTGGCCTGGAAGTCGCCCGGCGGGATGACGTCGGCGAACCAGCCGTCCTGGTTGACGGGGTTGACCGTGGCGTCGGCGCCCAGCGTCGCGGCCGCGTTCTTGATGAGGTCGAGCGCGGTGAGGTAGTCGTTCCAGCCCGCCGGGTTGGTGAGCTCGAAGGTCACCTTCTCGCCGTCCGGGTCGACGAGCTTCTCGCCCTCCCAGGTGTAGCCGGCGTCGGTGAGCAGCGCCTTGGCCCCCTCGACGTCGACGGCGAGGTCGGTGTCCGCGTAGGCGTCGGAGAGGAACGGCTCTCCCGCGGGCAGCGGCAGGCCGGTCGCGTTCGTCAGCGGCGGGTTGACGCCGGAGGTGGCGACGTCCACCAGCTCCTGCCGGTCGACGACCATGTTGAGCGCCTGCCGGAAGGCGACGTCGTCGAACGGCTTCTTCTCGTTGTTGAGGAACAGCGCGTCGATGCCGAGGCCGGCGGCGGCGTACTGGTGGTAGTGCTCCGGGTCCTGCGCGATGTAGACGTTCTCGTAGTCGGCGATGAACGTCCAGCCCCACTGCGCCTCGCCCGTGGTGAGGGCCGTGGTCAGGGCGTTGTTGTCGTTGTACGACGAGTACCGGATCTCCGGGACCTTGGGCTGACCGCCCCAGTAGTCGTCGCGCGCCTTCACGGTGGCCGCCTGCGGCGTCCACGACTCGAGCGTGTAGGGGCCGGTGCCGACGGGCTCCTCGTTCGTGAACGTCGTCGGGTCGTCGACGTCCTTCCACAGGTGCTCCGGCACCATGAGCAGGTCGTACAGCTTGGACTGGTTGACGTACTGCGGGGCCGTGAACGACACGGTCACGGTGGTGCCGTCGGTCTCGACCTTGTCGTACGGCAGCGCGGCCGCGTTGAGGCCCTCGTGGTCGATACGGAGCTGGATCGAGAACGCGACGTCGTCCGCGGTGAAGTCCTCACCGTCCGACCAGGTCACGCCCGACCGCGGCGTGATGACGGCCTGCGTGTAGTCCTCGTTCCACTCGATCTTCTCGGCGAGCCAGGGCTCCGGGTCCTCGGACGGCTTGGCCTGGTTGCGCATCATGAGCGGCTCGTAGATGACGAACGCGTAGCCGAGGGAGAGCGCGGACGAGCCGGTCGCGAACGGCGACTGGTTCTGGGTCTGCACGCCGTTGGGCATGCCGACGGTCAGGGTCTCCGTGCCGACGCCGCCGGAAGAGGCGGACGGGCTGTTCCCGCCGGCGCCGCCGCCACAGGCCGCGGCCAGCAGGGCCACGACCGCGGCGCTCGCGACCGCCGTGCTGAGCTTGCGGATTCTCACGGTGTGCCTCCTTGCACGAGCCCCGCCGCCGATGGCGGGGCGATGGGTAGGTGATCGGTGCTGGATGGTCAGGGCTGGATGGTCAGGGCTGGATGGTCAGGGCTGGATGCCGGGCGCGACGACGAGGTCGACGTCGAGCCGGGGGTCGCGCACCGAGCGGCTCGCGGTGAGCCGGTAGGTGCCGGGCGGGGTGGTCCAGCCGCCGGCGGCGGCGTCCCACGTCTGGAGGGCGCGCCGGGGGACGCGCACCTCGGCGGTGGCGCGCTCTCCCGGCGCGGCGTCGACGACGGCGAAGCCGCCGAGCCAGCGCACGGGGCGCTCGGGATCGGTGGCGACCGTGCCGGCGGGCGGGGTCACGTAGACCTGCACGACCTCGCGCCCCGGGCGCGTGCCGGTGTTGCGCACGGCGACGCGCACGACGACGTCCTCCCGGGCGTCGGCAGGCACGGCGTCGGCGGGCACGGCGTCGGCGGCCTCGTACTCCCACGTCGTCCAGCCGAGCCCGTGCCCGAACGGGGCGGCGGGCTCGGGGCCTCCCGCCCCCGGCCCGGCGTCGAGGCGGCGCTCCCAGGCGCGGTAGCCGACGTCGAGCCGCTCGGCGTAGTCGACGACGCCGCCGGCGGGGATCGCGTGCGGCACGGGCACGTCCGCGGCCCGGGCGGGCAGGGTCCACGGCAGGCGGCCGGACGGCTCGGTGACTCCGGTGAGCACGTCCGCGAGGCCGGTCCCGGCCTCCTGGCCGGGCAGCCAGCCCCACAGCACGGCCGGCGCCTCGTCGTACCAGGGCAGCAGCACCGGCGCGCCGGCGTTGACGACCACCACGGTGCGCGGGTTGGCGGCGAGCACGCGCCGCACCAGCTCGTCCTGCGTGCCGGGCAGCGCCAGGTCGGCGCGGTCGTAGCCCTCGGACTCGACCTCGTGCGTGGTGCCCACGACGACGACGGCGACGTCGGCCTCCCTGGCCGCGGCGGCCGCCGCCTCGAGCTCGTCCTCGGCCGTCGGCCCGGGCAGCCGGTGCACCAGCGCGCCGCGCACGAACCGGTCGTAGCCGACGGGGTGCACCACCTGCAGCTCCGCCTCCAGCAGGGTGCCGTCGGCGCCGCCCTCGACGGCGAGGGTCGAGGCGATCGGGTGGTTGTGGCCCGAGGCGAGGATGACGTCCTCGTCCACGACGACGTCGCCGGCGGAGGCCGTCCTGCCGTCCACCGTGACCTGGTGCGCCCCCACCGTGCCCACCCCGAGCTCGTGGGTGCCCGGCTCGTCGGTGCGGACCCGTGCGCTGAGGCGCAGGGTCGCGTCGTCGGGGCCGACGTCGGCGCACCAGCCGTCCCAGGCGCCGCGGGTCTCGACGCGGCGGACGGTGCCGTCGGCGGCGAGCCACTCCAGGCGCACGCCCGGCGCGCCGGTGACGGGGTCGGTGCAGCGGGCCGGGTCGAGCGCCGGCGGGTTGCGCAGCACGCGCGAGCCGGCGACGAGATCGACGACCGAGCCCGCCGGGAGCGCGGCGCGCAGCGCCTCGGCGGGGTACGTGAGGCGGTCCGGCACGACGAACGACGAGCCACCGCCCTGGAAGAACGGCTCCACGGCGTGCGCCCCGAGCAGCGCCACGCGCAGGGGCGCGCCGTCGGGCCCGTCCGCGACCGGGACCAGGCCGTCGTTCTTGAGCACGACGACGGAGCGTCCGACGAGCTCGCGCAGCAGCGGCACCGGGTCCTCGGCCGGGACGGGCCCGCCGTCGACGACAGGTCCGCCCGGCAGCGCGAGCCGCCCGACGCGGTGCGCGAGCCGCAGCAGGCGGCGCACCTTGTCGTCGAGGTCGGCGACGGCCACCTCCCCGGACCGGACGGCGGCGAGCAGGCCGTCGCCCCACGGCCCGTCGGGCCCGGGCATCTGCAGGTCGAGGCCCCCGCGCACGGCGGGCGCGACGGACTGCGTGGCGACCCAGTCGCTCACGACGAGGCCGTCGAAGCCCCACTCCTCCTTGAGGACGCCGGTGAGCAGCGGGCGGTGCTCGAGGGCGGGCGCGGCGACGGTGCCGTCGTCGACCCCGCTGTACGCGCCCATGACGCTCCACGCACCGGCGGCGACGAGGCGGTCGAACGGCGCGAGGTACACCTCCCGCAGCGTCCGCTCGTCGACGCGGGCGAGGTAGCGCGTGCGGTCCGTCTCGGAGTCGTTGGCCACGTAGTGCTTCACGCACATCCCGACCCCGCGCTCCTGCGCCGCCGTGACGAGGGCGACGGCGACCTCGGCCGTGAGGTGCGGGTCCTCCGAGTAGCACTCGAAGTGCCGCCCGCCGACGGGCGTGCGCTGGAGGTTGACCTGCGGCGCCAGGACCACGTCCACCCCGTGCCGGCGGGCCTCCGCCGCGAAGAGCCGTCCCGTGCGCCGGGCCAGCTCGACGTCCCACGTGGCGGCGAGCGCCGACGGCGCGGGCAGCATCGCGGAGGTGCCGTGGCCCTGCGGGTCGCGCACCCCCACCGGGCCGTCCGACATGACGACGGGCTCGAGCCCGATCCGCTCGACGGCGCGGGTCGCCCACATGGACGCGCCGACCACGAGGGCGGCCTTCTCGTCGACCCCGAGGAGGTCCACGAGCGCGTCGATCTCGATCTCGGTGCTGGCGTCGGTGCTGGCGTCGGTGCTGGTGTCGGTGCTGGTGACAGCGGTCTGCGATGACACGCGGCGGTACTCCCTCGTCCTGGTCGGCGTCGACTGGCGCCCAGTGAAGCACAGTTACTGACAGGTAAGTAAGTAGACGAAGGTCACAGTATGGTGACGCCATGGCAGACGGCAGCACCCCGCGACGGACCCGCCCCTCGAAGGCCGAGCGGCGCGAGGAGATCCTCGGCGCGGCGACGCGCGTGTTCGGCTCGAAGGGCTATCACGCGGGGTCGCTGGTCGACGTCGCCGAGCAGGTGGGCATCACGCACGCGGGCGTGCTGCACCACTTCGGCAGCAAGGACAAGCTGCTGTGGGCCGTGCTGGAGTACCGCGACCGGGTCGACGTCGAGCACCTCGAGGGGCAGCACATCCCCGGCGGACTCGACCTGTTCCGCCACCTCATGACGACCGCGCGGATCAACGCCGACCGGCGCGGCATCGTGCAGGCCTACTCGGTGCTCACGGGCGAGTCCGTCACCGACGGCCACCCGGCGGCCGCCTGGGTCACCGAGCGCTTCACGGTGCTGCGCGGCGAGATCACCACGGCGCTGCGGCAGGTGGCGCAGGAGCGCGGCGTGGCGCTCGAGGAGGCACGCGCCCGCAGCGCCGCCAGCGCCGTCATCGGCGTCATGGACGGCCTCCAGGTGCAGTGGCTCCTGGACCCGGACGCCGTCGACCTCGCGGAGGAGACCGCGTTCGCGATCGAGGCGATCCTCGCCGCCGTCCTCGCCGGGCCGGACGCCCCGCGCGTCGTCCCCGCGAGGTAGTCCAGAGATCCGCGAGGTAGCTCGGAAGACCGCGAGGTAGCTCGAAGAACCGCCGAGGTAGCTCGTCGGGCCACGGTGGAGCGCCACCGGGCCGACCTGTGAACTACCTCGCGGTCTTCCGAGCTACATCGCGGATCTCTGGACTACCTCCCGGCGGTCAGCCGGTCACCAGGGTGAGGTCGTAGGCGTCGAGGATCTCGCCCACCGGCTGGAAGAACGTCGTGCCGCCGGACGTGCAGTTCCCGGAACCGCCGGACGTGACGCCCTGCGCCTGGTCGCCCGCCAGCAGCGAGCCGCCGGAGTCGCCCGGCTCCGCGCACACGTCGGTGCGGATGAGCCCGTCGACCGTGCCCTCGGCGTAGGAGACCGAGACGTCGAGCGCCTCGACGGTGCCGCAGTGCCAGCCCGACGTCGAGCCGGAGCGGCACACCTGGGCCCCCACCGGCGCCGGCTCGGCGCCCGCGACGGCGACCTGGCCGCCCGCCCAGTCGTTCACGGCACCGACCGGCGTGCTGCCGAGCCCCACCTGGACGTACCCGTAGTCGTCGCCGGGGAAGCTCGACCCGGCGAACGTGCCCGTGGGCTGCGACGTCGGGTCGCCCGCGGAGCCGCAGTGCCCCGCGGTGACGAAGCCGTCCGTGACGGCGAAGCCCACCGAGCAGCGCGACGCCCCGTTGATGTAGTACGCGTTGCCCCCGACGACGTCGTCGAGCACCCGTGGCCGCTCGGCGGTCGTGCGCACCGTGGCGGCGCCGCTCGGCACGCCCGCCGCGGCCAGCGCGTCGTCGACGTCCGCCCGGGCGTCCGCCCCTGCCAGCGTCTCGACCACGAGGGTGTTGTCCTGCACGTCCACGTGCCAGCCGGTCACGCCGACGGCCGCGGCGGCATCGTCGCCCAGGTCCGCGGCCCAGCCCTCGAGCTGGTCCAGCGAGTACCGGGCGTCCACCGCCCGACCGCCCGCGGCGCGCACGGCGGCCTCGACGGCACCGCCCGCGTCGCCCGCCGTGGCGACGAACAGCCGGTCGAGCTCGGGGTCGAGCCACGCGCCGGCGAAGTCGTCACCGAGCTTCTCCCGCAGCCGCTCCTGCGCGGCCGCGGCGTCGTCCTGGAAGTCCAGCCGTTCGACGGCGCGCTCCTTCGACACGCCGAGGTCGTCCGTCATGGCCCGCAGGAGCCCGGCCGGATATCGGTCCGCGCCCGCGACGTCGTCGTCGGGGTCCGGACCGGCGGCCTGGGCCGTCGCCGCGGTCGCCGCGAGCGTGAGCCCGGCAGCCGTGGCGGCCATCGTCCTGAAGGTCGTGCGTCTCATCGGAGAATCCCTTCCGTCAGGTACCGGACGGTTGCCCGGCGCACCACACGCTACGGGGGTGACCAGCCCGCGGCCAGGGCGCGTCCAGCCCGCCGCCGGGTGCACACTGATCCTTCGTGCACCCGATCCCGTGGCTGCGCCCGCACCGGGTGCCCGCGACGTCCCCCGCCTCGCCCGCGAGCCTGCGCCGTCGTCCGGCGCAGGTGGTCACCCTCGCCTTCCTCGCGACGATCGGCGCCGGCACGGCGCTGCTGAGCCTGCCGGTCAGCGCCACCGGGAGGAACGCGAGCTTCGTCGAGGCCCTGTTCACCGCGACGTCCGCGGCCTGCGTGACCGGCCTCGCCGTCGTGGACACCGAGACGTTCTGGACGCCGTTCGGGCAGGTCGTGATCCTGCTGCTCATCCAGGTGGGCGGCTTCGGCGTCATGACCCTCGCGTCGCTGCTCGGCCTGCTGCTGACCCGCCGCCTGGGGCTCAGCACCCGCCTGGTGGCGACCGAGTCGACCCGCTCGGTCGGGATGGGCGACGTCCGGCGCGTGCTGCTCGGCGTGCTGCGGTTCACCGTCGTCACCGAGCTGGTGGTGGCCGTGCTGCTCACGGCGCGGTTCGCCGCCGCCTACGACGAACCGCTCGGCCACGCCGTCTGGTCCGGCGTGTTCCACGCGGTGTCCGCGTTCAACAACGCGGGCTTCTCGATCTACAGCCAGAACCTCGTGCCGTTCGTCGCCGACCCGTGGGTGTGCCTGCCGATCTGCGCGGCGATCATCATCGGCGGCCTCGGCTTCCCGGTGCTGCTGGAGCTGTGGCGCCTGCACCGCACCCGCAGGACCGAGGACGGGCCGACCGATCTGCAGCGCCTGTCGCGCTGGAGCGTGCACACGCGGCTCACCGTGCTGATGACGGTGGTGCTGCTCGTGGTGGGCACGGTGTTCTTCCTCGCGGCCGAGTGGCGCAACCCGGGCACGTTCGGCCCCCTCGACCCGCCCGCGAAGGTGCTGGCCGCGTTCACGCAGGCGGTGATGCCCCGCACCGCGGGCTTCAACTCCGTGGACCTGTCGCAGGCCAACAACGGCACGTGGTTCTTCACCGACATGCTGATGTTCATCGGCGCCGGGTCGGGCGGCACCGCCGGCGGCATCAAGGTGACGACGTTCGCCGTCCTCGCCGTCGCGATCTGGTCGGAGCTGCGGGGCGACCCCGACGCCACGCTCTGGGACCGGCGCCTGACACCGAGCACCCAGCGGCAGGCGCTCACCGTCGCGCTCGTCGGCGTCGCCGCCGTGGTGCTGCCCACCCTCGCGATCACGCTGTCCACCAGCCTGTTCACCCTGGACCAGGTGCTGTACGAGGTGGTCTCCGCGTTCAGCACCACCGGCCTGTCCACCGGCATCACCGCGGACATGCAGCCCTGGCACCAGCTCGTGCTCGTGGCCCTGATGTTCCTCGGCCGGCTCGGGCCCATCACGCTCGGCACCGGCCTCGCGATGCGCGACCGGCAGCGCCTGTACCGGCGCCCGGAGGCGGCCGTCGTCATCGGCTGACGCCCCCGCCACGCATCGAGCGTGCTGGATCGATCCTCAGACGGCCGGTTCGAGGATCGATCCAGCACCGACGATTCCTCGCGTGTCAGCAGTTCGTCCCGGCGTACGTGCCGACGGCCTGCGCGGCCTCCTGGAACTCCGAGCCGGTCATGGCGGACATGGCGTCCTGCAGCTTCGTCATCGCCTCGGCGTCGGTGGGGTCCTCGGCCGCGGCGCTCAGGCCGTCCGTCGCGGTGCGGAACGACGTGGTCAGCGCCTCCCAGTCGTCGGCGATCTCCGCGGGCGGCTCGCCGACGCTCTCGAGCGTGGTGGTGAGGTCCTCGAGCTTGTCGACCGTGGGCTGCAGGTCGGACGGGTCGACGTCGCCCATCGCGGAGGACGCCTCGGTGAGGGCCTGGACGGCGCCGCACACGTCGCCGCCGGCCGCCTCGTCGGCCGGGGCCTCCTCCTCGGCCGGGCTCTCCTCGGGCGCCTGCTCCTCGGCGGCGGGCGTGCCCTCGCCGGAGCCGGACCCCGAGTCGCCGGAGCCGCTGCAGGCGGCGAGGCCGAGGGAGAGCAGGGCGGCGGCGGCCACGGCGGTGGCACGGGTCATCGTCAGTCGGTTGCGCATGGGGACCATCGTGACCGACGGGCGCCGCTCCTGCGCCCCGGCGCGACGGGGAGTTCTCCCCATGTGGCACGGCCCACGCCCGGCAGGCCCCCGGGCGGCGCCGTCAGTCGGCGGGGCGGAGGAAGCCGTCGCGCACCAGGCCGCGGACGGCGGGGAACAGCTCGGCCCGCAGGTCGTCGGCGGGGACGTCGAGCAGCGCGCCCAGCGCCCCGACGATCTGCCCGACGGCGAGCTCGCCGTCGCACACCCCGACGAACGCCGCGAGGCCGGTGGAGGCGTGCACCCCGCGACCCAGCCCGTCGCCCTGCCGGATCACGACGACGTTCGGGTCGGCCTGCCCGGGCGTGTGGAACCGCTCCTCGGTGACGTCGTCCGCGACCACGAGGTGGGCGCCGGCGAGCGCCGCGTCGTCGCGCGCCTCGAGCCAGTCGTGCGCCGCGAGCGACGCCGCGACGTGCGCGCCGAGCGGCTGGTGCACGGAGCCGGTGTGCTCCTCGAGGCGGCGCAGCGTCGGCCGCGCGCCGCCCGTGGGCCGGCGGAGGGTGACGATGCCGAAGCCGACGGCTTCCACGTCGCGGGACGCGAAGTCGTCCAGCCACGCGCCGTACGCGGCGGCCCAGGCGCCCGGCTCGCGCTCCGGGGTGGTGCCGCCGTCGCGGATCCACGTCTCGGCGTACTCCGCCGGGTCGAGCACCTCGCGCTGGATCACCCAGCCGTCCAGGCCGGCGGCGTCGAGCCACGCGCCCACGCGCTCGTCCCACGGCTCGCCGCGCCGGTGCTCCCAGTTGCCCAGCAGCTGCGCGACACCGCCGGGCGCGAGCACGCCGCCGACGTCACGCACCAGGTCCCGCACCAGGTCGTCGCCCGAGCGGCCGCCGTCGCGGTACTCGTAGTCGCCCAGCGCCTCCGCCACCGCGGCGCCCGCCGCGCCGGCGTGCGGGGTGATGACGAACGGCGGGTTGGAGACGACCAGATCGAAGCTCTCCCCCGCCACCGGGTCCAGCATCGACCCGTGCCGCAGCGCGACGTCGACCCCCGCCGCCGGGGTGTTGAGCGCGAGGTTGAACCGGGCGAAGCCCAGCGCGCGCCGGGACAGGTCGGTCGCCACGACGTGCCGGGCGTGCCGCGCGGCGTGCAGCGCCTGGATGCCGCAGCCCGTGCCCAGGTCGAGCACGCGGCCCACGGGCGTGCGCGCCGTGACCTGGGCGAGCGTCGTGGACGCGCCGCCGGCGCCCAGCACGTGGTCCGTCGCGAGCCGACCGCCCGTGGCCAGCTCGGCGAGGTCGCTCGCCAGCCACCACGACGCCTCCCCGCCCGCGTCGACGGCGGCGTACGGGCGCAGGTCGACGACGGCGCGCACAGCGTCGTCGTCACCCTCACCCGCCGCGGCCACCAGCCCCAGGTGGGCGGCACCGGCGGTGCCGAGGCCGGGCAGCGCCCGGTCAAGCGCCCCGCGCGGCACCTCGTCGGCCAGCAGGAACAGCCGGGCGAGCACGGCGCGTGGCTCGTGCGCGGGCCCGACGTCCGCGAGCGCGCGGCGGGCCGGCACGGTCTGCTCGCGGTGCAGCGCCGCGGACGCGACCTCGCCCAGCGCCTCGCCGACGCCGTCGACGGTGTAGCCCGCCGCCGTCAGGTCCGACCGCAGCGCGTCGACCAAGGACCCGGCGTGCCCCGCCGCGCCGGGCACGGGCGCCGAGGCAGTCGTGGAGGCAGGCGTCGGGGCGAGGCCGTCCGTCGTCATCGGCCCGCGCACTCGGTCGACAGGAACGTGGTGATGTCCTTGGCGGCCGTCGTGGCGTCGGCCGTGTCGTCCGCGGTGATCGCGCCGGCCATCGCGGAGCTCACGGCGTTCGCGTCGTCCGCGTCGACGCCCTCGAACGCCGTGACGGCGCTGTCGAGGTAGTCCGCCATCGCGCCCCAGGGCTCCGCCACGCCCTCCGGCGGCTCGGCGTCTGCCATCGCCGTGTCCGCGGTGCGGAAGCTCTGCACCAGCGCGCGCGGGTGCTCCGGGCTGAGGTCGACGAGCGCGCGGTTGGTCGTGGACCAGGCCTGCTGCAGCCCGGCGCACGTCTCGCGGTCGAGGCCCTCGCCGTCCGTCGCGTCCGCGCTCGGGTCGGGCGACGCCTCCGGGTCCGACGCCGCGTCCTTCGACCGGCTCGGCTCGCCCTCGACGCCCATCGCGAGGTCGCCGGGGATCGAGACCGCCGGGGCGGGCTCCGCGACCGGCTCCTCGCCGCCGTCGGACTGCCCGCAGCCGGCCAGCGCGGCCCCGGTCACGAGCATCCCCACGACGACGACCGGGAGGTGGCGGGGCAGGAGGCGGGCGCGGCGCATCCCCCTATGGTGCGTCACCGCCCGCGCGCGCGGAAATCTCCGCTCAGTCGGCGGGCGCGTCGTCCGGGGTGTCGTCCGGGGTGTCGTCCGACGTGTCGTCCGGGGTCTCGTCAGGCGCGTCGGTCGCGCCGCAATCGTCCTTGAGGAAGGTGGTGACGCGGTTCGACGCCGCCGTCATCGCCGGGGTGTCGAGCTCCGCCAGGGCCTCGGCGACGGCCGTCGCGACCTCGCCCTCGCCGGCCGCCTCGATCTCGTCGGCGACCGCGCCGACGTAGGTCGCCACGGTGAGCCAGTCGTCACGCACCTCCGTGGGCGGCCGGACCTCGGCGAGGGCGTCGCGGGCACCCACGAAGCCGCGCCGCAGGGTGGCCGGGTCGTCGGCCGTCATCTCGACCTGGAGGGACGCCGACCGCGACCACGCGGCCTGCACCACCGGGCACTCGTCGGGCGGGCCGGCCGCGAGGACCGCCTCGGCGGGGGCGCCGGCGTCCGCCACGAAGCCGGACGCCACCCCGACCCCCATGCCCAGGAGCAGCGCGACGGCGCCGGCGGCCGCGAACGACGAGCGGCGACGCCAGATCCCCGGCACCGGTCGCCTCAGGCGACCGACCACGCCGCGCGAGGCGCCACCGGCGCGTCTCGTGCTGGCCCTCATGCTGCCGAAGGCTACCGGGAGAGCGCACGACGCCGGAACGTCGCCGCAGGTGGGAGCATGCGGCTTGACCCGTGGCGGGCGTTCGGCCAGATTACGCGCGTGACCTCTACCACGCCCGGCCTGTGGGTGCATCCCGAGAATGACCCGCGAGCGACGGGCGTCGACCCGGTCGGCGAGAAGGAGACCCTCTGGGAATACCTCTGCCGCTACCGCATGACGCTGGTCATGAAGTGCGAGGGCCTCGACGCCTCGCAGCTCGCACGCCGTGCCGTGCCGCCGTCGACGCTCTCGCTGCTCGGGCTCGTCCGGCACCTCGCGAACGTCGAGCACCACTGGTTCCGGCGGGTGCTGGAGGGCCTCGACGAGCGCGGCCCGTTCGAGCTGCCCGGCTACCCCGACGTCGACTTCGACGGCGCCCTCCCGGACGCGACCTGCGTCGACGAGGCGTGGGACGCCTGGCACCGCGCCGTCGAGGCCGCGGACGACTGCTTCGCCGGCGAGGACCTGAGCCGCGAGGTGCCCTACGACGGCGGTACCGTCGAGGCCCGCGACGTGCTGCTGCACGTGCTCGAGGAGTACGCCCGGCACATGGGCCACGTGGACCTGCTGCGCGAGTGCATCGACGGGCGCACGGGGCTCTAGCCCCGCGCCCCACCCCGCGCCCCGACCCCGCGCGGCCGCGTAGCGTGCCGACCATGGCGGGTGTGCGGAGCTTCCTCAGCGGCGTCCTGGTCCTGCTCGCGGTGCTGGCGGCGGTGGTCACCGTGCCCGCGCGGTACGTCGAGGGCACCCTGCTGGACACGGACGCGTACGTCGCGGCGACGGCGCCGCTGGCGGACGAGATCACCACGCAGGACGCGGTGGCCGAGGCGCTGACCGGCACCGTGGTCGGCCAGATCGACTCGGGGGTGCTCGCCGGGGCGCTGCGCCCGGTGATCGGCGAGGTGGCCGACGTCTTCGTGCGCTCGGACGCCTTCCCGCCCGCCTGGGAGGAGGCCAGCCGGCAGGGGCACGCCGCGACGGTGGCGGTGCTGCGCGACGAGAGCGACGTCGTCGACGCCGCCGACGGCGTGGTGACCCTCCCCCTCGACCCGTTCCTGGAGGCGGTCGGGCAGGCGCTGCGCGACCGCGGGCTGCCCGTCCCCGAGGGCTTCGCGTCGACCGACGCGGACGTCGTCCTGTACGCGTCCGACGACCTCGCCACCGCCCAGTCGGCCGTCGCCGTGCTGGACCGGTGGACCCCGTGGGCGCTGCCGGCGACGGTGCTGCTCGCCGTCCTGGCCGCCCTCGTCGCCCGGCCCGGACGACGCCTGCGCACGGTCGCGGTGACCGGGGTGCTGACCGCCGTCGCGATGCTCGTGCTCCTCGTGCTGCTGCCGGAGGCCGTGCAGGCGGTCTTCGCCGGGCTCGACGTCGGCGCAGCGGGACGCCAGGTGCTCGACGACACCGTCGACGCGCTGCTGGTGCCGCTGCGCACCCGGCTCTGGTGGGCGTTCGGGGTCGCCGCGGCTGTGGGGGTCGGCGCGGGGGTCACGGCCGGCGTGCTGCGCCGCGGGCGCGCGTCCTGATCCTGCGGCACGGCCCTGCCGCCCGGGCGTCGGCCCGGGCGGCAGGGCAGGTCGAACGCCTGGTCAGGCGTCCGAGGTGGCCCAGAAGAGGGCCTGCGCCGCCTGGCCCAGGCCGCCCTTCGGGTGGGTGCGGAAGAACACCGACGTGCCGAACACGACGGCCCGCGCGCCCGACTCCGCCTCGCCCGAGACCACCGCGGCGTGCCCTGCCGCCGCGTCGGGGCCGTCCGACCCCGCGCCGGACGGCGTCCAGTGCCCGGCGAGGAACGGCCGGTCCGCGTCGTAGGACTGCTCGGCCGTGGTGCCCTCGCCCAGGTCGGTGAACCAGGTCGCCGGATAGACGAACGCCTGGTCCTGGGGGTGCGCGGACAGGAACGACGAGCGCGCGGTGTCGACGTCGACGATCCCGTTGCCCGACCGGTTGCCCGTGACGGCCGAGCCCTCCACGAGCCCGTACGTCTCGGCCACGGCGAACGCGGCCGCCGTGCGACCCACGACCGAGCCGCCGTCGTCCACCCAGCCCTGCACCGCCTCCCGGCCGGCGCTGCCGGCGGGCAGCGTCAGCGACGACCCGACCCAGAGCACGTCGGCGTCCTCGAGGCCCGTCGTCCCGGTCGCCGCGCCGGCCTCGATGCCGGCCGCGGTCACCCGGACCAGGTCGTCGAAGCCGAGCTCGGTCAGGGACAGCAGGTCGTCCTGGCTGCCCGCGTAAGCGACCGTGAGGTCGTCGAGCTCCGCCGCCTCGTCGAGCCGGCGCAGCTCCTGCCGCGTCGCGGCCTCGAACGGGACGTCGTGCTCGCGCGCGACCTCCCGGACGGTCCGGCCGTCCCCGCGCCCGACGACGGCGCGCCCGTCGTCCAGGAGCCAGACCGGGACGTCCTCCTCGAGCAGCGCGTTGAGGGCGCGGTAGTCCTCGACGCCCGCGACGTCGAACGCGACGTGCCGCGCCCCGCGCGGCACGCGGGTGTCCGACGGCTCGCCGCGCAGCGGCACGACCTTCCCGACCGGCCGGTCCGTGGTCGACCCGACGCTGTCGACCGTCGCGCCCCACAGGGACGACAGGCTCCACGCCGAGATGTCGTACATCGACGGCACCTTCGCCGAGATGTCGGTGCCGAGGTCGAGCAGGGCGTTCGCCAGGCCGCGCAGCGGCTGGTGCAGGTCGACGACGAACGATCCGCGCGGGTAGGTGGCGCCACCGACGCGGGTGGCGCGCGTCAGCGTGCCGACCTCGATGCCGTGGAACAGGAGCTGGTCCACCAGCGCCTCGGCGTCGGCGGCGGACCGCTGCCCGTCGCCGACCGGGATCACGTAGGCGCGCGGCAGGTCGACCGGGTCCTGGTCGTCGACCACGTCCCAGTGCTGCTTCCACTCGTCCGGCCCGGGCACGGCCGCCACGTCGTCGACCGTCAGCGCGTCCTTCGGCTCCCCCGCGACGCCCCGGCGGAACGCCTCGATCTGGTCGTCCAGCATCGCGTCGTGGTGGCCGGCCACGTAGTCGATCATCGAGGTCATCGTCTGCTTCGCCACCGCCGTGTTGATCACGGCGTCCTCGGGCGTGGTGGCCGGGCCGGTGCGGCCCTTCGGCAGCTCGACGGTGCTGGTCGTGGCGCCGTGGAACGCGGCGTACTGCGCGGTGAAGATCGGCGGGTAGTCGTCCCACCCGGACGGGGTGTCGCGGTACGGGATCTTGATGAAGCCGGTGTTCTCGTCGACCGCCTCGTCCGTGGCCGGGTCGTAGTAGGTGTTCCCGGGGATCTGCGCGGCGACCACGTCGTCCTCCACCTGGCGCGCGACGGCGTACCCATGGGGGATGAACAGGTCGTACTCGTAGTTCTCGCCGTGCGGCGGCCCGCACGGCTCCACCTGCAGCACGTCGGTGTAGCCGTGGAAGTCGGCCGCGTAGAGCGGCTGCAGCGCCTGCGCGGTCGCGACGAACGACCGCGACTCCGGCGTCGCCCCGGTGATCATGTCGCGGTTCGCGTCGAGGCTCAGGCTCGTGGCCCGGGTGCCCAGGGTGCGCCCGTCGGGGTTGAGCGTCAGCGAGAAGTACAGCCGGTGGTCCTCGAGCAGGGCCGCGGTGGCCGGGTCGTCGGACGTCGCCAGCTCGTCGATGACCTGCATCGCGGCGTCGGTGCCCTCCCACTCGTTGCCGTGGATGTTGGCGCTGATCCACAGCGGCGTCTTGTAGCCCTCGGCGAGGCGGCGGTCGGCCGCGGCCCGCTCCGGGGACGTGCGGATCTCCTCCCGCCACCCGGTCTGCCGCGCGGTCTCGCGGCGGGACTCCGGCGCCGTCACGGTCACCAGGTACAGGTCGCGGCCCGCCGTGGACCGACCCACCACCTGGGTCGAGACCCGGTCGCTCGAGTCCATGAGGGCCGTCAGCCGCGGGGCGATCTCGGCGTAGCTGATCGTGCCGTTGAGGTCGGTCGCGTCGTCGTCCGCCGGCGGGTACACGGTGAGGTCGGGCTGGGACGGGTAGGCGCGGGGCATGTCGATCGCGCCGCCGGTCGTCCCGCCGCCGTGGCCGGGCCCGGAGCGTTGTGCCGTGCGCGCCAGGTCGGCGAACGACGCCGCGCCGGCGGCAGGTGCGTCCCGCTCGGGCCCGCGGCCTTGGCGGTCCTGCCGGTCGTCGGCGGCCGCGGCGGTCACGAACGTCGTCGCCAGGAGGGTGAGGGTGCCGAGCACCGCGACGGTGCGTGGGAGCTTCATGGGTCTCCTTCTTCTCGTCGGCGGCGTGGACTCCGTCGTCCCGCCAGGGGCCGGCGCCGAGCGCCGTCCCCGGCCCAGCATGTCGCGACCCGGGAGCTTCGGCACGGCCGGAAACACGACGTTCACGGGGGAACGACGACCGACCGGGGACCATCCGGGACTATCCCCTTGCGTGCGCGTCGTCGGGGGGAGTCGGATGTCGCCATGACAGATCCCGCGACGACGCCCGAGGCACGCCGGTTCCCCGACCTGTGGGTGGACCCCGAGGACGACCCCCGCCAGCAGTGGGCCGACCCGGTCGGCGAGCTGGAGACCCACTGGTCCTACCTGCGGTCCTACCGCGCCACGATCGAGATGAAGTGCGAAGGGCTCGACGCCGAGCAGCTCGCCCGCCGCTCCGTGCCGCCGTCGACCCTGTCGCTGCTGGGGCTGGTGCGCCACCTGGCCAAGGTGGAGCATTCCTGGTCCCGCCGCGTCCTGCAGGGCGCGATGGACCTGCCGAAGCTCTACGTCGCCGACGGCGGCCCGGACTGGGACTTCGACGGCGCGGTCGCGGACCCTGAGATCGTCGCGGAGGCGTGGACCTCCTGGCGGCGCGAGACGGCGGCCGCCGACGCGTGGCTCGCCACCCAGACCGACGCGGACATGGGGCGGGTCGTGCCGTTCGACGGCACCAGCTCGACGGTGCGCGACATCCTCGAGCACCTCGTCGAGGAGTACGCCCGCCACGCCGGGCACGCCGACCTGCTGCGCGAGTGCATCGACGGCCGCACCGGCCAGTGACCCCGGCCGCCGGTCGAGCCTGTCGAGCCTGTCGAGACCCTGCCGCGGGTCTCGACAGGCTCGGCCACCGGGCCGCTACGTCGCGGGGACGCTCGCCGTCTCGTCCGCCTGCTCGCGGTCCACGCGCGCCGCGCGGAGGCGGGACATGATGACCGCGCCGAAGGCGATGCCCGCCGCGACGACGGCGATGACGATGCGCACTGCCTGGTTCGCGTCGGCCGGCACGCTCAGCATCACCACGGCGGGCGCGATGAGCACCGACACCAGGTTCATCACCTTGATGAGCGGGTTGATCGCGGGGCCGGCGGTGTCCTTGAACGGGTCGCCAACGGTGTCGCCGATGACGGTGGCGGCGTGCGCCTCGGAGCCCTTGCCGCCGTAGGCGCCGTCCTCGACGATCTTCTTCGCGTTGTCCCACGCGCCGCCCGAGTTCGCGAGGAACACGGCCATGAGGACGCCGGCGCCGATCGCGCCGCCGAGGAACCCGGCCAGCGGCCCGACCCCGAGCCCGAACCCGACCGCGATGGGCGCGAACGCCGCCAGCAGGCCGGGGGTGGCGAGCTCGCGCAGCGAGTCGCGGGTGCAGATGTCCACGACGCGGCCGTACTCGGGCCGCTCCTCGTAGGTCATGATCCCGGGGTGCTCGCGGAACTGGCGGCGCACCTCGAAGACGATCGCGCCCGCCGCGCGGGTCACGGCGTCGATGGCGAGGCCGGAGAAGAGGAACACCGTGGCGGCGCCGAGGATCACGCCCACGAGCGTCACGGGCGACACGATCTCGAAGCTGAGCATCGCCGGGACCAGGCCTGCGCCCCGCTCCGCGACCTCGCCCAGCGCCGTCGACACGGCGTCGGCGTACGAGCCGAAGAGCGCGGTCGCGGCGAGCACCGCCGTCGCGATAGCGATGCCCTTGGTGATCGCCTTGGTCGTGTTGCCCACCGCGTCGAGGTCCGTGAGGATCTGCGCGGCCTCGTCGTCGACGTCGCCGGACATCTCGGCGATGCCCTGCGCGTTGTCGCTCACCGGCCCGAAGGTGTCCATCGCGACGATGACGCCGACGGTCGTGAGCAGCCCGCAGCCCGCGAGCGCCACGAGGAACAGGGACAGCCAGAGCGAGCCGCCGGCGAGCAGGAAGACGCCGCAGATCGCGGCGGCGATGACGCCCGCGGTGTAGACGGCGGACTCGAAGCCCACCCCGATGCCGGACAGCACCACGGTGGCCGCGCCGGTGCGCGACGTCGCCGCGACGTGCAGCGTCGGCTTCGACGTCGTGCCGGTGAAGTAGCCGGTGATCCACAGGATGATCCCGGCGAGCACGACGCCGATGATGACGGCCAGCGACGCGACGACGCGCGGGTCGGCGGTGACCTCGCCGAGCTCGGCGGTGCCGGACAGGTCGGCGAACGACGACGGCAGGTAGACGAACGCGGCGACCGCGGCCAGCAGGGCCCCGACGACGGCGGACAGGTAGAAGCCACGGTTGATGGCCTTGAGGCCGTTCTCGCTGCCCCGCACGCGGGTGACGAGCACGCCCAGCAGCGCGACGAACGCGCCGACGGCGGTGACGATCAGCGGGAAGACGAGGCCCTGCTCCCCCATCACGGCCTTGCCGAGGATGAGGGCGGCGACCAGGGTGACGGCGTACGACTCGAAGAGGTCGGCGGCCATGCCGGCGCAGTCGCCCACGTTGTCGCCCACGTTGTCCGCGATGGTGGCGGCGTTGCGCGGGTCGTCCTCGGGGATGCCCTGCTCGACCTTGCCGACCAGGTCGGCTCCGACGTCGGCCGCCTTGGTGAAGATGCCGCCGCCGACCCGCATGAACATGGCCAGCAGCGCGGCGCCGAAGCCGAAGCCCTCCAGCACGGCCGGTGCCTCCGTGCGGTACACGAGCACGACGAGCGCCGCCCCCAGCAGCCCGAGCCCCACCACGGACATGCCCACGACGCCGCCGGTGCGGAACGCGATCCGTGCACCCTCCGCACGCCCGTCGGGGCGGGTCGAGGCTGCGGCCACCCGCACGTTGGCGCGCACGGCGAGCCACATGCCCAGGTACCCGATGGCGGCGGAGAACGCCGCACCGAAGAGGAACGCGATCGACCGCCCGACCCGGACCCCGCCGTCGCCGGGCAGCGCGAAGAGCAGCAGGAAGACCGCACCCGCGAACAGGGCCAGCGTGCGGAACTGGCGGTTGAGGTAGGCGGAGGCCCCCTCCTGGACGCCCCGCCCGATCTCCTGCATGCCGGGCGTGCCCTCGGGGGCGGCGAGCACCTGCCGCCGCAGGGTGGCCGCACACACGAGCGCGGCCAGCCCGATGACGGCGATGACCGCGACGATCGTGATGCTGCTGGAACCGAACGTGAGCATCCGTCCTCCTTGACGTGCTTCCTCGACCCGGCGGGACGGCGGTGACCGCCCGTCGGTAAGGTCCCGCCGTCGCCGTTGACGGCGGGATGCGGGGAGTCTACCCACATGTGACGGCCGTCACGAACCACCGTGGAATCCTGGCCCCAACGTTTCCCGTCCGCCGGCCGTCCAAGCGGGTGACGACGGCACGGGAGGGACTGGTGGGTCGACGATGAGTCGCTGGGAGGACGAGCTCGCCGAGCTCGCACGGGCACGGGGCCGCGCCCTGGTGGGGTACGCCTACGTGCTGTGCGGGGACCAAAGGCTCGCGGAGGACCTGGTGCAGGACGCGCTCGTCAAGGTGTTCGCGCGGCTGCGCCGCGGCACCTCCGGGGAGGCGCGGGGCGGCGCGGGCGTGCACCCGCTGGACGGCGGCGGGACGAGCGAGGCGTACGTGCGGCGCGCGATCCTCACGCTCTTCCTCGACGAGCACCGGCGCACGAAGCGCTGGGCGGCGGCGCGGCCGCTCGTGGCCACCGCCGACCGGACCCGCGGCGCGGCCTCGGGCGCGACGGCGCGTGCGGACGTCGCCGCCGCGCTCGGTCGCCTGGCCCCGCGCGAGCGGGCGTGCGTCGTCCTGCGCTACCTCGAGGACCTCACCGTGCCGCAGGTGGCCGACGCGCTCGGTCTCGCGCAGGGCACCGTCAAGCGCTACCTCGCCGACGCGACGGCGACGCTGCGCGACGTGCTGCGGGTCGCCGACGACGGGACCGGGCGCACCACCACCACGACCACGGGACGGAGGGCCGGACGATGAGCACGAACCGCGCGCGGGACGACTGGGCGGACGCCCGCACCGACGAGGCGCTGCGCCGCGAGCTGGACGCCCTCGCCGGCCTGGGCGCGTCGGCCTCGGGCCTCGACGACGCGCTGGGATCGGTGCGCCACCGGGTGCGACGACGGCGCACCGCCAAGCAGGCCGGCATCGGCGCCACCGTGCTCACCGTCGCCGCCGGGCTGGCGCTGGGCGGCGCCGCGCTGCTGCCCGACGCGCCGCAGCCCCTGCCCGGCCCGGCGACCAGCCCGACGCCCACGCCGTCGCCCTCGGGCGAACCCTCCCCGGACACGGGCACGGGGACCGCCTCCCCGCCCGAGACTGCGGGCACCGCGACGGGCTACCAGCCGGCGTGGCTCGAGGGGACCGACCTGGAGTGCGGCATGCGGTTCGACGACCTGCCGGGGAACACCGACGGCCGCCGGCTCGAGCTCCTCGGGGAGCCCGCGCTCGAGGACGACACCAGCGCCGACGGCACCGAGACCGTCCGGACCTGGCGCGCACCCACCCGGCTGACGGTCGAGCACTCGGCCGACGCCGGGCACCGGGTGAGCGCCCCCACGCTGCTGTGGCAGCTGGGTGCCCGTGTCGTCGACGTCGGTATCGACACCACCGAGCCGGGGATGGACCGGGTGGGCGACGCGCCCGCCGCACGGGACGCCGAGGACACGCCGCTCAGCACCTGCGATCCCGACCCCCGCACGGTGGACGGTGTCACGACCGACGAGTTCCGGACCGTGCTCGGCGCCGGGACGTACCAGGTGCGCGCGTTCGTGCAGCTGTGGTCGCCCGACCTCACGGACGTCGAGCTCGTCCTGTCCGACCCGGTGACCGTCACGCTCGAGGACCCGGTCGCCGGGGCGGGAACCGCGCGCGCCCCCGCAGGGACGTCGGACGCGAGCGGCCCGGAGTGCTCGGCCCGCGGGCTCGACCTGCCGGACCCGGACGTCGCGGGGCTTCCGGAGGCGACGCAGGTCACCGTGGTCTCGCTGTTCGACGCCGCTCGTGCGTGCGACGACGAGCGGCTGATCGAGCTCGCCGAGGCGCCCCGGCGGGTCGACGAGAACTGGGGCGCGCGCTCGCCGCGCGAGCTCCTCGAGCTGCCGGGGGCGGAGGAGACGGAGGACGTGTACGCGATCCTCGCGCGGCTGCTGTCGGGGACGCGGGTGTGCGCCGTCGAGCCGGTCGGCGACGACGGCGTCCAGCGCGCGTACGGCTGGCCGCGCATGTCCATGGGCGGCGGCTGCCCCTCGGCCGAGGCCGACTGGCAGGCGGCGGTGGGCGCCGGCGCGATCACGCGGCAGGAGTCCGACACGATGCGCGCGGCGGGACCGGACGGGTACGAGGGGTGGCGGCTGACCGTCGACGGGGACGGCAGGTGGATGCAGCTCGTCGACGGCTGGCTGGGGCCGCGCGGCGACTGAGCGGCCCGCCGCGCGCTCCGGTCACGTGGAAAGATGACGGTCATGCCCGACGTCGTCCCCGCAGCCGCCCGCGCCCACACCGAGGACCTGGGGGCGTTCGTCTCCGCCTCGCCGTCGTCGTACCACGCCGCGCAGGAGGTGGCCCGCCGCGCGGAGGCCGCCGGCTACGTCCGGCTGGACGAGACGTCCGCGTGGGACGTCGTGCCGGGCGGGCGCTACGTCGTGGTCCGCGACGGCTCGGCGATCGCCGTCGCGGTGCCGCCGACCGCGGGCGCGACGACGTCGTTCACCATCCTCGGGACGCACACCGACTCCACCGGGTTCAAGCTCAAGCCGAAGCCGACCACCGGCCGCGACGGCTGGGTGCAGGCCGGCGTCGAGGTGTACGGCGGCCCGCTGCTCAACTCGTGGCTGGACCGCGAGGTAGAGCTCGCCGGCCGCCTCGTCACCTCCGACGGCACGGAGCACCTGGTGCGCACCGGGCCGATCGCGCGCATCCCGCAGCTCGCGATCCACCTGGACCGCTCCGCGAACGAGGGGCTGACGCTCGACAAGCAGCGGCACACGCAGCCCGTCGTCGGGCTCGGCGACGTGTCGCAGGCCGACGTGCTGGCGGAGCTCGCCGCCGCGGCCGACGCGAGCATCGCCGCGTCCGACGTGCTCGGCTACGACGTCGTCCTGGCCGAGACGCAGCCCCCGCGCGCGTTCGGCATCGGCGAGGCGCTGTGGGCGTCGCCCCGCCTGGACAACCAGCTCTCGACGCACGCGGCGATCACGGCGCTGCTCGGCGTCGCGCCGGAGGACCTCACGGGGATCGGCGTCGTCGCGGCGTTCGACCACGAGGAGATCGGCTCGGGCTCGCGCTCGGGCGCGGCCGGCCCGTTCCTGGAGGACGTGCTGCGGCGCGTGTCGGCCGGGCTGGGCGCCTCGGAGGACGAGCGGGCGCGGGCGTTCGCGGCGTCGCTGTGCGTGTCGTCCGACGTCGGCCACGCGGTGCACCCGAACTACCCGGAGCGGCACGACCCGGCGAACCACCCGCACGCGGGCGGCGGCCCGATCCTCAAGATCAACGCCAACCAGCGCTACGCGACGGACGCGCACGGGGCCGCCCGCTGGCAGGCCGCGTGCGCCACGGCCGGGGTGCCCAGCCAGGAGTTCGTCTCGAACAACACGGTGCCCTGCGGCTCCACGACCGGGCCGATCACCGCGACGCGCCTCGGCATCCGCGTCGTCGACGTCGGCGCCGCCATCCTGTCGATGCACTCGGCGCGCGAGCTCACCGCCGTCGTCGACCCCTGGTACCTGTCCCGCGCGATGCAGGCGGTCCTCGCCGGCTGACCCCCCGTCGTGGTGAGGGCCGTCAGCGCAGGCCGAGCTTGCGGGTGCAGTGCGGCCACTGCCCCCAGCCGGCGCGGTCCTGCAGGATCTGCGCGCGCTTGGTCTGCTCGGACTTGCCGTGGCGGTGCGGCAGGCCCTTGCCGCCGACGGCGTGCCAGGTGCGGCCGGTGAACTGGTACATGCCGTAGAACCCGTTGCCCGTGTTGGTGCGCGGGTTGCCACCCGACTCGCAGCGCGCGAGCTGGCCCCACACGTTGCGCTTCGTGATGCGGCTGGTGGAGATCCAGCCCGTCCTGCCGCCGGGCACGCGCACCTTGACACGGTTGGTGTCGCGGCCGGTGGTGCGGGCCAGGACGGTGACCTTGGTACCGAGGCGCACCTTGGTGACCTTCGTCGAGCGCGAGCCGATGTCCTTGGTCAGCGTGACCTTCCCCTTGGTGTAGCGGGTGCCGGACACGTCCTTGAGCTTGGTCGCCGTGACGGCCTTCTTGGACACCCAGCCGACCTTGCCGGCGGGCGTGCGCACCTGGAGGCGGTGCGTACCGCGGTCGAGGACGCGGAGCCGCGTGCCGTCGTCGGGCCGGGCGACGGTCCGGGACCTGCTGGACGGGGTCTTCGTCATGGGGGCCTTGTTCCACTTCACCCAGCGGACGCCGCCACCGCCGGCGGCGGTGCGCACGGACTGCGTGACGGCGGACGCGGGGGCCGCGGAGGCGGGGCTCGCAGCGGCCGCGGCCGGCACCACCATGGCGGAGGTGACGAGCGCGCCGGCGACTGCGGCCACGACGGAACGACGGGGGGTGGATCGAGGCATGCGTACCAGGGAACGATGTCACGATCGGATAACAAAACCCGTTCGGGAATGCTCACGCCCTCTTCACCGGATGCGGACGCCATCCCGGGTCAAACGGCGACATCACGCCGCTACCGCACGCTTCGCCCATGGGCTGACATGCCCGAACTGCGCCTCAGGCGCGGCGGCGACGGCGCACGAGCAGCAGTGCGGCCCCCGCGCCGAGCAGCGCGGCCGCGGCGACGACCAGCCCTGCCACGGTCGCGCCCGTGCGCGGCAGCTGCGCGACGGCGTCCGTCGTCCCGTCGGCCTGGTCCCCCGCCAGCGCGACCGCCTGCTCCGGGGCGTCGGCGTCGACCAGCGGCAGCGCGCCGCCCGCGACGTCGTGCGACGACCCCGTCGCCTGGGGGCGTGACGCCGAGGGCTCGTCCGCGGGCGCGGGCTGCGTGTCGTCATCGGACGCGGCGCCCGGCGTCTCGGGCTCGCCGCCGGGGACGGCCGGCTCCTCGGTCGTGTCCTCCCGCGGGGGCGTGACCGGGGACGGGGTCTCGGGACCGGGCGCCTCGACGTCGGGCGTGGACGGCGTCCCCGTGGCCGGGGGCATCGAGGGCTCGGGGGTCTCGGACGGCTCGGGGACCGACCCGGTGGCCGGCGTGCACACCGGCTCCTGCCCACCCTCGCCGAAGTGCTCGTTGTAGCCCTCGACCTGGACCCAGGTGATGCACAGCTCGGCGGGGACCTCGCCGAGCACCGCGGACCACGGCAGGAACTGCTTCCCGACGTACGCCCCCGAGGGCCTCTGGTTGAGGGTCTCGAAGTGGATGCCGGCGCCCTGCTGTCCCGCCCCTGGCGTCGTGTACCGGATGTTGACGTGCCCGCCGTCGCGGAAGGCGTCGCCCGCGGGCAGGGTGAGCCCGTCCGCCGTGACCTGGTAGGGCGGCTCGTCGTCGGAGCCGCCGGCGGCAGCCGGCCCGGCGGAGATCAGGAGGAGGGCGGCGGCGGTCGCCGCGACGGTGGCATGGCGCATGAAGGGGTCCTTCGTCGGAGTCGGGGGTGCGGCCGGGCCCCGGGAGACGGAGCGGCCTGCAGCCGAAAGATCCTAGGGTCGATCCGTCGGGGAAATGCGTCTTTCGCATGATTTCAGCCTGATGTCGGGACAAACTTCACCCTCCTGCCGTGCGTCCGTCGGCACGACCGCGCGCCCTGCGCGCGGTGCGAGACTGTCGCCCGTGCCCGCCGCCCCCGACCTCGAGCCCGAGCAGCACCCGCTGCTCGACGTGCTCACCGCGCACGGCGCGCGGGCGGACCGGCTCACGCACGTGCGCACCTTCCCCGCGCGCGCCGGGGTGACGTCGGACTGGCCGGCCTGGGCGGACCCGGGCGTGGTCGACGGCTACCGCACGCTCGGTGTCGACCGCCCCTGGGCGCACCAGGTCGAGGCCGCCGACGCCGCCCGGTCCGGGCGGCACGTCGCGCTCGCGACGTCGACCGGCTCGGGCAAGTCCCTCGCCTTCTGGCTGCCCGCGCTCACGGCGGTGCGCGGGGCCGAGCCCGCCACCGTGCTCTACCTCTCCCCCACCAAGGCGCTGGCAGCCGACCAGCTCGCGGGCCTGGAGCGGCTGGTCGCGGGGATGCCCGGGACGCGCCCCCGCGTGGCGACCTGCGACGGCGACACCCCCACGGAGGAGCGTCGTTGGGTGACCGAGCACGCCGACGTCGTGCTCACCAACCCCGACTTCCTGCACTTCTCGCTGCTGCCCGGCCACCGGCGGTGGGCGCGGCTGCTGCGCGGGCTCCGGTACGTCGTCGTCGACGAGGGGCACGCGTACCGCGGCGTCTTCGGGGCGCACGTGTCGCTGGTGCTGCGTCGGCTCACCCGGCTGGCGGCCCACTACCGCCCCCTGTCGGACACCCAGCTCGCCGGGGTGGGCGCGGCGTCCGACCGCCGGGCGGCCGCGGACCGGTCGGACGCGCCGCTCGCCGGCGCCGACCCTCGGTCCGACAGGTCGCCCGTGTTCGTGGTGGCCAGCGCGACGACGGCGGAGCCCGCGGCGAGCACGGCGCGGCTGGTGGGGGTGGCGCCCGAGGACGTCGTCGCGGTCACGGCGGACGCGTCGCCGGCGGGGCGGCGCACGTTCGCGCTGTGGCAGCCGCCGGAGGTGGCGGGGTTCGAACGGTCGCGGGCCACGGGCGAGGCGCCGTCGCACGACGACGACCCGTGGGCGCTGCCCGACCCGCTCGACCCGTCCCACTCGGAGCACGAGGCGGAGGCCGTGCTCACGACCCGCGGTGCCGCGGAGCACCCGCGCCGCTCGGCCACCGCCGAGACGGCCGACCTGCTCGCCGACCTCACGGCGCACGGCGCGCGCACGCTCGCGTTCACCCGGTCGCGGAGGGGGGCGGAGTCCGTGGCGCAGCAGGCGCGGGACCACCTGCGACCGGTGGCCGCGGGGCTGGAGGCACGGGTCGCGAGCTACCGCGGCGGGTACCTCCCGGAGGAGCGCCGCGAGCTGGAGGAGGCGCTGCGCACCGGCGAGCTGCGCGGGCTGGCCACGACCAACGCGCTCGAGCTGGGCGTCGACATCTCGGGGCTCGACGCCGTGCTCGTCGCGGGCTGGCCGGGCACCCGCGTGTCCCTCTGGCAGCAGGCGGGGCGCGCCGGGCGAGCCGGCGCCGAGGGCCTGGTCGCGTTCGTCGCGCGCGAGGACCCGCTGGACACGTACCTCGTGACCCACCCCGAGGCGGTGTTCGACGCCGCGCTCGAGGCCACCGTCTTCGACCCGGCCAACCCGCACGTCCTGGCGCCGCAGCTGTGCGCCGCCGCGCAGGAGGTGCCGCTGCGCGCCGACGACCTCGCCCCCTTCGGGGACCCGGTGGCGGTGCGCGAGGTGCTCGACGTGCTCGTCGCCCGCGGCGCGCTGCGGCGCCGCCCCTCCGGCTGGTACTGGACGCACGCGCAGCCCGCGTCGGCGATGGCCGACCTGCGCGGGACGGGCGGGCGGCCCGTGCGCGTGGTCGAGGCGACGACGGGGCGGCTGCTCGGCACCGTGGACGCCGGGTCGGCGGACGGGCAGGTGCACGACGGCGCGGTGTACGTGCACCAGGGCGCGACGTTCGTCGTGGATCATCTGGATCTCGCCGAGCACGTGGCGCTCGTGGTGCGCAAGGACGTGGAGCACGGCACCTGGTCGCACGAGGTCATGGAGATCGCGATCGACGAGGAGGGGCACCGGCCGGTCGAGGGCCGCGACTGGGGCCCCGTGCGGTGGGGCCTCGGCCCGGTGGAGGTGACGAGCCAGGTGGTGAGCTTCCAGCGCCGCCGGCTGCCCGACATGCAGGTGCTCGGCACGGAGGCGCTCGACCTGCCGTCGCGCACGCTGGCCACGACCGCCGTCTGGTGGTCGGTGCCGGACTTCGTGCTGCGCGCCGCGGGGATCTCCGCGGACGAGACGCCGGGCGCGCTGCACGCGGCCGAGCACGCGTCGATCGGCCTGCTGCCGCTGCTGGCGACGTGCGACCGGTGGGACCTGGGCGGCGTCTCGACGGAGGTGCACCCCGACACCGGGGAGGCCACGGTCTTCGTGTACGACGCGTACCCGGGCGGCGCCGGCTTCGCCGAGCGCGGGTACGAGCTGGGCGCGCGCTGGCTGCGCGCCACCCGCGACGCGATCGCCGCGTGCGCCTGCGCGGAGGGGTGCCCGGCGTGCGTCCAGTCGCCCAAGTGCGGCAGCGACAACGCGCCCCTCGACAAGTCCGCGGCCGTGCGCTTGTTGGATGCCGTGCTGAGCCACGCGCCGGCGGAACCTACCATCGTGAGGTGACTACCGAGATCGACCTCGCCGAACGCCGCCGTTCCCGCGAGGACACGCGCGTCGACCCAGCCAACTCCCGCTCGTGGCTGCTGCTGTCGGCACTGCGCGACGACATGTTCGACGCCGCCCAGCTCTCCCGCGCCGACCAGGTGATCCTCGACTGCGAGGACGCGGTCGACGACAGCCGCAAGGACGAGGCCCGTCAGAAGGTGCTCGACTGGTTCTCCGCGGGCGGCCGCGCCTGGGTGCGCATCAACGAGCGCGGCTCGCAGGCGTGGGCGGACGACGTCCGCGCCCTGTGGGACTCGAAGGGTCTGCGCGGCGTCATGCTCGCCAAGACCGAGTCGCCCGACCAGGTGATCGACACGGCCCAGCGGCTCGGCGGCAGCGTGCCGGTGATCCCGCTGGTCGAGTCCGCGCTGGGCATCGAGGACGCCGTGAGCATCGCGCGCGCCCCCGGGGCCTTCCGCCTGGCGTTCGGCTCCGGGGACTACCGCCGGGACACGGGCACCGCCAACGAGTCCCTCGCGATGGCCTACCCGCGCTCGCGCCTCGTCACCGCCAGCCGGATCGGCGGGCTGCCCGGCCCGATCGACGGCCCCACCGTCGGCACCAGCCACTCGCTGCTGCGCGAGCAGTCCGCGGACGGCGTGGCCCTCGGCCTCACCGGCAAGCTCTGCCTGGACCTGGAGACGCCGGCCGTCATCAACGAGTCCTTCAGCCCGTCCAGCGCGGACGTCGCATGGGCGATCGACTTCCTGGCCGACTTCGAGGCGTCCGGCTCCGTGATCCGCGACGGGTCGGACAAGCCCCGCCTGGCCCGCGCCCGCAAGATCAGCGAGCGCGCCGCGCTGTTCAACGTCAACCCCTCCTGATCCCGGCCCCGGCCGCACCTCGGTCCCGGCACGCCTCACGGCGATGCCCCAGGCTGAGGTGCCGGCTCGGTCCCGGCCGACGGCTCGCGGCCGGGTGACGCGCCGGGCCTCGGCCCGGCGCGGGCGTGCGCGGTGGCGTCGCCGAGCGACCCCGCCCACGGCCCGACGTCCGGGCCGAGGGCGGCACGCGACGCCCGGACGCCGACCGTGCCGCCGTCCTCCGGGACGCACGCCACCACCTGCCCGCCGTTGCGGTGCACGGCCTCGGCGGCCGTCGCGCAGGGGTCGGCACCCTGCCGCCACGCGGTCGCGGCGGCGAGCGCACCCAGGTCCGCGGCGGCCTGGGCCGCACCTCGCGCCCGCTGCGCGGCCCCCAGCGCGCCGACGGCCAGCGCGAGCAGCACGACCACCGCCGTCAGAGCGAGCACGACGACGGTCCCCGCGCCGCGCTCCCGGCTCGCGGACGTCCCGTCCTGCTCCGCCCTGGATTCGCGCGTCCTGCCGCCGCGCGACCTGCCCTCGCGCGTCGCGTCGCCCGCGGCGCTCACGGCTCGACCCACGCCGTCGCGTCGCCGGACGCCCGTACGGGCGCTCCGGCGAACCAGCCGCCCACGACCGGCCGCGTCACGGAGACGCGCACCCACGTGCCGTCGCGCGTGACGGCCAGCTCGGCGTCGTCGCCGCCGACCTGCGCGACGGCGTGCCGGGCAGCCGCGTCGTCCTCCCCGATGGCGTAGGCGCGTGCCCCGGCCCGGGCCGCGTCCAGGGCGCGCATCTGCGCCGTGGACGCGGCCGCGAGGCTGAGCACCGCGACCAGCAGGAGGACCACCACCGGCAGGCCGACGGCGAGCTCGGCCGTCACCGCACCCCGCTCGCCGTCGGCTCCCGGCGGCCGACCCCCGTGGGCACGCGCCGGGCGTGCCCTTCTGCTGCGGTGCGGGCGCATCAGACGGACAGCGCCGAGCTGATGATGTTCTCCAGCAGGCCGCGGACGGTATCGCTCTTGAGCACCGCGATGAGCAGGCCGGCGAACCCGACCGCCGCCACGGTGGCGACGGCGTACTCCGCGGTGGCCAGCCCCGCCTCCGGATCCGGGTGGGCAGGCGCCGCCTCGGCCCCCCGGCCCCGGCCGCCGGTCGCGCCGACCTCCGGCGCCGTCCCCGGCCCCTGCTCGCTCTCAGCCGCCACGCGGCCGTCGTCCTCGTTCGTCATGGCTCCTCCGTGTTCCTCTCGTGGGTGTTCCTTGCGGTGTCCTTCGCGCGACCTGGCCCGGACGGTCCGGGCCGGTCGTGCCGCGTCCACCCGGCCGGGCGGGCGCGGCGGACCCGGGCGGCGCCCGGGTCGTCGTGGGCCGGGCACGGTCACCCGGACAACAGGTCGACGCCCAGCGCGAGCAGCACGGGCACGAGGCCGATCAGCACGAACGCGGGCAGGTAGCACGCGCCGAGCGGCAGCACGAGCCGCACGGCCAGGCGCGCCGCCGCCGTGCGCGCGGCCGCACGCCGCGCACGCAGCAGCTCCTCGCCCGCGGCCCGCAGCGCGCCGGACGGGGACGCACCGTCGGTCCAGGCCCCGCGCAGCGCCCGGTGCGCCGGGCCGAGCCGGTCCGGGGCGTCGCGCCACGCGCCCTCCCAGTCGGCGCCGAGGCGTAGCGCGTCCGCCGCCGCGCGCAGGGCCACGCCGTCGGGCGACCTCGAGCCGGACGCCCCCGACCACGACGCGCCGTCGAGTGCCGCGCCCGTCGCCTCGAGGGCGCGGGGCACCCCGGCTCCCGCGCGCAGGGCGGCACCGAGGAGCTCCAGCACGACGGGCACGTCCACGGGATCCGCAACGCGCCCGTCGGCGTGCGTGGGCGCGCGACCGTCCAGGGCCAGGCACGCCACCCGCCTGTCGGCGGCACCGCGCGCCAGCCACCAGGGCAGGAGCGCGAGCAGCACGGCCGCCGCGACCGTCCACGCGGCCGCCGCGAGCGTGAGCGCGCCGGGCCCGGCCGGGATCTCGGTCATGTCGCCCCCTCCCCCGCAGCCCGGGCGGCCGCGACCAGGCGGCGGGTCCACACCCACCCGGCCGCGAGCAGCAGGAGTCCCAGGCACACCGCGACGGATCCGACCCCACCGTCGAGCGCCGTCGCCAGCGGGTCGGCGCCGAGCACCCAGCCGAGCGCCGCTCCCAGCAGCGGCAGCCACATCAGCACGCGCGCGGTGGCGCGCGGCCCGGCCAACGACGCCTCCCGCTCCCCGCGGGCCTCCGCCTCGGCCACCAGCGCCCCGGACACGGCGTCGAGCACCGACGCGAGCGGGGCCCCCACGTCACGGGACAGCACCGCCGCGGCCACCACCGACCGGGCATGCCCCGCCCCGCCGACCACCGGCGCCAGGGCCGCCAGGTCAGGCACGCCGGTCGCGTCGACGGGCACCGCGAGCGCGCGCGACCAGGCCGCCGCGGGCGGCGCCCCGGACCGCAGCAGCGCCATCACCTGTGCGACGGCGACCCGCACCGCGTCCGCCTCCGTCGACGCGTCCCGTCCGCGGCGCCGCAGCGCCCCCGACCGGCGGCGACGCGGGACCGAGCGGCGCGCGAGGCGGTCCGCGCGGCGTCCGCCGCGTCCCAGCACCAGCCACGCGGCGAGCGCCACCCAGAGCCCGACGGCCGGCGGGCCCGCCCCGAGCCCCGCGGCGAGTCCGGTCACGACGACCACCGCCCCACGAGCTCCTCCCACGCGCCGTCGGGCCGAGGGTCCGCGCCCGGCGACCACTCGGCGGCACGACGGACCGTGAGCCGGCCGTCGCCGTCCCGCCCGACCAGGCCGATCTCGGCCAGGTGGCGACGGCCGCCACGCCGCCGCAGGTGCAGCACCACGTCGAGGGCGGCGGCCGCCTGCGCGGCCACGGCGTCCCGCGGCATCCCGGCCAGGGCCGCGAGCGCCTCCAGCCGCGCGGGGACGTGCTCGACGGCGTTGGCGTGCACCGTCGCCATCCCGCCGTCGTGGCCGGTATTCATGGCGAGGAGCAGCTCACGGACCTCGGCGCCGCGGCACTCGCCGACGACGATCCGGTCCGGCCGCATCCGCAGGGCGCCGCGCACCAGCTCGGTGAGGGTGACCTCCCCGACGCCCTCGACGTTGGGGCGCCGGGCTGCGAGCGACACCACGTGCCGGTGCCGGGGCGCGAGCTCGCGGGCCTCCTCGACCACGAGCACCCGCTCGGCGGGCGGCACCAGCGAGAGCAGCGCGGCGAGCAGCGTGGTCTTCCCGGTGCCGGTGCCGCCCGTGACGAGCAGGTTGGCCCGGCCGGTGACGAGCGCGTGCAGCACGGCCTCCCACCGCGGCGGCAGCCCGCCCCCGGCGACCAGGGTCTCCACGGAGTGCGCCGCCTGCCGCAGCACCCGCAGCGCGATCACCGCGCCGGCAGGGGCGACCGGCTCCACGACGGCGTGCAACCGTGTGCCGTCGGGCATGCGCGCGTCCACGGTCGGGGCGGCGTCGTCCAGGCGCTGCCCGGCGACGGCCGCCATCCGCACGGCGAGTGCTCGCACGGCGTCGGGGGTGCCGAGGTCGAGGTCCACCCGCCGGAGCCCGTCGCCGCGGTCCACCCAGACGTCGTGCGGCCCGTTGACGAGCACGTCGGTGACGTCGGGCGCGTCGAGCAGCTCCTGCAGCGGCCCGGCGCCGGTGAGCTCGGCCCGGGCCGCGCGCGCGAGGTCGGTCAGCGCCGCCGACCCGAACACGCGCCCGGTGGCCTGGAGGGCCACCCGCACGGCGGCGTCGTCGAGCGCCGTCCCGGACGGGCCGACACGGGCCCGCACGTCGTCGAGCAGGTCGCGGTCGACGAGCGCTCGTCCCGTCACGACGCACCTGCCAGCGCCGTCACGAGCGAGGCCGCGGCACGACCGAGCGGGGTCCGCCTCCCGACGGGTGGCCCGTCGCCGCGGTCGACGGCGGCGGCGAGGCGGGGGTCCGCGCGCACGGTCGCGGCCACCGGGAGCCCGACGGCGTCGACCAGGGCAGCCGCGTCGACGCGGCCGGGTGCGGGCCGCCGCGCGACGAGCCACGGGTCTCTCACGTCGAGCTCGACCAGCTCGGACCACGTCGCCAGCGCGCCGGCGACGCCGGGCGCGGTGCACGGAGCGACGAGCAGCACCGCGTCGGCGGTGGTCACGAGCATCCGCGCGGCCGCGGTCCACGCGGCGGGGCGGGGCAGGTCGAGCACCACCGTCTCGCCGCCGCGCAGCACCCCGGTGCAGACGTCCACGACCACCGCGTCGTCGGGGCGGGCGGGGCTCAGCCGTGCACCGGAGAGCACGGGTACCGCACGCCAGCGGGGCAGCGCGGCGACCAGCCCGACCCCGTCCACGTCCCCGCGGGCGGCGGCGAGCTCGGGCCAGCGTGCCCCGGGCTCGTCCTCGATGCCGAGCAGCACGTCGACGCCGGGGCCCGGCAGGTCGAGGTCCACGAGGACCGCGCCCTCCCCCGCCCGCCGGAGCCCCTGGGCGAGGGCCGCGGCCAGGGTGCTCACCCCGGCGCCTCCGCACGCGCCGACGACGGCGACCGTGCGGCGCCCCCGCCCCGGTGCCCAGGGCGCGGGCCCGTGCGGCGGCCAGGTGGTCGTCGGCCGGGTGGTCGTCGGCCGGGGCAGCGTGCGGGTGGGTGCGTCGTCCATGCGCCCCAGGCTCGTCCGCACCGCGGACCCGCCGGGGTCGCGCGCGACGATCTGTGGACGGCGGTCGCCTGGGGGCGCGTTCCGTGCCGCGTCAGGCCGCGGCGGCGTCCTCCTGGACGGGCGCGACGTCGTCGGCCCGACGCCCCCGCTCCCGCTCGGCGCGCAGCGCCGGCAGGAAGCACAGGACACCCAGCACGCTGAACGCGCCGCCGAGCATCATCGCGAGCGGCGTCGACCCGCTCTGCGCCACCCAGCCCAGCGCGGGCGACGCGACGGCGTACGACGCGAACCCCACCATCGACGCCATGGACAGCACGGTGGAGCGGTTGTCGCGGCGCGCCTCGCGGTGCAGCAGGGCGTTGTAGCTCGGCCCCGAGCTGCCGTGCAGCCCGTAGGTGACGAGGTAGGCGACCACCAGCATCGCGGGGCCGCCCGCCAGCCCCATCCACACGGCGCCGAGTCCGTTGAGCACGCGGGCGGCCATCGCCGTGCGGGCCACCCCGAACCTGCGGCTGGCGAGGCCGCACAGGGCCGCGCCGAGGGCGAAGGCCCCCCACCCGATCGACGCGACCGGACCCATGACGGCGCCCGCCGCCGCCTCGCCGCCGAGCAGCTCCGCCATCCGGATGGGCTGCAAGGACTCGAACACGACCATCGCCGTCGCCGCGAAGAGCTCGACCAGGAGCAGGCCGCGCAGCACGCGGTTGTCGCGCGCGAGCCGCAGTCCGGAGGCGACGACCGCGGGCATCTGCCGGGCGGAGGCGGCGGTGGACCGCAACGCCGCGCGCCAGCGGTGGCGTCGCGCCGGCACCGCGCCCGTGCCGACGGCGGCAGGGCGACGCGGCACCTCGCGCACGAGCATCGCGACCATCACGAGGTGCACCACCGCCAGCACCGCGTACGTCGCGTACGGGAGCGCGAGCGCCGACCACCCGGTGAACGGGTGCCACCAGACGAGCCCGCCGGAGACGAGCGCGCCGAGGGCGATCGACACCCCGAGCACGGTGCCCTGGTGCGCGAGCGTGCGGTCGACGTCGGCCCCGGGGTGCTTCGCGTGCACGGCGTCGACGAACCACGCCTCCAGCGGACCGGAGTCCAGCGCGCGGAACATGCCCATGAGCGCGGCCGCGACGACGAACGCCCAGACCGACTGCGCCAGCAGGAACGTGGTGGCGGCCAGGACCTGCACCACGGCGGAGGCGATGAGCATCGGCCTCCGCCCGACCGCGTCGGCGGTGCCGCCGGTCGGGAGCTCGAGCGCGAACACGACGAGGCCCGTCACGGAGGCGAGGGTGAGCGTCTGGGCCACGGTGAGGCCGCGCTCGATCGGCAGCAGCGTCGTGACGGTGACGACCAGCCCGACGGGGAACCACCGGGTGGCGGTGAGCAGGAGGAAGACGCGCTGCGGGCTCATGACTCGTCCTTGCTCTCCGAGGCCCGGTCGACGGCGGCCGGCACGTCGTCGGCGTCGAGCGGGAACAGGAACCGCCACAGGTGCAGGCGCCGCGCGCGGGGGTCGCCGGTGCCGACGCGCAAGTACCTGTTGACCACGGCCTCGAGCTCCTCCGCCATCGCGGCCGCCTGCTCGGGCGTGACGTCCACCCAGGTGTCGGTCATGCCGGCGACGTCGGTCCACTCCTTCGGCCAGCTCTCGGCGACGTCGAGCCAGTGGGCGTAGCTCGTGTCGAACTGTCGGTGATAGTCGCGCACCAGCCAGCCGAGCGCCGTCTGCGCGTCCTCGTCGCCGCCGAAGTCGGAGTCTCGCCATCCGTGGCTCTGCGTGGCCGCCTGCCAGAGGCGCTCCTTGCCGCGCCCCTCCTCGGTGTCGGTCACGAGACCGACGGACTCCAGCTTGCGGAGGTGGTAGCTGGTGGCGCCGGTGTTGGTGGACAGCTCGGCCGCGAGCGCCGTCGCCGACGCCGGGCCCCCGCGCCGCAGCGCGCCGAGCAGCCGCGAGCGCAACGGGTGGGCGAGGACCTTGGCGGCCTCGGCGGTCAGCTCGAGGTGGGTGTACGGGCGCTCCGGCGTCGGTTCCATGCGTGCACAGTAACCATGCACAACTCTTGTGCACAAGGCTTCTGCACAAGAGTTGTGCATGAATCCCGGCTCGACGCGGCGACCCGCACGGCTAGGCTCGCCCCGTGACCGACCAGCGACCCGGACCGCGCGAGGCGGCACCGGCGACACCCCGGGCGCGCGTCGCGGCCTTCTTCGACCTCGACAAGACGATCATCGCGACGAGCTCGTCGGCCGCGTTCTCCAAGCCGTTCTACGCCGGAGGCCTCATCACGCGCGGCGACGTGCTGCGCAGCGCGTACGCGCACCTCCTCTTCTACGCCGGCAACGCCGACGCCGGCCAGACGGAGCGGATGCGCAAGCACCTGTCCGAGCTCGCCACCGGCTGGGAGGTGAGCAAGGTGCAGCAGATCGTCGCCGAGACGGTGCACGAGCTCATCGACCCGTACGTCTACGCCGAGGCCGTCGAGCTCATCGCCGAGCACCACGAGCTCGGGCACGACGTCGTCATCGTGTCCGCCTCCGGCACGGAGCTCGTCGAGCCGATCGCCACCGTGCTCGGGGCCGACCACGTCGTCGCCACCCGCATGGCCGTCGAGGACGGCCGGTACACCGGCGAGATCGAGTTCTACGCCTACGGGGAGCAGAAGGCCGAGGCCGTGCGCGAGCTCGCCGCCCGCCGCGGCTACGACCTCGAGCGCAGCTACGCCTACTCCGACTCCGTGACGGACGCGCCGATGCTGGGCGCCGTCGGGCACGGCTTCGCCGTCAACCCCGACAAGACGCTGCGCCGCGTGGCCGCCGAGAACGGCTGGGGCGTGCTCACGTTCTCCCGCCCCGTGGCCCTCCGCTCCGCGATCCGTCCGCCCGCCGTGGCCCTCGCCGCGGGCGGCGTCGTCCTCGCCGGTGTGGCCGCCTGGCTGCTCCGGCGCTGGTGGCGGCGTCGGCACGCCTGAGCGCTTGCAGGACCGCCCGGGCGGGCGTTCCATGGAGGGAGACAGCCGGACGCGGGACCCACGCTAAGGAAGTCCCCGGTTGAGGACCCACTCGGTGGGAACGACCCCGCCCAGTGATCGGACCAAGCGCCTGCTACCCGCGTCCGGGCTGGCGAGAGCGGCGCTCGGACGACACGTCTCCCGGGCGCCGTCCTCGTGTCGGCTCACCGGTCCCGGTCGCGCCACTCCGCCGCGAGGATCCCGTAGGTGTAGCCGTCCACCCACCCCAGCTCGTCGTGCCACGAGTCCTGCACGCCGTGCTCCTCGCGCCGCATGCCCACCTTCTCCATGACGCGCCACGACGCCGTGTTGGCGGCGAAGCAACCGGCCGTGACCCGGTGCAGCCCCAGCTCGGCGAACGCGACCTCGAGCAGACCGCCCGCGATCGCGGTCGCGACGCCGCGGCCCGCGTACGCCGGGTCGACCAGGTAGCCGAGGGCCCCCTGGGCCCCACGCCAGACGTCGCCCTGCGACTGCCCCATGGCGTCGCTCACGGACAGCGTCCCCGTCCCGACGACGGCGCCGTCCAGGTCCGCGACGGCCGCGTGATCGGTCGGGTCGTCCACGGACGCGAGCCAGGACGCGCGGAACCGCTCCGGGTCCACCTGCGTACGCAGCAGCCAGCGCGTCACGTCGGGCCGGTTGCGCCACGTGAGCACCTGGTCCAGGTCGGCGGACGTCGGCGGGCGCAGCACGATCGGGCCCGACCGTCGCGGCCACGTCACCTCGGGGGTCGTCATGATGCACGTCTACCAGGCGCGACGGCGGCGGGCCCACGGCTTTTCGTCGCCACCCGGGCGCCCGGCGGGGCGGGCGACGACCGATCCGGCGACCTTTTTGCAAGGAGTGCGGCCGAACCGTGGGACGGCGTGACCCCGGTCACGCGCCAGGTCTAGACTCCCGACGGCGGGCCCTGCGGGGCGCCGCCGTCCCCGGGGTCGCGACGCGCCGTCGTTCGCCGGGGAACGCACCAGCGACGATGCGCACCGGAGGTAAGCGTGCCAGAGAACGAGACCACCGCCCCCAGCCTCGAGAACCTGTTGCACGAGACGCGAGCGTTCCCGCCCAGCCCCGCGTTCGCGGCGCAGGCGAACGCCCAGCCGTCCCTGTACGAGGAGGCCGCGGCCGACCGGCTCGGGTTCTGGGCCGACCAGGCACGGGAGCTGGTCAGCTGGTCCACGCCGTTCACCCAGACGCTGGACTGGTCCGAGGTCCCGGTCGCGAAGTGGTTCGCCGACGGGAAGCTCAACGCCGCGTACAACGCGGTGGACCGGCACGTCGAGGCCGGGCTCGGCGACCGGGTCGCCCTCCACTTCGAGGGCGAGCCGGGCGACACCCGCACGGTCACCTACGCGGACCTCCAGCGCGAGGTCTCCCGCGCCGCGAACGCGCTCACGTCGCTGGGCGTCACCAAGGGCGACCGTGTCGTCGTCTACCTGCCGATGCTCGTCGAGTCGGTCGTCGCGATGCTCGCGTGCGCCCGCATCGGAGCCCCGCACTCCGTGGTCTTCGGCGGCTTCTCCGCCGACGCGCTGCGCAGCCGCATCGCCGACGCCGAGGCGAAGCTGGTCATCACGGCCGACGGCGGCTACCGCCGCGGCGCGCCGTCCGCCCTCAAGCCCGCCGTCGACGCGGCGCTCGCGCCCAAGGACGGCGAGCCCGCGACCACCGTCCAGCACGTGCTCGTCGTGCGCCGCACCGAGCAGGACGTCGAGTGGACCGACGGCCGCGACGTCTGGTGGCACGACGCCCTGGAGCAGGCCGACCCGGTGCACGAGCCGGTCGAGGTGGACGCGGAGCACCCGCTGTTCATCCTGTACACGTCGGGCACCACGGGGAAGCCGAAGGGCATCCTGCACACCACGGGCGGCTACCTGACGCAGGCGGCGTACACGCACAGGAACGTCTTCGACCTCAAGGCCGAGAGCGACGTCTACTGGTGCACCGCCGACATCGGCTGGGTCACCGGGCACTCGTACGTCGTGTACGGCCCGCTGACCAACGGCGCCACGCAGGTGATCTACGAGGGCACCCCGGACACCCCGCACCGCGGCCGCTGGTGGGAGCTCGTCGAGAAGTACAAGGTCTCGATCCTCTACACCGCCCCCACCGCCATCCGCACCTGCATGAAGTGGGGCGAGGACATCCCCGCCGGCTTCGACCTGTCGAGCCTGCGCGTGCTCGGCTCGGTGGGCGAGCCCATCAACCCGGAGGCGTGGATGTGGTACCGCCGCGTCATCGGCGGCGACACGGCACCCATCGTCGACACCTGGTGGCAGACCGAGACGGGCGCGATCATGATCAGCCCGCTGCCCGGCGTCACCGCCACCAAGCCCGGCTCGGCACAGGTGGCCCTGCCCGGCATCGTGGCCGACGTCGTGGACGACGAGGCGCGCTCCGTGCCCGACGGCGGCGGCGGGTACCTCGTGCTCTCCGAGCCGTGGCCGTCCATGCTGCGCGGCATCTGGGGCGACCTCCAGCGCTTCAAGGACACGTACTGGTCGCGGTTCGAGGGCCTGTACTTCGCCGGCGACGGCGCGAAGAAGGACGAGGACGGCGACATCTGGCTGCTCGGCCGCGTGGACGACGTCATGAACGTCTCCGGCCACCGCCTGTCGACGACGGAGATCGAGTCCGCCCTCGTCTCGCACGACGTCGTGGCCGAGGCCGCCGTGGTCGGCGCCAACGACGAGACCACCGGCCAGGCCGTCGTGGCGTTCGTGATCCTGCGCGGCGAGCACGCCGACCGCGCGTCCACCCCCGAGGGCGCCGAGGAGGTGCAGCAGGAGCTGCGCAACCACGTCGCCAAGGAGATCGGTCCGATCGCCAAGCCGCGCCGCATCCTCGTCGTGCCGGAGCTGCCCAAGACCCGGTCCGGCAAGATCATGCGCCGCCTGCTGCGCGACGTCGCCGAGAACCGCACCGTGGGCGACGCGACCACGCTCGCCGACTCGTCGGTGATGGACCTCATCTCCGCGGGCCTCGCCAAGCCGTCGGCGGCCAACGAGGACTGAGACCGGCACGACAGGCCGAGCCTGCCGGGACCGCACCGTCCCGGCAGGCTCGGCCTAAGCGTTTCATCGGCCTGACCGGCTCCGGCACCTCGACCAGGGTGGGACCGCACGCGCAGCGCGTGCCGAGTCGCACGAGAGACGAGGACGTCCCGCCATGCAGCGCTCACCCCACCCACCCCTTCCTCCCGGCACGACGACCCGCCGTGCGGCGCGGCGCGGCGTCCCGGCGGCGGTCGCCGCGGCCGCGCTCGCGGCCGGCGCGGCGGCCACGTTCGTCGCGACGGCAGCCGACGCCCGGGCCGACACCCCGCCCGGCATCCACGTCGCCGACGGCCGTGTCGTCGAGGCCGACGGCACCGACCTCGTGCTCCGCGGCGTCAACCACGCGCACACCTGGTACACCCAGCAGACCGCGTCGTTCGCGGACATCAAGGCCGCGGGCGCCAACAGCGTGCGGGTCGTCCTGTCCAGCGGCGACCAGTGGACCCGCAACACCCCGGAGGACGTCGCGAACGTCGTGGACCTCTGCGAGGAGAACCAGCTGGTCTGCATCCTCGAGGTGCACGACACCACCGGGTACGGCGACACGTCCGCGCCCGCCGCCGCCACCCTCGACCAGGCGGTCGACTACTGGGAGGACCTGTACCCGACGCTCGTGGGCACCGAGGACTTCGTCGTGGTGAACATCGGCAACGAGCCGATGGGCAACGACGACGCCACCAACGAGACCTGGGGCAGCGCGACCTCCGACGCCATCGTGCGGCTGCGCGACATCGGGTACGAGCACGCGCTCGTCGTCGACGCGCCCAACTGGGGCCAGGACTGGAAGAACTACATGCGGCCCGCGGCCGCCGACGTGTTCGCCTCCGACCCCGACGCCAACACGATCTTCTCGATCCACATGTACAGCGTGTACAACCAGCACCAGACGGTGACGGACTACCTCGAGTTCTTCGTGGACGCGGGGCTGCCGATCATCGTCGGCGAGTTCGGCTGGCAGCAGACCTCCGCCGACGTCGACGAGGACTGGGTGCTGTCGGAGGCGGAGCGCCTCGACCTCGGCTGGCTCGCCTGGTCGTGGAGCGGCAACACCGACCCGTACCTCGACATGGTGCTCGGCTTCGACGCCACGAACCCCAGCGCGTGGGGCACCCGGATCATCGACGGTGCCGACGGCCTGCGGGAGACCGCCGTCGAGGCGTCGTGGTTCGGCGGCGGCACCGAGCCGACCGACCCGCCCACCGACCCGCCCACCGACCCGCCGACCGACCCGCCCACCGACCCGCCCACCGACGACGCCTGCACCGCCACGGTGCGGGTCGTCGCCTCGTGGTCCGGCGGCTGGCAGGGCGAGGTGATCGTGACGGCCGGCGACGCCGCCGTCGACGGCTGGGACGTCGCGTTCGCGCTGCCCACGGGCGTCACGGTCGCCCAGGTCTGGGGTGGCGAGGCGACGTCGGACGCCGACGGCGTCCACGTGACCCACGCCGCCTGGAACCGCACGCTCGCCGCGGGAGCCACGGCGACCGCCGGGTTCATCGGGACGGGGAGCGCGCCGTCCGCCGCGCCGACCGCCACCTGCACGACGAGCTGACCCGCCCGGACGCCGACCATGCGGTGGCGCACGTTCTGACGGTCCAGAAC
>NZ_JBHTVT010000012.1:115455-136493 GCF_042792795.1 Isoptericola sp. NPDC056605 | reverse complement strand
GGGTCGTCCTGAGACGGACGACCCACCGCGACGTCAGCGCTAGGTTGCCGCCATGTCCTCCCTGACGGTCCGGTCCGCCCGCGCCGGCGACGCCGACGCGCTGTGGCCGCTCGCCCGCGACTTCGCGACCAGCTTCCGACCGCGTCGGGAGGCCTTCGACCAGACCCTCGGGGCGCTCCTCGGCCGGGACGACACGTTGCTCGCCGTGGTGACCGACCTCGCGACCGAGTCCACGACCGACGACGCACCGCTCGGCTACCTCCTGGCGAACGTCCACCTGACGTTCCTCGCGAACGGACCGGTGTGCTGGGTCGAGGAGGTCATGGTCGACCCGGCGCACCGGGGCCGCGGGCTCGGCGCCGCGCTCATGGCGCACGCCGAGCGGTGGGCGGCGGCGCGCGGAGCCGCCTACGTGGCGCTGGCCAGCCGCCGGGCCGGGGGCTTCTACGAGGCCCTCGGTTACGACGACTCCGCCACCTTCTACCGCCGCGACCTGCCGGACGCCTGACCGCGATCAGCGGTCGCGGTGCTCCCGCGCGACGGCGTCGAGCGCGCGGGAGATCTCGCGACCGCGGCGCGCGACGTCGGCGTCCGGCCGTGCCGGGCCCGCCGCGGGCGCAGCCGCCCCTGTGAGGCCCGCCGGCACCAGCCAGCGCCAGCGCACGGTCGCCTGCACCACGGGGCCGACGCCCAGCGCGAAGGCCACGGTGGCCCAGCCGAACGTCCCGCCGAGCAGGATGCCGACCAGCACGACGACGACCTCGATGCCGGTCCGCACGAGGCGCACCGACCGGCCGGTGCGCTGCACGAGGCCGGTCATGAGCCCGTCGCGCGGGCCCGGGCCGAGCCGCACCCCGATGTAGGCGGCGGTCGCCACGCCGTTGAGGACGATGCCGCCGACGGCGAGGGCGATCCGGGCGGCCAGCCCCGGGTCGGGCACGAGCCACGCCGTGGCCGCGAGGCAGGGCCCGATCGCCAGGCTGATGACGGCCACGTTCACGACGGTGCCGATCCCCGGCCGCTGCCGGAGCGGGACCCAGGCGAGCAGCACGAGCGCGGAGGTCAGCGCGACGACCGTGCCGAAGCCGAGGCCGGTGCTGCGCACCAGGCCCTGGTGCAGCACGTCCCACGGCATGCCTCCCTGCCCGGCGTGCAGCATCATCGCCATCGACCACGTGAATGCCCACAGCCCGAGGACGAGCTGCGTCCCCCGGCGGACGGGTCCCCAGGTCATCGTCGGAGCCGCGGCCGGCACGACGGCGTCGGGCGCGCTGGTCCTCGGGGGCGGGGGCGCGTCGTCGGACGCGGACAGAGGTGCGGAACGAGGCGCGGAACGGAGCGCGCCCGGGCGCGGACCGCGGTCCGCCCGCCGGCGGAGGGGGCGGCGCGGAGGGCGGCGGGCAGGGCGGGTGGTCGTGCTCATGCTCCCACCCTCCGCGCTAATGGCCTTGCAATCCATATCCATTGGGGTGACAGTGGCCCCGTGACCGTCGTCTCC
The DNA here is from genome assembly GCF_042792795.1 of Isoptericola sp. NPDC056605. Taxonomy (NCBI): domain Bacteria; kingdom Bacillati; phylum Actinomycetota; class Actinomycetes; order Micrococcales; family Promicromonosporaceae; genus Isoptericola; species Isoptericola sp. NPDC056605. Next base: position 134,995 of record NZ_JBHTVT010000012.1, on the reverse strand, counting down.
CCACCCTCCGCCACGACCGCGCCGCCCGCCGTCCGACAGCTCTCCCCCGCGGCCACCGCGCGCCTGCTCGGCGACTGGCGCGCGGGCGGGCCGGCCTACCTCGCGCTGGCGGACGCCCTGCGCGCCGCGGTGCTCTCCGGCAGTCTCCCGCCGCTCACCCGGGTGCCCAGCGAGCGCGAGCTGGCGGCAGCCCTGCGGGTCTCGCGCACCACGACGTCCGGCGCGTACGCCCGCCTGCGCGAGCTGGGATTCCTCGCGAGCCGGGTCGGCTCCGGCACGGTCACGACGCTCCCCCGCGGCGCGGGGGCGGCCCGCGGGAGCGCGCCCGTCGCGGCGGGCGACGCCCCCGCGGACCCGCCGGGCGACGAGCGGCCCGAGTCCCCCGTCGACCTCGCCCAGGCGACGCCGTCCGCCACGTCGGCCCTGCACGACGCCTACACCGCGGCCCTCGAGGTGCTGCCGGGCTACCTCTCCACCGGCGGCTACGCACACCTCGGCGTCGAGGTGCTGCGGTCGGCGATCGCCGACCGCTACACGGCGCGTGGCGTGCCGACCACACCGGAGCAGATCCTCGTCACCACGGGCGCCCAGCAGGCGATCTCCGTGCTCACCGCCGCGTTCGTCGGACGCGGCGAGACCACCGTCGTCGAGTCGCCCACGTACTTCCACGCCCTGGAGCCGACGCGGCGCCTCGGCGGGCGGGTGGTCGGGGTCCCGGTCGGCGACGTCGAGACGCTCGCCTCGGCCGTGCGGCGTACCCGCCCCCGGCTCGTCTATCTCGTCCCCGACTTCCACAACCCCACCGGCGCGACGATGTCCGCCGAGGCGCGGGCGGCGGCGCGCGACCTCGCGGACCGCACGGGCACGACCGTCGTGGGCGACGAGACCCTGACCGACCTGGCGCTCGACCCCGGGGCTCGGGTGCCCGAGCCGTTCGCGGGCGACGGCGCCTCCCCGCACGTCGTGACGATCGGGTCGGCGTCGAAGTCGTTCTGGGGCGGGGTGCGCGTCGGCTGGGTGCGCGCCGACCCCCAGGTGGTGCGCCGGCTGGCGCGCGTCCGGGAGTCGGCGGACATCGCCACGCCGGTGCTCGAGCAGCTCGCCGTCGTCGAGCTGCTGCGCCGCGCCGACGCCATCCTGCCCGACCGCGTCGCCGAGCTGCGGGCGCGGCGCGACCTGCTCGTCGACCTGGTCCGCGACGCCCTGCCGGGCTGGCGCGTGCCCGTGCCGGCAGGAGGGCTGTGCCTGTGGGCCGACCTGGGCCGACCTCTCGCGCAGGCGCTCGCCGCCTCCGCCGTGCGCCACGGCGTCCTCGTCACGCCCGGGCCGGCGTTCACGCCGGACCGGTCCTCGCGCGACCGGGTGCGCCTGACGTTCACGCGCGAGCCCGACCAGCTCGCCGCCGCGGTGCCGCGGCTCGCCCGGGCCTGGGCGCAGGTCGCACCGGGCGCCTGAGGTCCCGCCGCGGCTCGGGCGTCAGACCGACGGCAGCACCACGCCCGGCGTCGCCTGCGCCCCGTCGTGCAGCAGGCGGGCGAGGGTCGCGCCGGCGGAGGCCAGCTCGCGCCAGTGCTCCCCGATCCACTGCTCGGCGTCGTACTGCGTGGTGAAGACCGGGCTCGGCACGGCGAGCGCACGACCGTCGGCGTCGTCCAGCGCCCACTCCCACCGCGGCCGGATCACGCGGCGCTCCCGGGAGCGGCGACGCCGCGGTCGATGCTGCCGGCCGCGACCGACCCCCGCGTGCGCGTCAGGGAGCGGTTGACCCTCGACGGCCAGAACGGGCCGGAGTAGATGAACGACGTGTACCCCTGGGTGAGGTCGGCGCCGGCCCGGAGGTAGGCGCGCACGTCGTCGGCGCCCGAGATGCCACCGACGCCAATGATCGCAGGGTCGGGCCCGAGACGGTCGCGTAGCCGGGCCACGACCTGCAACCCTCGCTCGAGCAGCGGGGGGCCGGAGAGCCCGCCAGGACCGCGGTCGTGCCCGATGGTCGTGTTGACGGCGACGACGCCGTCCAGGCCGAGCTCGGTGACGAGCGCCGCGACGGCGTCGACGTCGGCGTCCGCGAGGTCGGGGGCGATCTTCACCAGGAGCGGGACGCGGCGGGTGCCCGCGGCGGCGGTGGCCTCGTCGGCCGCGGCGCGGGCCGCCGTGAGGATGGGACGCAGCTCGGCGGTGGTCTGCAGGTCGCGCAGCCCGGGGGTGTTCGGGGAGGACACGTTCACCACGAGGTAGTCGGCCCACGGGGCGAGCTCGCGGGCGCAGGCGGCGTAGTCGTCCGCCGCGGCCTCCGCCGGCGTCGTCTTGTTCTTGCCGATGTTCGCGCCGACGACGACGGCCCGGCCCGCGGGCGTGGCCCGCAGCTCCCGCAGCCGCGCGGCCGCGGCGGGCGCGCCGTCGTTGTTGAAGCCCATGCGGTTGCGGATCCCCCGCACGTCGAGCTCGCGCCACATGCGCGGCGCCTCGTTGCCGGGCTGCGGGCGCGGGGTGACGGTGCCGATCTCCACGAAGCCGAAGCCGAGCATCGTCAGGCCCCGGATCGCGCGGGCGTTCTTGTCGAACCCGCCCGCGAGCCCGAACGGTGCGGGCACGGTGCGGCCGAGCACCTCGATGCTGCCCGGACCGCCGCTGCCCCGGCCCAGGTACGGCGCGAGGGCACCCTGGACGACGTCCCGCAGGACGGGGACGCGACCGGCGAGCGAGATGGCGCCGAACGCGAGCTCGTGCGCCCGTTCGGGGTCCATCCGGCGGAAGACGCCGTTGAAGAGCAGGGTGTACGGGCTCATCGGACCTCCGGGTCGGGGGCTGCGGGCGCGGTGGGCCCGGTCGGCTCGGTCGGTTCAGGCGCGGGTGCTGCGGCGTCGCGCGTCCCGCGCGGGCGGGTGCGCCACAGCCACCACAGCCCGACGAACGGCAGCACGAGCGGGACGTAACCGTAGCCCTGCCCGAACCCGGACCACACGGTCGTCTCGCCGAAGACGTCCGGAGAGGCCACGGAGGCGGCGCCGACCGCGAGCACGCCCACGGCCTCGAACCCCACGGTCACCCACGCGACGACGCGCCAGCGCGGCCCGCCCTTGGCGAGCGCGACGGTGGCCAGCACGTACACGACGGCGGACAGCGTGGACAGGGAGTACGCGACGGGCGCCTCGGAGAACTTGGTGGCCAGCTCGTACGACGACCGGCCGATCGCGGCGAAGGCGAGGATGCCGTAGACCGTGACGAGCAGCCGTCCGAAGCCGGTGCCGGTCCGACGCCCGCCCGCGGCGGGCGCGGGGGTGGTGCCGCTCATGCCGCCCCCCAGATCTGCCACAGCCGCCAGTCGAGGAAGCCCACCGTGAGGGCGGCCACCGCGAGGACGACGGACGACCACTTGGTGCGCTCGGCGAACGCCCAGATCGCGGCGATCGGCAGCACCACGAGGGCGGTGGCGACGTAGCCCCAGAACAGCGGCCCGTCGACGGGGTGGTCGCGGGTGACCATGAGGACGCCGGCCACCACCGCCTGGACGACGACGAGCGCCTCGACGACGGCGGCGCCGATCAGCTGCTTGAGGATCACGGCGCGGTCCTGGACGACGAACCACAGCGCCCACCCGGCGAGCGCGGCGCACGCCAGCAGGACGACGATGAGCAGGGGAAGGACCACGCCCGCAGACTACCGGCCGTCGGGCGCCCGACGGCGGTCGCGGGACGGGGATAGCATCGGCGCGTGGCAGACCTCACCCTCACCGGCAAGAATCCCAGCTCTCTCAAGGTCGACGCGCTCGTCGTCGGGACCTGCTCCACCTCGGACGGCGTCGCCGTCGTCGCGGACCAGCTGCCCGAGGCGTTCGTGCGGCAGATCGAGACCCTCGCCCCCCGCCTCGGCGTCACCGGCGCCCGCGACGAGGTGCGGCGCGTGCCCGCCGGCGACGGCGTCTCGGCCGACGTCGTCGTCCTCGCCGGGCTCGGGGAGCGCGCGGCCGACGGCACGTTCCCGCACGAGGTGCTGCGGTCGGCCGCCGGCGCCGCGACCCGTGAGCTCGCCGGCACCGACACCGTCGCCCTCGCGCTGCCCGCGGTGGACGAGGACGAGCTCGGCGCGGTCGTCGAGGGGGCGCTGCTCGGCGCGTACTCCTACACGCGCTACCGCACGGGCAAGGACACCAAGGGCGCGGTCGGCAGCGTCCAGGTCGTCACGTCGTTCTCCCGGTCGGGTCGCGCCAAGGCCGCGGTCGCGCGCGCCGAGGTGCTGGCCGCGGCGGTGCACGGCACCCGCGACCTGGTCAACGACGCCCCCAACGAGCTGTTCCCGGCCGCCTTCGCGGACGCCGCCAAGGCCGCGGCCAAGGGCGTGAAGGGCCTCAAGATCACGGTGCTCGACGACAAGCAGCTCGCCGCGGGGGGCTACGGCGGGCTCGTGGGCGTCGGGCAGGGCTCGTCGCGCGGGCCGCGCCTCGTCAAGCTGTCGTACACGCCCGCGAAGGCCACCGGGAAGGTCGCGATCGTCGGCAAGGGGATCACGTTCGACACCGGCGGCATCTCGCTCAAGCCGCCGGCCAGCATGCCGACGATGAAGTCCGACATGGCCGGCGCCGCCGCCGTGCTGCACACGGTCCTCGCGGCCGCGCGCCTCGGGCTGCCGGTCGCCGTGACCGGGTACCTCTGCCTCGCGGAGAACATGCCGGGCGGCAACGCGCAGCGCCCGGCCGACGTCATCACGATCCGCGGCGGCAAGACCGTCGAGGTCACCAACACCGACGCCGAGGGCCGCCTCGTCATGGCGGACGGCCTCGTCGCCGCCGTCGAGGACGGGCACGACGTCGTCCTCGACATCGCGACCCTCACCGGCGCGCAGATGGTCGCGCTCGGCAACCGCACGTCCGGCGTCATGGGCACCGACGCGGTGCGCGACGAGGTGAAGGCCGCCGCCGACGTCGCCGGCGAGGCGTTCTGGCCGATGCCGATGCCCGCGGAGCTCAAGGCCGGCCTGAAGTCGACGGTCGCGGACATGGTCAACTCCGCGCCCAGCCGCTGGGGCGGCATGCTGTTCGCCGCCCACTTCCTCGCCGAGTTCGTCGGCGAGACCCCGTGGGCGCACCTCGACATCGCCGGCCCGTCGTACAACGAGGGCTCGTCGTTCGGGTACACCCCCGCCGGCGGCACGGGCGTCGGCGTGCGCACGATGCTCGCTTTCCTCGAAGGCCGCGCGGCGGCCTGACGCCGCGCTCGACCGACCGCGCGACGACGCCCGGCCGCCCTCGGGTGGCCGGGCGTCGTCGTGCCGGTCAGCGGACGCCGGCCACGGCCCAGCGGAACGCGTTCGCCAGACGGTACCCGCCGGCGGGCGCCCGGAACGGCGCCGCGGCGCGCAGGACCGTCGGCGCGAGCTCCGCCGTCGTGCGCTCGTCCTCCCCGAGCAGGACGCCGCGCACCAGGCGGTCGTCGTCGGGCACGGCCCACGGGACGTCGACGATCCCCGCCCCCACGACGTCGAGCCCCGCGTCGGCGAGGGCGGACTCGAGCCCGCCCGCGGCGCGCAGCGGTCCGTCGGGCGGCACGTCCTCCTCGTACGCCTCGGCGACGGCGCGCTCGACCACGTCGAGGTCGTTCCGCGCGCCCTCGGCCCAGCAGGCGATGCCGACCCGGCCACCGGGGACCAGCACGCGGGCGACCTCGGCCAGGCCGTCACCGACGTCGTCGGCGAACTGCAGGGCGTTGACCGCGAGGACCGCGTCGAAGGCGCCGTCCTCGAACGGCAGGTGCTCGACGTCACCGTCCCGGACCGTCGCCGTGGGGTTCCGCTCGCTCGCCCGGCGCGCCATCGCCGGCGCGGGGTCGACGCCCGCGGCCTCCGCGCCCGCACGCACCAGGTGCGCGACCAGCTCGCCGGTGCCGCACCCGACGTCGAGGACCCGCGACCCCGGCCCGATCCGTGACGCCGTGAGGAGCGGCGCCCAGACCGGCTCCGCGAAGGAGCCCCACAGCTCGGCCCAGCCGGCGGCCACCGCCGACCAGCGCTCGCCCCCGCCGCCGTCCATGCCTCCCGGGTCTCCTCCGTCGCCCACGTGCCGCGGCTCAGGCCTTGCGGCGCTGCGCCGACGTCCAGTCCCGCATGCGCTGCGGGTAGCCGGTGAACCGCACGTTGTACACGGGCACGCCCAGCGACCGGGCCACCTCGAACGCCGTGCGCTCGTCCGGGACACGACGTCGCGTCCACTCGCCGGTGGTCGCCACGAGCAGCACGGTCGTCGGGGTCTGCGCGTTGGGCGGCTCGACGTAGGCCTCCACCCCCACGCGGGTGCGCACGAACTCCTGCAGGTAGGCCATCGTCTCGCCCCGCGATCCCGACGACGGCGGCGCACCGGGGGCCGGCGACGACGACCTGCCCAGCAGGCGTCCCAGCGAGGTCCTGAGCGACATGGCGCGAGACTACCGCCGTCGTCGGCGTCGTGGTCGGGAGACCGCCCGGAGGTGTCCTGGAGGTCATGCGGCGGTCAGGTGTACCCAGCGTCACACCAACCCGGAGCCCCGAACGATTGGGGCGACCCCCGTGGAGGTGACAAGATGGCAGGCAGTGACCAGAACGCGGCAACCCCAGATGTCGCGGGCCGGCAACCCGGCTCGCCTCGGCACGTCGCCTGACCCACTGATCGAAGGAGACTCCACAGGTCATGTCTGAGAACGTGCAGCTCCCTGCACTCGGCGAGTCCGTCACCGAGGGCACCGTCACCCGATGGCTCAAGGCCGTCGGCGACACCGTCGCCGTCGACGAGCCCCTGCTGGAGGTCTCGACCGACAAGGTCGACACGGAGATCCCCTCGCCGGTCGCCGGTGTGCTCGAGCAGATCCTCGTCGAGGAGGACGAGACCGTCGAGGTCGGCGCCACCCTCGCCGTCGTCGGTGACGGTTCCGGTGCCGGTGGTGGCGACGCCGCCCCGGCCGCCGAGGCCCCCGCCGCCGAGCCCGAGGCCCCCGCCGAGCCCGAGGCCCCCGCCGAGCCCGAGGCCCCCGCGGAGCCCGAGCAGCCCGCCGCCGCTGCCGAGCCCGCCCCGGCCGCCGAGGCGCCCGCCGCCGGTGGCGGCGAGGGCACCGAGGTGACGCTGCCCGCCCTGGGCGAGTCCGTCACCGAGGGCACCGTCACCCGGTGGCTCAAGGCCGTCGGCGACTCGGTCGAGGTGGACGAGCCCCTGCTCGAGGTCTCGACCGACAAGGTCGACACCGAGATCCCGTCCCCCGTGGCCGGCACCGTCCAGCAGCTCCTCGTCGAGGAGGACGCGACCGTCGAGGTCGGCGCCGTCCTCGCGATCGTCGGCTCCGGCGCCGCCCCGGCTGCCGAGAAGCCCGCCGAGCCCACCCCGGCCAAGACTCCCGAGCCGGTCGGTGCGCCCTCGAAGCCTGAGGAGCCCGCCCCCGCGCCCGAGAAGCCTGCGGAGACGAAGCCGGCCGCCGAGGAGAAGCCTGCTCCGGCCCCGGAGCAGCCGGCCCAGCCGGAGCCTGCCGCCGAGAAGCCCGCGCCGTCCGCTCCGGGCAAGGGCTCCTACCTCACGCCGCTGGTGCGCAAGCTCGCCGCGGAGAAGGGCGTGGACGTCTCGACCCTCCAGGGCACGGGCGTCGGCGGCCGCATCCGCAAGGAGGACGTGCTCGCCGCGGCCGAGAAGGCCGCCGCCCCGGCTCCTGCCGCCGCGGCCCCGGCCGCCAAGGCCCCGGCCGCCAAGGCGCCGGCCGCCAAGGCGCCGGCCACGCTGCCGGTCTCGCCGCTGCGCGGCACGACCGAGAAGATGTCGCGCCTGCGCAAGATCGTGGCCGAGCGCATGGTCGAGGCACTGCACACGCAGGCCCAGCTCACGACCGTGGTCGAGGTCGACGTCACCAAGGTCGCCAAGCTGCGCGCGAAGGCCAAGGAGTCGTTCAAGGCCCGCGAGGGCGCGAACCTCACCTACCTGCCGTTCTACACGCTGGCCGCGGTCGAGGCGCTCAAGGCGTTCCCGAAGATCAACGCCTCGATCGACCAGGACAAGGGCGAGATCACCTACCACCCCGCGGAGAACGTCGGCATCGCCGTCGACACCGAGCGTGGCCTGGTGGTCCCGGTCATCAAGAACGCCGGCGACCTGAACCTGGCGGGCATCGCCCGCCAGATCGGCGACCTGGGCGCCCGCACCCGGGCGAACAAGGTCGGCCCGGACGAGCTGTCCGGCGCCACGTTCACGATCACGAACACCGGCTCGGGCGGCGCGCTCATCGACACGCCGATCGTCCCCGGCGGGCAGGTCGCGATCCTCGGCACCGGCACGATCACCAAGAAGCCGGCGGTCGTGACGGGCCCGGACGGCGAGGAGACCATCGCCATCCGCCAGTTCGCGTACCTGTTCCTCTCCTACGACCACCGCCTGGTCGACGGTGCGGACGCCGCGCGGTTCCTCACCGCCATCAAGGCACGCATCGAGGAGGGCGCGTTCGAGGCCGAGGTCGGTCTCTGACCTCACCCCGTCCCTGACGACGAAGGGCGTCCCGGCCACGGCCGGGACGCCCTTCGTCGTCCCGCCCGGCACCCGCGTCGAGCCCGCCGCGCCGATCCCTCACGACGGTCGCGCGGCGGCGCTCAGGAGACCTCGGCGACCCGCCAGCCGTCCGGCGTCCAGTCGAGCCGCAACGTCGCGGTGCGCACGTCCGACGCGGGGACGGCGGTGACGGTGCCGTCGGCCGCCACCTGCTCGTGCGCGGTCACGGCGTACCGCACCACGACGTCCGCCGTGCCGTCGTCCCGCTGCCCGCTCGGCCCGCCCTCACCGGCCCTCTCCGCACGGGAGTCCTCGACCCGCACCTCGGCGCCGCGCACCCGGGTGCCGGCCTGCGCGGCGGCCTCGAGCAGCGCGACGTCCGCCTCGTGCGCCGGCGACCCCGGCACGTCCACCGCGCCCCACCGCGCCGGGTCCGTGTCCGAGACCGAGCTCGTGATCAGCGCGACGCGCCGGCGGGTGAGCTCGGCGGCCGCGGCGCCGGGGTCGGCCCGGTCCTGCGTGGGGTCGTCCTGCACCGTGTCGCGGTCGGTGGTCGGACCGTCCTCGGCGACCGACGACGGCGCAGGGGCAGGTGCTCGGACCTGGACCGCGACCGCCGTCAGCACCGCCACCACCCCGACCGCGCCGACCAGGCCGAGCACGCGTCGCCCGGTCCCGCCGCGGCGCCGGGCGGTCGCGCGGCGCGCGGACCTGCTCGCCGGACGACCGGCCCTGTCTCCGTCGGCGCGCCGGACCGCCCGCCGCCGGGGCACGCGGACGGGCGCCTCCGCCACCGGCAGGACGGGGCGCCTGCCCAGGGCCGCGGCCGCGAGCGCCGCCGGCTCGGGGAGCCGCACGGGCTCGGTGGCGACGGCCGTGTCCGCCTGGGCCGCGAGCGTGCCGGCCTCCGGGCGCACCCGCGGGTCGGGTGCCGCCGCCGGGGCCAGCACGGCGCGCAGCGCGGTCGCGTCGTCGTCGCCGCGGTCGCCGAGCAGGTCGGCGACGAGCCTCGCCAGCGCGTGCACGTCCGCCGCCTCACCGGCAGCCGGGTCGTCGGCGACACCGTCGGCACCGTCGGCGCCGTCGGCACCTGCGAGGTCGGCCCGCGGGCGCAGGAGCGCGCTGCCACCGGGATCGAGCACCACGTCCTGCGCGCCCACGCTCCCCTGCCGCAGCCCGGCGCTGTGCAGCGCGGCGAGCCCGCGCGCCACCGTGACGAGGACCCCCGCCGCCTCCCGCGAGGTCAGGCGCCCGCGGACGGCGAGCACGGTGGGCAGGTCGGTCGCGGCGCCGCCCCGCCGCAGGGCCAGGGTCCCGTCGTCGCGCACGTCGACGGCCGTCACGGGCTCCACGCACGGGTGCCGGAGCGCCGCGAGCGCGCGCACGCGCTCCAGGAGGGCGTCGCGGGCGCCGGCGTCGGTCGGGATCGACAGCGTCTGGGTGGGCACGGAACCATCGAACACCGTCGCGGCCGCCCGTCGTCGCCGTCATCCACAGGCGAGGGGTCAGAAGGTGATGGGACGCCCCTCGCGCGCCGACACCCGGGCGGCGTCCAGCACCTCGGCGGTGCGCACGGCGTCGGCCGGGTCGACGGGCGCGGGCTCGTCCCCGTGCAGCCACGGCCCCAGCGCGCGGTAGAAGTCGGCGTGGCCGCCCGGGGCCGCGGGCACGGCGCGCCGGTCGCGGCCGCGCGTGAGCCAGCCGACCGACCCCTCGGGCGCGTCGTCGTCCAGCACCTCGAGCGGGGAGGCGTCCTGCTCGAAGGTCGTCACCAGGTAGGCGCCCGCCGACCCGAGCACGCGGGTCCGAGGGCCGGGAGCGCCTACGACCGACCCCGCCCAGAGCCGCGACACGACGGCGTGCGGGCTCCCCGCGCGGCCGCCGCCGGCCTCGTGCTCCAGGACGAGGAAGACGTCGTCCTCGGTGGGCGTGGTGAGCTTGCGGGTCTGCGCCCAGACGGACCGGACGCGGCCGAACAGCTGCGTCGCCGAGTCCACCAGGTGCGGGCCGAGGTCGAGCAGCAGCCCGCCACCGACCGGGTCGTTCTCCTTCCACCGCTGCCGCGGGACCGGCCGCCAGCGCTCCCAGCGCCGCTCGAACGTGTGCACGTCACCCAGGCCACCGGCGTCGAGCAGGCCCACGAGGGTGAGCTGCTCGGGGTCCCAGCGCCGGTTCTGGAAGACGGTGAACGGGGTACCGGTGGCGGCCGCCTCCTCGACGACGGCACGTGCCTGGTGCGCGTCGAGCCCGATCGGCTTGTCGAGCACGAACGGGATCTCCGCGCGGGCGAGGGCGGCGGCGTGCTCGGCGTGCAGGGTCGTGGGGCTGGCCACCACGACGAGGTCGTAGGCGCGGCGGGCGGCGATCAGCTCGTCGAGGTCCGACAGCAGCCGGGCTCCCGGCCAGTCCCCCGCGGCCTGGTTGCGCCGGCCGGGGTCGCGCGTCACGACGGCCGTCACCGGGAGCCCGGCCTCCGCCGCGAGGCGGGCGTGGATCTCCCGGCCCGCTCCCCCGTACCCGACGATCGCCAGGCGCGGCGGAGGCACGATCCCCCCGTCCGGCCCCTGGTCGGCCGAGCTGTCCGTCGTCGCCTCGCCCTGTGCGGTCATGACCTCCATGGTGCACGAGGGACGCCGCTGGACGGTGGAACGGCCCGCCGGGCGCGACCTCGCCAAGAGAAAAGTCGCCCTCGGCAATAGCGTGGGCGCGACCCCACCGCACCCGGCGGCAGGGTCGCGCGAAAGGAGCAGCTCATGGCACGACGACGTACCACCGTCGCCATCACGGCGGCAGCAGCTCTGATCTCCACCAGCCTGGTCGCCGCAGGGTCGCAGGCACGGTCCCCCGCCGTCCGCGACGCCGCGCTGCCGGAGGCGACGGCGGACATCGCCACGCCCGAAGAGTTCTTCGGGTTCGAGATGGGCGCGGAGGGACGGCTCGCCGCCTACCCGGACGTGCTGGACTACCTGCGCAGCGTGGCGCAGGAGTCCGACCGCGTCGAGTACGAGACGGTGGGCGAGACCACCGAGGGCAACGAGTACGCAACCGTCTTCATCAGCTCGCCCGAGAACCTGGAGCGGCTCGACGAGATCGTCGCGCTCAACCAGCGGCTCTCCGACCCCCGGTCGACGACGCCGGACGAGGCGAAGGAGCTGGCCGCGCGGAGCGTGCCGATCTACCACCTGGAGGCCACCGTGCACTCCACGGAGGTCGGGAACGGGCAGGCGATCAACGACATCGTGCACCGGCTCGCCACCGAGGACTCGGAGTTCACCGAGGAGGTGCTCACGCAGTCGGTGATCATGCTCGTCCCGTCGCAGAACCCCGACGGCCAGGTCAAGGTGGTCGACCACTTCGACCGCACCGCGGGCACGGACCTCGCCCGCGTCTACCCGGACCTGTACCAGAAGTACACGGGCCACGACGACAACCGTGACTGGACGATGTTCACCCAGGTCGAGGCGCGCTACCGCCTCGGCCTGACGCAGAAGTACCGGCCCGTGATGACGCACATCATGCATCAGCAGGGCAACTCGGGTGAGCGGATCTTCGTGCCGCCGTACGGCGGCGTGACGAGCCCGAACGTGCCGGCGAACTCGAACGCGTCGAGCTCGGCGGTCGGCCAGCACGCCATGCGCGACCTCACGGCCGAGGGCAAGAAGGGCGTCGGCACGGACGATTACCACATCTACTGGACGCTGGAGCAGCCGGTCGGGTTCTTCCCCTTCACCGGCACGGGGGTGTACCTCACCGAGATCGCCTCGGCGACGGACCTCGCCTACCCGCAGAGGTCGAAGGACGGCGGCCCCCTCGGGCCGCAGACCCCCACCCAGGACCTCATCCAGCCCTACGACAAGGACACCTGGACGCTGCGCGACATCGTCGAGTATGCCGAGACCGCCACCTACTCCGGCATGGAGTACGTGGCGCGCAACGGCGAGGACCTGCTGTACGACAACCTCTACTCCGCGCCCCGCGAGTTCACAGAGAACGGCGTCGCGTCCGGGGTGGAGGCCTACGTGGTCGGCGCCGACCAGCGGGACCCGTACGCGACGTTCGAGATGCTCGAGCGGCTGGACTGGACCCAGGTCGAGATCGACCGGGCGACGGAGCCGTTCACCGCCGGGGGCCGGGACTTCCCGGAGGGCTCGTACGTCGTGCGGACCCGGCAGCCGCTCGGGAACTGGGTGGACCAGCTCCTCGGCACCGACGAGTACCCGGTCGACGACCTGCCGTACGCGGAAGCCACGACGAGCCTGCCCCTGCAGCTCGGCGTCGATGTCGTCCCCGTCTCCGCACCCGTCGAGGTGCCGACGGACCGGGTGGAGTCGGTCGAGGTGCCCGAGGTGTCGATGCCCGCGGCCCCGCCGACGGGCGGCGCCTACCTGGTGCGGCCCGAGTCGTACGGCACGATCCCCGTGGCCGCCGCCCTGCAGAAGGCGAACATCACCACGTTCCGCGCCGGGCAGGAGTTCGCCGACGCCGGCACCACCTACCCTGCCGGGACGTACGTCGTGCCGGCGACGCCGCAGGCGCGGCGGGTGCTCGACACCGCGAGCGCCGACGTCGGCCTGCAGGTCACCGCCGCGCGGTCGGCGCCGGCGGTGGAGGGGATCCAGCTCAAGCCCCGCACCCGGGTGGGCCTCCTGCGCGGGGCGAACAACATGCCCGGCGGGTGGGACATGTGGGTCATGGACGAGTACGGCGTCGACTACGACGTCGTCGGCGCCCAGGACTTTCAGAGCGGTCGCCTGATCGACGTCTACGACACGATCGTGCTCCCGCAGGGCATCTCGAAGGACGACGTCGTCGAGGGCCTCGACCCGGCGAAGTACGACGAGGAGTTCGCGTGGGCGTACGGCGTCGGCGCGAAGGGCTGGCGCAAGCTCGCCCAGTTCGTGCGCCAGGGCGGCACGCTGCTGGCGGTCGGCGACTCGGTCGCCACCGCGCAGGAGCTGCTGGACCTGCCGATCGAACCGGCCCTGCCGGACGACGACGAGGAGTTCGCGACAGGCGGCAGCCTGCTCAACCAGGAGTTCGACACCTCGGACATGGTCGCGTGGGGCATGCCGGAGAGCTGGCCGGTCTGGCTCTACGACACCCAGGCGTGGACCCCGACGGGCCCGGGGGCCGACGTGGTCTCGACCTATCCCGACCAGGACGTGCTCGCCAGCGGGTACCTCCGGGGCGAGGAACACGTCGCGGGGACGGCGAACGTCGTGTCGTTCGACGTCGGCAAGGGCACGGTGGTCACCTACGGGAGCGAGGTGACGTTCCGGTCGCTGCCGCGGTCGTCGTTCAACCTCCTGTACAACGCCGTGTACGGGGGGCCGGCGGCCGAGGTGGGCGCGACCCAGCTCGCCGGGCTGCGGCCCGCCTTCCGGGCCGACGGGACCCTGCGGTCCCGGTAGGCGCCGACCGGGCGACGGCGCGCGGGACAGTCCGCGCGCCGTCGTCCGTCAGCGGGTCGTGCCGGTCGTGGTGCCGTCCCCGCCTGCCCGGGCGAGCCGCGACGGCCACCAGACCCGGTCGCCGACGTCGTGCACGAGCGCGGGGACGAGCAGGCTGCGCACCACGAGCGTGTCCACGAGCACGCCGAACGCGACGATGACGGCGAGCTGGGCGAGGAACAGCAGCGGGATGACCCCGAGGGCGGCGAACGTCGCGGCGAGGACCACGCCCGCCGACGTGATGACGGAGCCGGTGACGGCCAGGCCGCGCAGCACGCCCCGCCGGGTGCCCACCTGCAGGCTCTCCTCGCGCACGCGCGTCATGAGGAAGATCGAGTAGTCGACGCCCAGCGCCACGAGGAAGCAGAACGCGTACAGCGGCACGGCCGGGTCCGCGCCCGGGAAGTCGAGCACGTGGTTGAACACCAGTGCCGAGACGCCGAGGGCGAACCCGAACGACAGCACGTTCGCGGCCATGAGCAGCACGGCGGCCAGGACCGACCGGAGCAGCAGCACGAGGATCAGGAGGATCACGGCGAGCACCACCGGCACGATCACCCGCAGGTCGTGCTGGCCGGCGAGCTGCGTGTCCAGCCGTTCAGCGGCCGCGCCGCCCACCAGCGCGTCGGGGCTGACGTCGTGCACCGCCGTGCGCAGGTCGGCCACGGCCTCGACCGCCGCCTGGCTGTCGGACGGCGCCTCGGTCGTGACGTCGACGCGCACCTGCCCGTCGACGACCAGCGGGTCGCCCTCGGCCGGCATGCCCGGCGCGGTGGCCGGCTGGTCGGTGACGACCGTCGCGGCGGTGATCCCGTCGGAGCCCTCGGCGGCCTCCACGACGGCGTCGGCGTCGGCCTCGGGGGCGATCACGATCGCGGGCTGTGCGGACACGCCCTCGAAGTGGCGGGTGAGCGCCTCCTCGCCGTCCACGGAGTCGACCTGCGTGAGGAAGACCTCCGAGTCACCGGTGCCGTTCGCGTCCAGGGTGGGCACGAACGCGGCGCCGGCCGCCAGCACCACGGCGGTGGCGACCCACACGACGCGGTCGTGCCGTCCCACGAAGCCGGCGACGCGCGACCACACGCCGTGCCCCGCGACGTCCACGTGCGTGTCGTCGTCGGCGTCCTCCGCCGTCGGGGCGGCGGTCGCCGTCGTCGTGGTGGTCGCCGTCGTCGAGGTGGTGGTCGCGGGCGTCGTCGTGGTGGGCTCCGGAGCCTCCGGCGCGTCGGAGTGCCGGCCGAGCGCGTGCGGCACGCGGGGCCAGAAGACCCACCGGGCCCGGCGCCCGCCGACGAGCAGCATCGCCGGCAGCAGGGTCGTGGCCGACAGGAACGCGGCGACGATGCCGATGGCGGCGACCGGGCCCAGGCTGCGGTTCGACGAGAGGTCCGACAGCAGCAGGCACAGCAGCCCGACGATCACCGTGCCCGCGCTGGCCGCGATCGGCTCGATCGAGGCGCGGACGGCGCGGCGCATCGCGGTGTACGGGGAGCTGGTGACCCGCAGCTCCTCGCGGTAGCGGGCCACCAGGAGCAGGGCGTAGTCCACGGAGGCGCCCACGACGAGGATCGACAGGATGCCCTGCGACTGGCCGTTCAGCGTCAGCACGTCGTTCGCGGCGAGGTGGTAGACCACCAGCCCCGCCAGGCACAGGGCCAGGACCGCGGTGAGGATCACGACGAAGGGCAGGAACGGCGAGCGGTAGACGAGCGCGAGGATCACCAGGACCGCGCCGAGGGCCACGAGCAGCAGCACGGTGTCGATCGCGCCGAACGCGCTCACGAGGTCGGCGACGAAGCCCGCGGGCCCCGTGACCCAGGCCTCGAGCCCCGTCCCGGTGAGCCCGCCGTCGGCGACGTCCGCGCCGGCGAGCGCCCGGAGGGCGCCCACCGCGAGCTCGGAGCCGCTCGACTCGTCGGCGCCGAGGTCCTCGGAGGCCTGCGCGGCGTCGAGCGAGACGACGACGAGGGCCGCCTGCCCGTCCTCGGACGGCACCACGACGGGGTCGGCGATGCTCAGGTCGCCGACGGTGCGCGGCTCGTCGCCCGACGTCCCCTCGAGCGGGGCGTCGGCGACCGCGTCGGCGAAGGCCTGGACGTCGGCGAGCTGCTCCTGCGTCAGCTTCGACCCGTCCGCGGTCTCGGCCACGACCAGGGCGGGCAGCGTCTCGGAGTCGGTGAACTGCTCGGCCAGCTCGGCAGCCTGCGTGGACTCCGCGCTCGCGGGCAGGAACGCCGCGTCGTCGTTGGTCTGGACGCTGCTCAGGCTGCCCTGGGCCTGGCCCCCGAACGCGCCGATCGCGAGCCAGACCCCGATCGCTGCCAGAATGACGAGGCCCCGCAGCAGACCTCGACCCCGATTGCCCCGCGCCCGATTACTCAGCATGCTGAGCATTCTGACGGCGCACCAGGGAGGAAGCAAGTGCAGCTCGACGACGGTCGTGACGAGACTTCCTGGCCGGACCCGGTCGACCCCACGAGCGACGACCCGGGCGAGTGGCCCACGGGGCGGCTGCTGTTCACCGTCGTGCGCCGTATCGAGCACGACTGGAACGCCCACCTCGCGGGCTGGAACCTCAACCACGCGGGCTTCCCGGTGCTGCTGCACCTGTTCGCCGGGCCGCGCACGCAGCGCGAGCTCGCCACGCTCAACGGCGTCACCGAGCAGACGATGAGCCGCGTGGTCGCCCGGCTCGAGCGCGCCGGGTACGTCACCCGCGGCGCCGACCCGCGCGACCGACGCCGCCGCGCCGTCGCGGTCACCGACGCCGGCCGCCGCGCCGCCGCGGAGGCGGGCCGCCTGCAGCCCGCGGAGGACCTCACCGCCCGCGGGCTCGCGGACGACGACGTGGCACGGCTGCGTGAGATCCTCGTCACCCTCGTGCGCGCGCAACGCGACGCCGACGACTGACCGCACCGCATGGGGCTAGCCTCGGTCGGGTGGACGTGATGACGCTGCCCGGACTGACCGAGTATCACGAGGCGTGGGAGCTCCAGCGCCGCGTGCACGCCGACGTCGTCACCGGCGACCGCCCCGACACGCTGATCGTCGTGGAGCACCCCGACGTCTACACGGCCGGTCGGCGCACGCACCGCGACGAGCGCCCCACCGACGGCACCCCCGTCGTCGACGTCGACCGCGGCGGCAAGATCACCTGGCACGGCCCGGGACAGCAGGTGGTCTACCCGATCCTGCGGCTCGCCGAGCCCATCGACGTCGTCGCGTACGTGCGCGCGCTCGAGGAGGCCGTCATGGAGGTCTGCGCCGGGTTCGGCCTCGCGACGATCCGGGTCACCGACCGCACCGGGGTCTGGTTCGCCGCCGACGGCGACCGCCTCGAGCGCAAGGTCTGCGCCATCGGCGTGCGCACCGCCAAGGGCGTGACCATGCACGGCATCGCCCTGAACTGCGACCCGGACCTGAGCCGGTTCGACAGCATCGTGCCGTGCGGCATCACCGACGCGGACGTGACCTCGCTGACGATCGAGACCGGTCGCCGCGTCACCCTCGACGACGTGCGGGCCCCGCTCGTCGACGCCCTCGCCCGCCACCTCGGCCCCCTGCGCGCGGCCCCCACCTCGACCGTGGCCGCGCCGGGTGTTGCTGAGGTCACGTCCACACGGTGAGCAGGTCGCGGCGCCGGGACACCCCCCTCACGTAGTCTGACGAGGTCCGGCGGTCAGGGTCCGCACAGGCTCCGCCCGCCCGACGTCCACCTGCTCGACGACGACCGGGAGACACCCGTGACGATCGCACCCGAGGGCCGCCGCATGCTGCGCATCGAGGCCCGCAACGCCGCCACCCCCATCGAGAAGAAGCCCGAGTGGATCAAGACGAAGGCCACGATGGGTCCCGAGTACCGGGAGCTGAAGGGCCTGGTCAAGGGCGAGGGCCTGCACACGGTGTGCGAGGAGGCGGGCTGTCCCAACATCTTCGAGTGCTGGGAGGACCGCGAGGCCACGTTCCTCATCGGCGGTGACCAGTGCACCCGCCGCTGCGACTTCTGCCAGATCGACACGGGCAAGCCGGCCGACTTCGACGCCGACGAGCCGCGTCGCGTCGCCGAGTCCGTGCGGACGATGGGGCTGAAGTACTCGACGATCACCGGCGTCGCCCGCGACGACCTCGCCGACGGTGGCGCCTGGCTGTACGCGGAGACGGTGCGCCAGATCCACGCCCTCAACCCGGGCACCGGCGTCGAGCTGCTCATCCCCGACTTCAACGCCATCCCCGAGCTGCTCGACGTCGTCAACGAGTCGCGGCCCGAGGTCATGGCGCACAACGTCGAGACGGTGCCGCGCATCTTCAAGCAGATCCGCCCCGCCTTCCGCTACGAGCGCTCGCTCTCCGTGCTCACCCGGGCGCGCGAGGCCGGCCTCGTCACCAAGTCGAACCTCATCCTCGGCATGGGCGAGACGATCGACGAGGCCCGCGACGCGCTGCAGGACCTGCACGACGCCGGCTGCGACCTCGTGACGATCACGCAGTACCTGCGCCCGTCGCTCCGCCACCACCCGGTCGACCGGTGGGTGCGCCCGGAGGAGTTCGTCGAGCTGTCCGAGGCGGCCGAGGAGATGGGCTTCCTGGGCGTCATGGCCGGGCCGCTGGTGCGCTCGTCGTACCGCGCGGGCCGCCTGTGGGGCCAGGCGATGACGCGCCGCGGCCTGCCCATCCCGGAGTCCCTCGCGCACCTCGCGGAGCCGACGACGTCGCGCCAGGAGGCCGCGAGCCTTCTTGCGCCGCGGGCCCACTAGACTTGACGACCATGGCCCGCACCAAGTCCGACGCCGGCGCGCCCGCTGACGCCACCGGCAAGCAGAAGAAGCCCAAGAAGCAGCGCTGGTACCACCAGGTGTGGGCCGCGTACCAGATGACGCGCAAGCAGGACCCCACGGTGACGTGGCTGATCCTGGGCGTGTTCGTCGGGATCCTCGCGGTCGTCGCCGCCGTCGTGCTGCTGCTCGACCTGCCGACCGGCTTCCAGATCCTGTACATCGTGGTGCTCGGCGTCCCGTTCGCGGCGCTGGGCGCGATGTTCACCCTGACGCGCAAGGCCGAGAAGGCCGCGTACACGCAGATCGAGGGCCAGCCCGGCGCCGCCCGGGCGGCGCTCGGCACCGTCCGCGGCGGGTGGGAGTTCGCGGACGAGCCGGTCGCGATCAACCCGCGCACCCAGGACTTCGTCTTCCGCGGCGTCGGCCGCCCGGGCGTCGTCCTGGTCTCCGAGGGCCCCGCGCACCGGGTGCAGCGCCTCCTGGAGGACGAGCGTCGCAAGACGGCGCGCGTCCTGCCGAACGTGCCGATCACCCTCATCCAGGTCGGCAACGAGGAGGGGCAGGTCCCGCTGCCCAAGGTCGCGAAGAAGGTGCAGAAGCTCAAGCGGAGCCTCACCAAGCCCGAGGCGGAGCAGGTCAAGAAGCGCCTCAAGGCGCTGGGCGGCGCCCGCCTGCCGATCCCGAAGGGCGTCGACCCGATGAAGGCCCGCCCGGACCGCAAGGGCCTGCGGGGCCGCTGAGCCACCTCAACACCGGCGAAGGGCCCGGGGGCCGCCCCGCGACCCCGCCCCGAAGCCACGGCCGACACCCCCCCCCGAACACCCCCC
>NZ_JBHTVT010000012.1:0-115445 GCF_042792795.1 Isoptericola sp. NPDC056605 | reverse complement strand
GGGGGCCGCTGCCCCCACCCAACCCGGCGGTGGGGGGGGGGCGGCCGGGGGGCCCCCCCCCCCTTCGCCGTCGTCGTCAGCGCCGCACGAGGACCGTCCCCGCGGCCCGGTCGTGCAGCCCGCGCCCGTCACGGTCCCACACGACGGCGGGGATCACGAGGCACAGCAGCAGCGTGCGCACCGCGCCGCGCGCGAACCCCGGCGCGACGCCGTCGGGGGCACCGAGCGTGCGGACCTGCAGCCCCAGGAGGCGGTGGCCGATGGTGAACCCGACGGTGCTGACCAGCAACAGGTTCATGAGCGCGAAGACGCCCAGGGTGACCCACGAGTTCAGCTCGGCGAACGACGCCGGGCTCGTCACCAGGTAGGCGATCAGGGTCGCCACCGCCCAGTCGACGACGAGGGCCACGGCCCGGCGCCCGAGCCGGGCGAGCGAGCCAGGTCCGACGTCGGGGAGGCCGAGCCGTCCGGCGGACCCGGTCTCGTCCCGGCGTCCGCCCTCGAGCCACGAACCCATGTCCTCCCGCGATGCCATGCGTCAAGGCTACGCGGCGCCGGAGGCGTGGCCGCCGTAACGTGTTGGAAACAATGGCGCCACGCCGGAGAAACGCCGTCACCCTACGGTCGTGGTCGTCGAGCGGCGCGCACGAGCTCGTCGCCCCCGTCCTTCGGAACCGTCCGGCGGCACCGACCGAACGGCACCATCCACGCAAGGAGTGCATGCATGTTCACGAACGCCGAGGAGGCCATCGCCTTCACCCGTCGCGAGGGGGTGGAGTTCATCGACGTCCGCTTCATCGACCTGCCGGGCGTGATGCAGCACTTCAACATCCCCGTGGAGCAGTTCTCGGAGGACTCCTTCACCGAGGGCCTCATGTTCGACGGTTCGTCGATCCGCGGCTTCCAGGCGATCCACGAGTCGGACATGAAGCTCGTGCCCGACGTCACCACGGCGTACCTGGACCCGTTCCGCAAGCGCAAGACGCTCATCGTGAACTTCTCCATCGTGGACCCGTTCACCGACGAGCCGTACTCGCGCGACCCCCGCACGATCGCCGCCAAGGCGGAGGCCTACCTCAAGTCGACCGGCATCGCGGACACGGCGTTCTTCGCCCCCGAGGCCGAGTTCTACGTCTTCGACGACGTCCGCTTCTCGACGAACCAGCACGAGAGCTTCTACAGCGTCGACTCGGTCGAGGCCGCGTGGAACACCGGGCGCGAGGAGGAGGGCGGCAACCTCGGGTACAAGACCCGCTACAAGGGCGGCTACTTCCCCGTCTCCCCCAACGACCAGTTCGCCGACCTGCGCGACGAGATGTGCGCGGTCCTGGCGGAGGTCGGGCTCGACGTCGAGCGCGCGCACCACGAGGTGGGCACCGCCGGCCAGCAGGAGATCAACTACCGGTTCAACACCCTGCTGCACTCGGCCGACGACCTGATGAAGTTCAAGTACGTCATCAAGAACGTCGCCTGGCAGCACGGCAAGACCGTCACCTTCATGCCGAAGCCGATCTTCGGCGACAACGGCTCGGGCATGCACTCGCACCAGTCGCTGTGGCTGAACGGCGAGCCGCTGTTCTACGACGAGAAGGGCTACGGCGGCCTGTCCGACACGGCCCGCTGGTACATCGGCGGCCTGCTCAAGCACGCCCCGTCGCTGCTGGCCTTCACCAACCCGTCGGTGAACTCCTACCGCCGCCTGGTGCCCGGCTACGAGGCCCCGGTCAACCTGGTCTACTCGGCCCGCAACCGCTCCGCGTGCATCCGTATCCCGGTGACCGGCTCCTCGCCGAAGGCCAAGCGCGTCGAGTTCCGCGTGCCGGACCCGACGGCCAACCCGTACCTCGCGTTCGCCGCGCAGCTCCTCGCGGGCATCGACGGCATCAAGAACCGCATCGAGCCGCCGGCGCCGATCGACAAGGACCTGTACGAGCTGCCCCCCGAGGAGCACGCGCAGATCGCCCAGGTGCCCGCGTCCCTCGAGGAGGCCCTCGACAACCTCGAGCGCGACCACGAGTTCCTCACGCAGGGCGACGTCTTCTCCGAGGACCTCATCGCCACCTGGATCGACTACAAGCGCAGCAACGAGATCGACCCGATCCGCCTGCGCCCGCACCCCCACGAGTTCGAGCTCTACTACGACATCTGATCGGCGGCCCGCAGGGGCCCGCTGACGTCGCCAGGACGGCGGCCCTCCCTTCGGGGCGGGCCGCCGTTCGGCGTCTTCCGCCAGCAGGTCACGACGCCACCGGCCGCCGGACGGCGTCGGCGGATGTCGTCAGACCATCCGCCCGATCGGTGGTACCCACCCGTCCGTCGGCCGGTCCCGCCCGCAGCGGGCGCAGAGCAGGTATTGCGAGTCCTCGTTCTGGCGCCGGAGCCATTTGTGCATGCCCAGCACGCAACGCACGTCCCTCATGACGTGCTCCCCTCGACGACGCGGACGTGGCGACGGCCGCCACGGGTCGCCTTCTCAGGCTAGGCCGCGGCCCACCGACTCGACAGCCGAGCGCGACCGCGCGCACGACGCCCGGCTACCGCCTCGTGACGGCACCCGCCCACAACCAGACGAAGCCTTCGCGGCCGTGGGAGTCGACGTAGCGCACGTGCACCTGCGCGTCGGTCCAGGCGGTCGCCTCGCCGTCGACGAGCTGCTCGCCGGACTGCCGCGACGTGATCCAGGCGCGCACGGGGATCCCGCGCTCGGGGCGCGTGACGTGCGCCCCGTCGCGCGATCTCCCCGGCGCCCCCTCGGCGGCGTCGCGCAGCGGCACGCGGTCGACCGCACCTGACGATCCGCCGGCCTCGTCTCGTCGCCTGCTTCCCACGGGAGCAGGATAGCCCCGGTTCGAACAGGTGTTCTGGGTATCTGCTTGAGTGAAGCGGCTACCGGAGTTCCGTGATGTCATGGTTCGCGATCGTGACGGCGAGGTCGCGCGGCGTGCGCCCTGCGGCGTTGACGTGGTCGCGGTTCGCGCCTGCGCCCAAAAGGAGGCGGATGACCGTCTGGTCGTCCCGGGAGTTGAAGACGGCCCCCCAGAGTGCAGTGTTCCCGTGGCGGTTGGTGATCTCGGTGTCGGCACCGGCCTCCAGGAGGAGGCGCGTGGCCGCCACGTTCTGATTGATGGCCGCCAGGGCGAGCGCCGTGTGTCCCTGATCGTCGACGGCGTCGATGGGCGCACCGCTTGAGATGGCGGCCGTGATGGCCGCAGCATCGCCGTCGGTCGCGGCATCGTGAAGCGCAGTCCGGCGGTGCCGTTCATCTGGCATGGGTGATCGGTGCTCCTCAGTGGTCTCGGATCAGTTCGCGGAGCGGGTGCGGATCGGTTTGAACCGCTTGCTCCAGAAGTCGGTAGAACAGCAGGCCGCGCGACCTGGAGTCGCGCCGGTTGAAGCGAAAGGTGTACTCATCGAGGTAGTAGGGCAGGTGCTCGGCGGCGATGCCGTAGTGCAGTGTCCCGATGATCCATCGCTTGAGCAGCGAGGCGACCATGTGCAGGCCGGGCAGCAGCGTCTCCTTGTCGACGGTGCGCATCGCGACGGTGCGTTCGTGGGCGTAGCCCATATCGGTCAGCCGGCGGAACATCTGCGCTCCGTCGGTGTGGATCTCGCTGCCCGGCGCGATGACCTCCTGGGCGAACTCGAGGATCTCGATCGAGCCGGGCCGAGTGGCGACCTGGGCCCGGATGCGGCCGATCGTGCGCCCGTTCTTCTCGACGGCGAGCATCACGCACGCCTTGTCGGTGCTGGCGCCGTAGCCGCCGCGTGACACGCCGCCGATGAACGTCTCGTCCAGCTCAACCACTACACCTGGGCCACCGAGCAGGTCCCGCTCGGGCCGGACCATCGCTCGGCGCAGCTTGTGCAGCCAGGCCCAGGCCGTCTCATAGGACCCGAACCCGAGCACGCGCTGCAGCCCGAGCGCCGAGACCCCGCCCTTCTGCGACGTCACGAACCACACGGCGGCGAACCACGTCGTCAACGGCCTTCGGGTGCGGTGAAAGATCGTGCCCGCGGTGACCGACGTGCGTCGCCCGCAGGCCTTGCACATCCACTGCCCTCTAGCTGTCTTCCAAAACCCGTCAGCGTCGCAGACCGGGCAGCGAAACCCGCTCGACCAACGCAAGCGAGCCAGGTATTCCAGGCACGCATCGTCGTCCGGGAACCACGCCAGCAGATCCGCATAGGTGCGGGGATAGTCGACCCCGGCCTCGGGGTGCCCGTCCTTCATCCACCGAGACTACTTCACGCAAGCAGATACCCAGAACAGGTGTTCTACCCGCGAGCGGCGCGGGTCACCCTGCCCGCTCCACCTCCCGGGTCGCGGCCGCGAGCGCGGCGTCGTCGGGCACGTAGCCCTGGACGTGCCGTTCGGCCACGCCGTCGTAGGTGCTGAGGGGGCGGATGAGCGCGTTGGACGCGAGCTGCTCCTGGACGTGCGCCGTCCACCCCGCGATGCGCGAGGCGACGAAGATCGGGGTGAACAGCTCCGTGTCGAAGCCGATGAGGTGGTACGCCGGGCCCGACGGGTAGTCGAGGTTGGGGTAGATGCCCTTGCGGCCCACGAACTCGTCCTCGAGCGCGTCGTACAGGGCCGCCAGGTCGGGGCGGTCGTAGTGCTCCACCAGGGTGTCGAGGGCGGCCTTCATGGTGGGGACCCGCGAGTCGCCGCGCTTGTAGACCCGGTGCCCGAAGCCCATGACCTTCCGCTGGGCCGCGAGCGCGTCGTCGAGCCACCCGGCCGCGGCGTCCGCCGTCCCTATCTCGGCGAAGGTGTGCATGACGGCCTCGTTCGCCCCGCCGTGCAGCGGGCCCTTGAGCGCGCCGACGGCCGCGACGATCGCGCTGTAGTAGTCCGACAGGGTCGACGTGACGACGCGCGCGGCGAACGTCGACGCGTTGAACGAGTGCTCCGCGTACAGCGTCATCGAGACGTCGAACGCCCGGCACGCGACGTCGTCCGGCTCCTCGCCGAACGACATCCACAGGAAGTTGGCGGCATACCCCAGGTCGTCGCGCGGGGGCACCGGCGGCAGCCCGCGGCGGCGGCGCTGCAGGTGCGCGACGACGGTGGGCAGCTTCGCGTACAGCACGAGGGCCTTGTCGAGGACGGCGTCCGGCTCGTGGTCCCACGCGTCCGGGTCGTCCGTGCCGAGGATGCTGACGGCGGTGCGCACCACGTCCATCGGGTGGGCGGCGGACGACAGCCCGTCGATCACCTGCACCAGGGCGGGGTCGAGCGCGCGGTGACGGCGCTCCGCCGCCACGAAGCGCTCGAGCTGGGCGGCGTCGGGGAGCTCCCCGTGCCACAGCAGGTGCACCACCTCCTCGAACGAGGCGGTCGCGGCGAGCTCCTGGACGGGATATCCCCGGTACAGCAGCGAGTTGGTCGCGGCGTTGACGGACGAGACCGCGGTGCGGTCGACCGTCACCCCCGCGAGGCCCTTCTTGATCTCGACGGTGTCGCTCATGGTCGCTCCTTCACGCTGGGAGATGGACGTTCGGGGCAGGGAGGGATGCTCAGCGCCCGCTGACCGTGCCGAAGCGCCGGGCCACCGGCGCGACGACGACGGGGCGCATCGCGGCGGCGGCACCTGCGATCACCACGACGGAGACAAGGAACAGCGCGAGGCCGACCCAGCTCCCGTCGTCGCGCGCGCCGAACATGTGGTCGAGGTTGCGCCGGGCCCCCGTCGCGAGCACCAGGCCCACGTGCAGGACGACGAACGCGACGAAGTAGAGCATCACCGGGAAGTGGACGCGGCGGGCGAGCCCGATCGGGACGAGCCGGTCCGCGGCGGGCCGGGACCGCCAGTACACGCTCATCCGCACGCCGCTGAGGATCGCCAGGGGCGCCGCGACGAAGACGGTCACGAAGTAGGCGAGCTGCTGGAGGCCGTTGTAGTGCACCCACCCGTCCTCGGTGGGCCACTGCAGCGACAGGTACTGGAGCCCGGCCGACAGGGCCTCCGGGACGACGGTCCAGCTGGTCGGGACGACCCGCACCCACTGACCGGTCACGAACAGCAGCACGATGTAGACCGCGCCGTTGACCACCCAGAGCACGTCGAGCGCCTGGTGCGCCCACGCCATGAGGCCGATGCGCGCCCCCGGGTCCGCGCGGGGTGCCCACGACGCCGCGGGACGGCGCTGCAGCCGCACCTGCCACCCGGTCCGCACCGCCAGCACCAGCAGGAACACGTTGAAGAAGTGCTGCCACGCCAGCCAGGCCGGGATGCCCACCGGCGCGTCGTCGGGCATCGGGGCGGTGCCCGGGTAGGTCGCGAGGAAGCCCTGCCCGGCGTCGGTGCCGACCCACCAGCGCGCGGCCAGGACGAGCAGCCCGAGGACGACCGCCGCCACGGCGGCCGCGATCCCCGTCCGGCCCGCCCACGCCGGGAGCCGACGGCGGCGCGGGGCTGCCGCGACGGGTGGGGCCACCGGCTCGGGCACGGGCGACGACGGCGCGGGCTCGACCGTGGGCGGCGGCTCCGCCGGCCGGTCGTCCGGTGTGACGGGGACGGACGATTCCCGCCCGGGCGGCACGACCCCGGCCGGGGGCCACGGCACCCCGCCCGCGGTCCTCGGCAGGCCACGCCGCAGAGGTGTGCCGACCACAGCGGCTGGAGCCGTCTGGGCGAGGCCGGCTCCCGGCTCCGCGGTGGCGCCCGCCGTCGTCGACCGGGCGACGCGCGGCAGGCCCTGCCGCACCCCACCGGGTGCGGCCGCCCCGCCGGCCGTCCCGGCCCCGGTCGGACCGTCCGCTCGCGTCGTCGCGTGCGCGACCTCCGCCGTGCCGGCGTCCGCGCCGTCCACCGGCGGCCACGGCGGGCCGCCGGGCCGGCGCGGCAGCCCCTGGCGCGTCATGCGTCCCGCCTCGCCTCGAGCGCCGCGACGAGCTGGGGCACCACCTCGAAGACGTCGCCCACCACGCCGAAGTCGGCGATCTCGAACAGGGGCGCGTGCTCGTCGGAGTTGACGACGACGATGGTCTGCGCGGTCTGCATCCCCGCGAGGTGCTGGATCGCGCCCGAGATGCCGAGCGCCACGTACAGCCGCGGCGACACCGTCACGCCCGTCTGCCCGACCTGGCAGGACGCGGCGACGTAGCCCGCGTCGACCGCCGCCCGCGAGGCGCCGACCGCGCCGCCGAGGGTGTCCGCGAGCTGCTCGACCAGGGCGAAGCCCTCCACCGACCCCAGCCCGCGCCCGCCGGACACGACCGTGCCCGCCCCGCGCAGCTCGGGCCGGGTCGAGCCCGACTCGACGGGCTCGACGGCGAGCACCGTGGCCGCGGGCCTCCCCGACCCGGGGACCGCGAGCGCCTCCACCTGCGGGTCGTCGACGGCCGGGGCGCGGTCGTCGACGGCGCCGACGCGCAGCGTGACGACCGGGGCGCCGAAGGTCGCCGCCGACTCGACGAGGTACGTGCCGCCGTAGGCCGCGTGGTGCGCGACGACGCCCTCGTCGTCACGCGACACGCCCACCGCGTCGAGGGCGAGCGCCGAGCGCGACCGCACGGCGTAGCGCGCGGCCGCCTCCCGGCCCTCGACCGAGTGCGACACGAGGACCGCGGCGGGCCGGACGAGCTCGGCCGCGGCCTCGAGGGCGTCGACGACCGGCACGCCGAGACGTTCCGCGTCCCCGGGGGCGAGCAGCACGCGGCGGGCCCCGAGGCGCGCGGCCGCGGGCGCCTGGTCGTCGGCGCCGGGCCCCACGACGAGCGCCACGGGGGTGCCGATCGACGCGGCGGCCGCCAGCAGCCCCGCCGACGATCGTGCGAGCCCTCCGTGCGGCTCACGGTCCACCAGGACCAGGACGGGTTCTTCCCGGACGTCGGTCATGTCGTCGCCTCCTCAGGCCAGCCGGTGGTCGACGAGGAAGGCCGCCAGCTGCTCGCCGGCGTCGCCCGTGTCGACGATCCTGGTGCCGGCCGTGCGTGGCGGCCGACGGGTGATCGCGGTCATGATCGAGCGCGCGGCGTCCGAGGGCTCGGGGTCCGCCCCCAGGTCGGTCGCCGTGACGGTCTCGACGACCTTCTTCTTGGCGGCCATGATCCCCTTGAAGCCCGTCAGCCGGGGCCCCGGCGCGGCCTCGGTCACGGAGACGACCGCGGGCAGCGGCGCCGAGACGCGCAGCGTGGCGGCGTCCGACACCCGCACGCCGGTGACCTCGGTGTCCGTGATCGTGACCTCGCGCAGCGCCGTCGCGCACGGCACGCCGAGCGTCTCCGCCACGGCGGCGGGCACCGCTCCCCCGGCCCCGTCGGTGGACGCGTCGCCCGCGACGACGAGGTCGGCTCCCGCGTGCCGCACCGCGGCGGCGAGCACCTCGGCGGTCAGGACGACGTCCGCGCCGACCAGCCTCTCGTCCACCACCTGGAGGGCCGACGTCGCCCCCATGGCGAGCGCCTTGCGGAGGCTGGTCTGCGCGAGCTCGGGCGCCATGGCGATCACGACCACGTCGGTGTCGGGGTGGTCGTCCGCGTGGGCCAGGGCCGCCTCGAGCGCCCGCTCGTCGATCTCGTCGAGGACGGCGTCGTCGGCGCTGCGCTCCGCGAGCCCCGTCTCGAGGGACAGCGTGCGGTCGCCGTACGTGTCCGGGACCACCTTCATCAGGACGGCGATCTTCATCGGCTTCCTCTCTCGTGACGGTGCAGTGCGTGCGCGGCGGCCTCGGCGAGCGCGGGGACGCCGTCGGCGAGGGCCGGGGCGAAGGAGTCGTCGGGCCGCTGCCCGTCGAGCCACCGGGTGTAGATGGCCTCGCAGAAGATCGCCGACTTCCACAGGGCGAGCGCCTCGTACCAGGGCAGCTCCCCTACGTCGGCGCCGGTGCGCGCCGCGTACCGGTCGACGAGATCCGTGCGCGTGGGGAACCCCGGCCCGGCGGTGACGGGCGTGAGGTCCATCGGCGTGGGCGCGGCCCCGGGCGCGGAGTAGGTCGCGACGAGGTAGCCGAGGTCGGCGAGCGGGTCGCCGAGCGTCGCCATCTCCCAGTCCAGGATCGCCGCCACCCGCCCGGGCGCAGCGAACATGAGGTTCCCCAGCCGGTAGTCCCCGTGCACGACGGCGGCCCGGTCCGACGCGGGCACGGTGGCCGCCAGCCGCTCGGCCAGGGTCTCGACGAGCGGCACCGACCGCCGGGTGTTCAGCGGCCACAGCTGGGCGAACCGGCGGACCTGGCGGTCCAGGTAGCCGTCCGGCCGGCCGAGGCCGGCGACGTCGCCGTCGAGCGGGACGGCGTGCAGGTCCGCGAGCGCGTCGACCGCGGCGTGCACCAGGTCGGCGCGGGCGCCGCGGCCGTCGAAGCCCGCGGGGAGGTGGTCCGTCACCACCTGCCCCTCGACCAGCTCCATGAGGTAGAACGGCGCCCCCACGACGGCAGGGTCGTCGCAGACCGCACGGACGACCGGCACCGGCACGCCCGCCGCCCCCACCGCCGCGACGACGCGCGCCTCGCGCAGCATGTCGTGGGCCGACGGCGGGAAAGGGGGCCGCGGGCCGCGCCGGAGGACCACGCGCTCCCCGCCGCGCCGCAGCTCGTACGTGACGTTCGCCTGGCCGTCGCCGATCCGCCGCCATGCCAGCTCCCCGGCGGGCATCCCCACGCCGTCGAGGAAGCGCCCGAGCGGCTCGAGCACCAGCAACGGCGGTCGCGCGGGCGCGGCGACGCCGTCCCCCGCGGGCAGCGCACGCACGACGTCGACGCCGTCCGGCGCGCTCGCGAGCGCCGTCATCGTCGCCCCTCCGCCCGGTCCAGGACCCGTTCGCCCGCGTCGACCTCCCGGCGCCGGCGCGCGACGGCGCGGCGGGCGATCGCCCAGCGGTGCGTCTCGCTCGACCCGTCGTAGACGCGGAACGGGCGCACCTCGTCGAGGAACGCGGCCAGCGGCAGCTCGAGCGTGACGCCGTCTCCCCCGCACAGCTGCACGGCCCGGTCGACGACGCGGCCCACGGCCTCGGAGCAGTGCACCTTGGCGATCGACGAGGCCTGCGCACCCGCCCGGACGTCACCGTCCTCCAGCGCCGCGGCCGCCCGGTCGATCAGGGCGGCGCTGCTGGCGAGGTCGATCTCGGAGTCGGCGAGCAGGCCCTGGGCGAGCCCGAGGTCGGCGAGCGGGGCGCCGAACAGCTCGCGGTGCCGCACGCGGTCGAGCGCCGTGTCGTGGGCCCGACGGGCGAGGCCGAGCCAGCGCATGCAGTGCGTGAGCCGGGCGGGGCCGAGGCGCACCTGCGCGTGGCGGAAGCCGTCGCCGGGCGTGCCCAGCACGTCGCCGTCGGCCACGAAGCAGTCGGTGAGCGAGACGTGCGGGTGCCCGCCCGTGATCGCCCGCTCGAGCGTGCGGATGCGGTGACCGAGCTCGAACCCGTCGGCGTCGGTACGGACGAGGAAGAGCGTCGCGGCGTCGTCCCCGAGGTCGGGCGTGCGGGCCATGACGATGGCGAAGTCCGCCTCCTCGGCCCCCGAGACGAACCGCTTCTCGCCGTCGAGCACCCAGCCCCCGTCGACGCGGCGGGCGGTGGTGGCCAGCGCGGCCGGGTCCGACCCTGCTCCGGGGTGCGGCTCGGTCATGGCGAAGCACGACCGCGCCTCGCCGGCGGCGAGCGGGGCGAGGAACCGCTCCTGCTGCTCGGCGGAGGCGATCCTCTCGAGCAGCAGCACGTTCCCCTCGTCCGGGGCCATGCAGTTCAGGGCCGCGGGCCCGACCGGGGAGTACCCGGCCTCCTGGAAGACGGCGGACCACGCGCCCAGCGGGAGCCCCAGCCCGCCGAGGCGGACCGGCACGTGCGGGGCGAAGACGCCCGCCTCGCGCGCCCGCTGCTGCAGCGCGCGGCGCCCGGCGGCGTCGAGGGCCGTCCCCGCCGGCGGCTCCGCGGGGAGCACGACGTCCCGGACGAAGCGGCGGGTGCGCTCCACGACACCGGCGACGTCGACGGCGCCCACCCTCCCCCGCGCGCTCACGCCGTCCCTCCCGCGGCCAGCAGCCCGCCGTCGAGGGTCAGCACCTGGCCGGTGACCCAGCCCGCCTCGTCGGAGCAGAGGTAGGCCGCGGCGGCGGCCACGTCGTCCGGGCTGCCCAGCCGCCGCATCGGGTAGGCCGCGGCCACCTCCTCCTCGCGCCCCTCGTACAGGGCGCGCGCGAACTGCGTCCGCACGACCGCCGGGGCGAGCGCGTTGACCCGGACCCGGGGGCCGAGCTCGGCCGCCAGCGTCACGGTGAGGTGCGAGACCGCGGCCTTGCTCACGCCGTACCACCCGATCCCCGGCGACGGCACGGCCCCGGCCACCGACGACATGTTGAGCACGGCCGCGCCGTCCCGCGCGCCCAGCCCGGCGGCACAGGCCTCCTGGACCCAGCCCAGCGTGCCCAGCACGTTGACGTCCAGGATCTTGCGGGCCGCCTCGGGGTCCAGGTCGACCAGCGGCCCGTACACGGGATTGATGCCGACGTTGTTGACCAGGACGTCCAGCCCGCCGAGCTCGCGCACGGCGGTACCGATCGCCTCGCGCCGGTGCGCGGGGTCCTGGGCGCGGCCGGCCACGACGCGTACCGGGACCCCGTCCCCGAGCGACTCCGCCGCGGTGGCCAGCGCGTCCGCCGACCGCGCGGTCAGCACGAGCGCGGCGCCCTCGGCCGCGAAGCGCCGCGCGATCGCGTGCCCGATGCCGCGGCTCGCCCCGGTGACGACCGCGACGCGGCCACGCAGCCGGTCGCCGCCCGTCGTCGGGGAGGGGTGCTCTCCCATGTCACGCTCCCTTGCGCGATTGCTTAATGCAGATTCAAACCTCGGGAGCATCGCATCATGACTAGAGGTCAGGATCAAGCCCTGGTAGCCGCGGTTTCTAACATGGTATAAAAAGTGGGACGTCGAGATCAAGGATGATCGGAGGCAGCATGACCGGCATCATCGGGCCGCGTGACCTGTACGAGGACGAGCACGAGCAGTTCCGCGACATGGTGCGCGCCTTCGTGGAGCAGTACGCGCGCCCCCACGCCGACCGCTGGGACGCCGAGGGGCGGGTCGACCGCAAGCTCTTCGTCCAGGCGGCCGAGGCGGGGATCCTCGGGTTCGGCATCCCGGAGCGCTTCGGCGGCGGCGGGTCGGACGACTTCCGCTTCAACGCGGTGATGGGCGAGGAGCTCGCCCGCCACCCCGTGTCGTCCGGGATGGCCGGCATCGCCCTGTCGAACGACATCGTCATCCCCTACTTCACCGACCTGACGACCGAGGAGCAGAAGCAGCGCTGGCTCCCCGGCATCGCCGCCGGCGAGACCGTCGTGGCCGTGGCGATGTCCGAGCCCGGCACCGGCAGCGACCTCGCAGGGATCCGCACGTCGGCGGTCCGCGACGGCGACGACTACGTCGTCGACGGGTCGAAGATCTTCATCTCCAACGGGCAGAACGCCGACCTGGTGGTCACGGCCGTGCGCACCGGGGAGCACCCGCACCGCGGGCTGAGCCTGCTCGTGATCCCCGCCGACTCCCCCGGCTTCTCCCGGGGGCGCCGGCTCGACAAGATCGGCCTGCACGCCCAGGACACGAGCGAGCTCGCCTTCCAGGGCGTACGCGTCCCGGCCGCGAACCTGCTCGGCGAGGAGGGCACGGGGTTCGCGGGCCTCATGCGCAACCTCCCGCAGGAGCGCATCTCCATCGCCGCGGCCGCCGTCGCCTCCAGCGAGGGCGTGCTGGAGCGCACGCTGGAGTACGTCAAGCAGCGACAGGCCTTCGGGCAGCCGATCGGGTCGTTCCAGAACACCCGCTTCGAGCTCGCCGAGATGGTCACGGCCGTGCGCGCCGGCCGCGCGCTGATCGACGGCTGCCTGAAGCGGCACGACGCGGGATCCCTGGATCCCGAGGACGCCGCCGCCGCCAAGTTCTGGACCACCGAGCAGTACGTCGACGTCGTGGGCCGCTGCCTGCAGCTCCACGGCGGCTACGGCTACATGCGCGAGTACCGCATCGCGCGGGACTACGAGGACGCCCGCATCACCACCATCTACGGAGGCACGACCGAGATCATGAAGGAGATCGTCGGTCGGGGCCTCGGGCTGTGAGGACATCCGTGACAGAGGCATACATCTACGACGCCGTCCGCACGCCGCGCGGCAAGAACCGCGGCGGGGCGCTCCACGGCGTCAAGCCCGTCGACCTGGTCGTGGGGCTGATCCACGCCCTCGGCGAGCGCCACCCCACGCTCGACCCGGCGGCCGTCGACGACATCGTGCTCGGCGTCGTCTCGCCCGTCGGCGAGCAGGGCGGCGACATCGCCCGCACCGCGGCGCTCGTCGCCGGCCTGCCCGAGACCGTCGCGGGCGTCCAGCTCAACCGGTTCTGCGCCTCGGGCCTGGAGGCCGTCAACGTCGCCGCCCAGAAGGTCGCCAGCGGCTTCGAGGACCTCGTGCTGGCGGGTGGCGTCGAGTCGATGTCGCGCGTGCCGATCGGCTCCGACGGCGGCGCCTACGTGCAGGACCCGACCACGAACTACGACCTCTACTTCGTCCCGCAGGGCATCGGCGCCGACCTCATCGCCACGCTCGACGGGTTCTCCCGCGAGGACGTCGACGCCTACGCCGTGGAGTCGCAGCGACGGGCCGACGAGGCGTGGCGCGAGGACCGGTTCGCCCGGTCGGTCGTGCCGGTGCGCGACCTCAACGGCGTCACGCTGCTCGACCACGACGAGCACCGCCGGCCGGGCTCCACGGTCGAGAGCCTGGGCCACCTCAAGCCCGCGTTCGAGATCCCCGGGGCGCAGGCCGGCTACGACGCCGTGGCGCTGCAGAAGTACCACTGGCTCGAGTCGATCGACCACGTGCACACGGCCGCGAACTCGTCGGGCATCGTCGACGGCGCGGCCCTGGTCGTGGTCGGCAGCAGGGAGGTGGGCGAGCGACTCGGCCTCACGCCGAGAGCGCGGGTCGTCGCCACCGCCGTGACGGGCTCGGAGCCCACCATCATGCTCACCGGACCCGCCCCCGCCACGCGCAAGGCGCTCGATCGTGCGGGCCTCACGGTCGACGACATCGACCTGTTCGAGCTCAACGAGGCCTTCGCCTCGGTCGTCATGCGGTGGGAGCGCGAGCTCGGCATCCCGCACGACAAGGTCAACGTCAACGGCGGGGCGATCGCCATGGGGCACCCCCTGGGCGCCACGGGCGCGATGATCCTCGGCACGCTGCTCGACGAGCTGGAGCGCCGCGACCTGCGTCGCGGCCTCGCCACGCTGTGCGTCGGGGCGGGCATGGGCATCGCCACCATCATCGAGCGGGTCGAGGAAGGGGAGACGGCATGAGCGTCATCGAGGACCGGGCGGGCGTGCAGGGCGGGTACGCCTGGGACGAGGACGGGGACGGCGTCGTCACCCTCACCATGGACGACCCCGACCGCGGCGCCAACACCATGAACGCCCACTTCCGGGCCGCGCTCGAGGCGAGCGTCGAGCGCCTCGAGGCCGAGCGCGACCGGATCTCCGGCGTCGTCCTCGCGTCGGCGAAGAAGAGCTGGTTCGCCGGCGGGGACCTCGAGCTGCTCCGCTCCGCCGACCCGGCGCGGTCGGCCGAGGAGACCGCGGACATCGAGCACGTGAAGTCGCTGCTGCGCCGGATCGAGCGGCTCGGCCGGCCGGTGGTCGCCGCGATCGACGGCACGGCGCTGGGCGGGGGGCTCGAGGTCGCGCTCGCCACCCACCACCGCATCGCCGCCGGCGACGTCAAGGGCCTGCGCCTCGGCCTCCCCGAGGTCTCCCTCGGCCTGCTGCCCGGCGGCGGCGGCGTGAGCCGCACGGTGCGGATGCTCGGGCTACAGAAGGCGCTGGCGGACGTCATCCTGCCGGCCACGAAGTTCACCGCCGCGGGCGCGCTCGAGGTCGGCCTCGTCGACGAGGTGGTCCCCGCGGCGGAGGTCCGCGACCGCGCGAAGGCATGGATCGCCGCGAACCCCGACCCGGTCAAGCCGTGGGACGTCAAGGGCTTCCGGCTGCCCGGCGGCGCGCCGACCTCCCCGTCCCTCGCACAGGCGCTCGCGGCGATGCCCGCGATGCTGCGCCGGCAGGTCAAGGGGGCCCCGATGCCCGCGCCGCGCGCCGCGATGGCGGCCGCCGTGGAGGGGGCGTACGTCGACTTCGACACCGCCTCGACGATCGAGACCCGCTACCTGGTGCAGCTCACGCACTCGCCGGTCGCGAAGAACATGATCAAGGCGTTCTTCTTCGACCTGGAGAGCATCAACGCCGGCGCCAGCCGGCCCGCCGGGTACCCGACGTTCCGGGCGAAGAAGGTCGGCGTCGTCGGCGCCGGGATGATGGGCGCCGCCATCGCCTACGTGGCCGCCCGCAGCGGCGTCGACGTCGTGCTCAAGGACACGTCGGCGGGTGCCGCGGAGCGGGGCAAGGACTACGGGCGCCGCCTCGAAGAGAAGGCCCTGGGCCGCGGGAGGACGACGCCGGAGGCGAGCGCGGCCCTCCTGGAGCGGATCTCCACGACCGACGACCCCGCCGACTTCGCGGGCGTGGACTTCGTCGTCGAGGCGGTCTTCGAGTCCGTCGACCTCAAGCAGTCCGTGTTCCGGGAGATCCAGGACGTCGTCGAGCCCGACGCCGTGCTCGGCTCGAACACGTCCACCCTGCCGATCTCGCTGCTCGCCGAGGGGGTCGACCGGGCCGAGGACTTCATCGGGATCCACTTCTTCTCCCCCGTCGACAAGATGCCGCTGGTCGAGATCGTCCGGGGCGCGCGCACCAGCGACGTCGTCCTCGCGAAGGTCTTCGACTTCGTGCTGCAGATCCGCAAGACGCCCATCGTCGTCAACGACGCCCGGGGCTTCTTCACCTCGCGGGTGATCGGCCGGTTCATCGACGAGGCCGTCGCCGCCGTGGGCGAGGGCGTCGAGCCCGCGTCCGTGGAGCAGGCCGCGCTCCAGGCCGGGTATCCCGCGGGGCCTCTGCAGCTCCTCGACGAGCTCACGATCTCCCTCACCCAGAAGATCCGCACCGAGACACGGGCCGCGCACGAGGCGGAGGGCGGCACCTGGACGGCGCACCCCGCCGAGGCGGTCGTCGACTGGATGGTCGACGACCAGGACCGGCCCGGACGCAGGGCGCGGCGCGGCTTCTACGACTACGACGAGGCGGGCCGGCGCACGCGCCTGTGGCCGGGGCTGCGCGACCGGTACGGCTCGGGGAGCGCCCGGGTGCCCCTGGTGGACCTGCAGGAGCGGATGCTCTTCGCCGAGGCGCTGGACGCGATCGCCTGCCTCGACGACGGCGTGCTCACCTCCGTCGCGGACGCCAACGTCGGGTCGATCTACGGCATCGGGTTCCCCGCCTGGACCGGCGGGGTGCTGCAGTACGTCAACCAGTACGACGGCGGCCTGACGGGCTTCGTCGCCCGTGCGCACGAGCTGGCCGACACCTACGGCGAGCGGTTCCGGCCACCCGCCTCCCTGGTCGCGCGGGCCGCCGCCGGCGAGACCTACGAGTGAGCGGGGGGACGTCGTGATCAGCACGCGCTTCACCGAGGCGTTCGGGATCGAGCACCCGGTCGTCCAGGGCGGCATGATGTGGGTCGGCCGGGCAGAGCTGGCCGCCGCGGTCTCCGAGGCGGGCGGGCTGGGCATCATCACCGCGCTCACCCAGCCCACCCCGGCCGACCTCGTCAGGGAGATCGAGCGGGCCCGCCGCCTGACCGACAAGCCCCTCGGCGTCAACCTCACGATCCTGCCGGCGATCGACCCGCCGCCGTACGACGAGTACCGGCGGGCGATCGTCGACGCCGGCATCACGATCGTCGAGACCGCCGGCTCCAACCCCGAGCCGCACATGGAGATGTTCGGCGCCCACGGGGTGCGGGTGATCCACAAGTGCACCAGCGTGCGGCACGCGCTCAAGGCCCAGGCCGTCGGGGTGACGGCGGTGTCGATCGACGGGTTCGAGTGCGCCGGTCACCCCGGCGAGGACGACGTGCCCGGCATGGTGCTGCTCCCGGCCGCCGCGGACCGGCTGACGATCCCGTTCCTCGCCTGCGGCGGGATCGCGGACGGCCGGGGCCTGGCGGCGGCGCTGGCCCTCGGGGCCGACGGGGTCACGATGGGCTCGCGGTTCATGTGCACGGTCGAGTCGCCCGTCGCGCCGGCCGTGAAGGAGCGGATCGTCGCCGGGTCGGAGCTCGACACCAACCTCATCTTCCGCTCCCTGCGCAACACGGCGCGGGTCGCGAAGAACGCCGTCAGCGACGAGGTCGTCGAGATCCTGGCGGGCGGCGGGCGGTTCGAGGACGTGCGCGACCTGGTCGCGGGCGCCCGGGGCCGGAAGGTCTTCGAGCACGGCGACCTCGACGCGGGGATCTGGACCGTCGGGCTCGTCCAGGGCCTCATCCACGACGTCCCGGCCGCCGGGGAGGTGGTCCGCCGCACCGTGGCCGAGGCCGAGGAGGTGCTGCGGGCCCGGCTGGAGCTGGTCAGCCGGCCCCGGCTCCGTGCCTGACCATCCCCTGCGCGGTCGCCACCAGCTCGTCGAGGGAGCGCGTGCGCGGGTTCCACCACTCGACCACCCAGTTCATCGCCCCCAGCAGGAGCAGGCGGAAGGTGTTGACGTCCAGGTCGGCGCGCACCTCCCCCGCCTGCTGGGCGGCGACGAACAGGTCGCGCCACAGCCTGCTGTAGAGCGCCTCCTCGGCGGCCGGGCGCACCCGCAGCTGCTCCGGGACGTGCCCCGCGTTGCGGATCGAGGCGGTGGCGTAGTCGGACAGCTGCAGCTCGTAGCGCAGGTGCGCGTCCACGGCCACGAGGAGCCGCTCCATCGCGGTGGTGCCGTCGGGCAGCGCCTCCAGCGTCTCCTCGACGTGGAGCCGGACGCGGTGCGCACCCTCCCACATGACCTCCTCGACGAGACCGTCGCGCGAGGAGAAGTAGTAGTAGATCGCGGGCGCCTGGACGCCGGCGACCGCGGCGACGTCGGCGAGGCGCGTGCCCGCGTACCCCTTGCGCGACAGCACCTCGGCGGCCGCGTCCAGGATGCGCTGTCGCGTCTGCGCCGATTTCGACGCCGGTCGCGTCGCCTCCGTCCCGGTGACGTCCATGCTCCGATCCTAGCCTGATTTCTAACCAAGATTAGAGAAATCCTTGCGCGTCGTCCCGGAGCGGCCCTAATGTGTGACTCGCGATTTACTTGTCTGCTCGACGTGGAGTAGGAGACCGGCGATGACGCTTGCGGACCAGACCGCCCAGGCCGGGCGGGAAGCCCGGCAGATCACCACGTACCGCCCCGTCGACGGCGAGCCCGTCGCCAGCTACCCGGTGGCGGACGCCGCCCAGGTCGGCATCGCCGTCACCAGCGCCCGGGACGGCGCCCGCTGGTGGCGCGAGCAGGGCTTCGCCGGACGTCGCGCGCACCTCCTGCGCTGGAAGTCGCACGTCGCGCTGCGCGCCCGGGAGCTGGCCGACCTCATCGCCGCGGAGACCGGGAAGCCGGCGGACGACGCCCTGCTCGAGGTCATGCTCACCCTGGGGCACCTCGACTGGGCGGCGAAGAACGCCGCCCGCGTGCTGCGCCGCCGCCGGGTGCGCGCCGGCCTGGTCAACTACAACCAGCACGCCACGGTCGGCTACGAGCCCTACGGCGTCGTGGGCGTCATCGGGCCGTGGAACTACCCGCTGTACACCCCCATGGGCTCGATCTCGTACGCGCTCGCCGCCGGCAACGCCGTCGTCTTCAAGCCCAGCGAGCTGACGCCCGGCCCGGCCGTGTGGCTCGCCGAGCGCTGGCGGGAGGCTGTGGGGCACGACGTCCTCGTCGCCGTCACGGGCGACGGGGCGACGGGCGCCGCGCTCGTCGCGGCCGACGTCGACAAGGTCGCGTTCACGGGCTCCACCGCGACGGCGAAGAAGGTCATGGCGGCCGCCGCCGAGCGGCTGGTGCCGATCGTGGCCGAGTGCGGCGGCAAGGACGCGCTGCTCGTCGCGGCCGACGCCGACCTCGACGCCGCGGCCGACTTCGTCGTCTTCGGCGCGATGGGCAACGCGGGCCAGACGTGCGTGGGCGTCGAGCGCGTCTACGTCGTCGAGGCGGTGCGCGACGCCCTCGTGTCCCGTGTCGTGGAGCGGGCGGGACGGCTGCGCACCTCGGGCGCCGACGCGCAGTACGGCCCGATGACGTTGCCCGCCCAGGCGGACGTGGTGCGCCGGCACGTCGAGGACGCCGTGCGGTCGGGCACGGCGGTGCTCGGTGGTACCGAGAGCGTGCACGGCCGGGTGATCGACCCGATCGTCATCACCGACGTCGACGAGCACTCCCTCGCGGTGCGGCACGAGACGTTCGGCCCGCTCGTCGTGATCAACACCGTCGCCTCCCTCGAGGAGGCGGTCGAGCGGGCGAACGCGACCCCGTACGGGCTCGGCGCGGCGGTCTTCACCAAGGACGCCCGCGCGGCGTCGGCGGCCGCCGACGCCCTGCGCGCCGGCGTCGTGACCGTGAACTCGGTGCTCGGGTTCGCCGCGGTCGCGGCCCTCCCCTTCGGCGGGGTCAAGGAGTCCGGATTCGGCCGCATCCACGGCGCCGACGGCCTGCGCGAGTTCAGCACGGTGAAGTCCGTGGCACGCCAGACCCGGAAGGCCGCGCTGAACCTCCTGACGATGGACCGCACCGAGAAGGACATGCACCTGGTCGCCAGGATGATCCCGCTGCTCCACGGTCGCGCGAAGGGCTCCCGGGGCTAGGGCCCGGATCCAGGGGCGGTGCCGGTCACCTCGACCGTGATGACCCGGCCCCCTCCTGGTCGGTCACGACCACCGGTGCGGACGCTCGCGACCCCGGCGCCACCAGCGTGAACTCCGACCGGGTCACGTTCCCGGCGACGTCGAACACCTCCAGCGTGTTCGCGCCCAGCACCGCGCCGAAGGCTCCCGGCTCCACCTGGTTGACGTCGCTCCACGGGTTGTCGGCCAGGTCCTTGGGCTTCCCGTTCACCACCACCCGGTCGACCCGGTAGGCATCGAACACCTTGAACGACACGCTGCTGAACCCGCCGGGCGCCGCCACCGACTCGTCCTTGACGGTCACGGTGGGAGGTGCGTCGTCCAGGACGAACCTCATCGTCGTCACGTTGCCCGCCACGTCGAGGACGCTCAGCTCGTTGTCTCCGGCCCTCCCGCCGGAGACGCCCGGCGCCACGCCGTCCAGGTCCGACCAGACGTCGTCAACCAGATCTCGCTCGGTCCCGTTCAGGATCAGCTTGTCGACGAACCCCTCGTCGTGGAACCGGAACGCCACGTGCCCGAAGACTCCGTCCCGACCCTGAGACCCGGGCTTCACGGAGATCACCGGTCCGGACGTGTCCTGCTCGACGACCGCGGGCCCATGGGTGAACGTCAGGTACGGAGAGGTGTGCAGGGTCGACACGGGCCGGTCGGCGACGAGAACGGAGTCGGCCGCCTCGGACGGCCAGTGGGCGTTCAGGATCTCGAAGTAGCTGACGGTGGACTCGCGCACCTGCCGTCCGTCGAACACGTACTCGATCGTGCGGACGTTGGTCATCCCGGAGGGGTCGCCCTGCCACACC
Source organism: Isoptericola sp. NPDC056605 (assembly GCF_042792795.1). Lineage (NCBI taxonomy): Bacteria > Bacillati > Actinomycetota > Actinomycetes > Micrococcales > Promicromonosporaceae > Isoptericola > Isoptericola sp. NPDC056605. Next base: position 94,894 of record NZ_JBHTVT010000012.1, on the reverse strand, counting down.
GGGAAGGTCTCCGGCTCGGCGACCCACCCGGAGACGGCTTCGTACGCCTGCCGGAGCGAACGCCCGCTCGGCGACCGGTAGTCGTACAGGTCGACGCCGTTCACGAGTGCGATCTCGGCCGCGATCGTCTGTGGCTGCAGGGTGAAGTGGGTGTACCAGATGCCGTGGCTTCCCGTCCCGTCGTTGCGGGAGATCTCCAGGGGGAGGGTGCCGTCGGCATCGATCTGGTGCTCGACGAAGTACTTCCACCGGTGGACGGCCGTCTGGAAGAGCGCCTCGTCCTCGAGATACGCAGCGGTGGCGATCACGAGGACCATCCCCCAGTTCCCCCAGTTGTTGGTCCGGTCCATGGTGTTCGCGTTCAGGGACCCGCCGCGGAGGAAGGCGGTGAACGCGGCGCGGTCGCCGGCGCTGAACCCGTCGTAGTCGTCGATGAGGTCGGCCGCGAAGATCATCGCGGGGAAATGGTAGGAGAACGTGAGCCCCGAGTCCTCGGTCGTGCGGACCTCCTGCACGTGCGACCAGGCACGGATCATCTTGGCTGCCGCCTCGGCATACACCTCCTCACCGGTCACGGAGTACGCGATCCCGGCGGCATACGCCTGGTTCGCGTCGTCCAGCAGTGCGTGCTTTGCCGCACGGTTGGCGTCCGCCCCCGCGTAGAAGGGCGGCACCTCCCAGATCTCCGGCGCCTGGGCATCGCGCGAGACCGCTCGTTCCGCCTGAGCGAGGACGTCCTGCCACGCGATGTCCTGCGGGTTCCGGGTGACACGGTCCCGCAGCTCGGCGAGCTTGGCCTCGCCGAGGAAGACGCCGCCCCAGTCCGTCCCCGCGGCAGGAGGTGGCTCCTCCTCGACGCCGTCGTCGTGGGAGATCCGGACGTCGTCGAAGGTCGCGAACGCGGCGCCGACCACGAGGCCGACCTTCCCGCGGGTGAACTGCGTGTCCGTGGTCGAGATCGCCGGCTCGGTGGCGCCGTCGACGAAGACCTCGAGGCTCGAGCCCTCCGCCCGGAGCGTGAGCGAGACCGGAGCCTTCCGTGGGTCGATGCCCGTCGACGCCGTCGCGATGGTGGAGACGGCGGTCGGATCGGACGCGTGAGGCTTGACCAGGGCCAGCTGCCCGTTCATGCGCAGGAACGCGGTGTAGCCGCTCTGCCGGAAATCTTCCTGACCGGCCGTCATGCGGGTCGACAGGCCGACCCAGCTGTTGCTGTCGGCGGCGTCCGTGGCTCGGACGTTCACCGTCGTCGCGGAGTCACCGAACTGCCATCGCGTGAGGTGCATCGCGCGGGGTCCGGTCAGGGTCTCGCCGTCGACTCGGGCGGCGCCGTCCTCGGCGGTCCACCGTCCGCTCTCGACCGTCCAGTCGTCGAGGCCGTTCGCGAAGTCTTCGGTGTGGGTGCTCTCGAGTGGTGCAGCGAGTGCCGAGGGCGCGGCGAGCGACAGCAGGAGGACTGCCGACAACCCCATCGTGGCTATGCGATTCATAGGACCATTCCTCATCCTTGGGGATTGGAGACGAACATCAGTACCGAAGACGAAAGGCGATGTGCCCAGGACTCGTGAAAGGTCACCTCGAGGCGTCGAGTCCCAGCCGCTGCCGGTAGCCCTGGCGCAGCACGGTCGCACCGCCGAGCAACGAGGCGCCGCCGTCGACCACGATCTCGGCCCCGGTCACGCGGCTCGCCGCCCCGGACATCAGCCAGGCGACAGCCTCAGCGAGGTCGCTGGGCTCGACGAGCTCCCTCAAGGGGGTCGTGTCGAGCAGGGCGGCCTCGTCCTGCGGCTCGAGGCGGCCCACGGTGTGCGGAGCTCGCGTCCAGCCCGGGGTGACGAGGTTGGCCCGGACGCCGACGTGGCCGTACTCGGCTGCGACCTGGCGCACGAGGGCCGCGACCGCGGCCTTGGCCGCGGCGTAGGCGGGATACCCGGGCTGGGGATCCGCGGCGTGCACGGAGCCGATCACGCAGACCGGCCCGCCGGTGTGCCGAAGCGTGCCGACCCCCGCCCGCAGCGAGTGGAACACCGTGGTCAGGTTCGACCCCAGGATGGTGTCCCACGACGCCTCGTCGAGCTCGTGGATCGATCCTCCGGACGTGGTCCCGACGGCCACCGCGAGCCGGGCGAGGCCGCCGGCTCGGGAGATCTCCGCGAACGCGGCATCGACCGCCCCACCATCCCTGGCGTCCACCGGCAGCACCAGGGGCCGCTCGGGCAGGCTCGCGGCGACGTCGGCCAGCCGCGCCGCGTCCCGGTCGAGGAGGGCGACCGTCCCCTCGCCCGCGAGCCGGGCGGCGATCGCGGCGCCGATCGCGCCGCCCGCACCCACGACGGCCGTGACGCCCTGCACCGTGCTCATCCGACCCTCCTTCGTCCTGACGCCCGCCGAACCTCGCGCGCGCCGCCTGACCTCGGGACAGCTGTCATCGCGCGCGGAACTCTTCCACGGCGGACCAGTCCAGCGAGATGCCGAGCCCGGGGCCCGTCGGCACGCCGAGCGAGCCGCCGGAGAAGTCGAACGGCTCGGTCGCGAGAGCGTCGCGCAACGGGTTCGGCAGCCGGTTGTACTCGTAGATCCGGAAGTTCGGCACGGCAGCGGAGAGCTGGAGCGCCGCGGCGAGGCCCACCGCCGACCCGACGCCGTGCGGCGCGATGTCCACGTGGAACGTCTCGCACAGCGCCGCGATCTTCCGCGACTCGGTGATCCCGCCCGCGCGTGCGAGGTTCGGCATCACGACATCGACCGCGCCTGCCACGAGGAACTCCCGGAAGTCCCATCGCGTGAAGAGGGTCTCGCCGTTGACCAACGACACCGGGAGGGACGACCGGATGCGCCGGTAGCCGGCGACGTCGTCGACGGCGACGGGCTCCTCGATCCAGGTGATGCCGAGATCGACCAGTCGGCGCGTCACATCGGTCGCGACGTCGGCGGTGTACGCGCAGTTCAGGTCGACGAGCAGCTGGCGGTCGGGGCCGATCGCCTCGCGCACGGCGGCAGCGTGCGCCACGTCCACGGCCGCGCCTCGACCCAGCTTGAGCTTGAGCGCGTCGAACCCTGCGGCGACGAACCCGAGAGCGTACTCGGCGGACTCCGCCGGCTCGTCGAGCATCGGCACCGGGCTCGCGTAGACATCGATCCGCTCCCGGTGCGGGCCGCCGAGCAGGCGGTGCACCGGGAGTCCCAGCGCCTTGCCCCGAAGGTCCCACAGGGCGAGGTCGATGCCGCTCATCGCCTCGAGGTAGTACCCCCGGACCTGCCCGCCCCCGCTCATCGAGGAGTAGACCTTCGACCACAGCCGATCGACGGCATGGGCGTCCTCGCCGAGGAGCAGGGGCTCGATGATGTCGTGCACGATCTGCGCGGTCACCTTCGGAGCGGGCAGCCCGTAGCACTCCCCGACGCCTTCCAGGCCATCGTCCGTCCGGATGCGGACGAGGGTCGAGTACTGCCCCTTGCGCTCCAGGGTCCGGTGGCTGGCAGCGGGCCGCAGGAGCCACCCCGGGACGTCACCGTCGGGGTACAGGCGGCTGAACGGGGCGAGCATCGGGATGGCTTCCACCGAGGCGATCCGCAGGGGCGAGGTGGCGTCGGCCGGCGTGGCAGGGAAGGTGTCGAGGACGCTCATCTCAGTCGGCCAGCCCCTGCATCGCCGCCTGCGCGTCGTCGAGCGCGTCCTGCGCCGACTTCTTCCCGGTCATGGCCGCCTGGATCTCCTCGGCGAGCTTCGCCTCCATCTGGGCGTAGTTCGGGAACTGCCACAGCGGGTTCGGCGCGGCACTGTCCGTGATCTGCGACTGCCAGGTCGAGGCGTACGGATCGGAGGTCAGAGCCTCGTCCTTCAGGGCCGCGTCGGTCGTGGGGACCGACCCGATCTCCTTGTACCGGTTGACGCCGACCTCCGGCGTCGAGGTGTAGTACTTCGCGAACTCGGCCGCGGTCTGCGTCGGCCCCTCCTCGAACACGACGATGAGGCCGCCCCACGCGAGGGACTGCGGCGCGTCGCCCGGCGCCACGACCGGGCGCGCCACCGGCACGGTGTGGTCGATGAGCCCGGGGTCGGTCGCCTGGTCGGCGATGGTCCCCCGCACCTGGTTGGCGTCGTCGAAGAACGCCGTCTTGCCCTGGACGTAGAGCGTGCGCGCCTCCGGGCGGCCGAGGCCGAGCTCCACGAGACCGTCCTGGTTGAGCTGGGTGAGCCACTCGAGGGCCTTGACGGCGCCGTCGTCGTTGACGGAGATCTTTCCGCCGGCGACGATGGCGGACCCGAACGTGCGGAACCAGGGGATGAAGTCCTTGATCGCCTCCGGCTTGGTCGCCAGGGCATAGGGCACGACGTCGTCACCGAGCGCCTTGACCTTGCGCAGCGCGTCCTCGAAGTCCGCGACGGTGGCGGGCGCCTCGGTGACACCGGCCTCCTTGAGGAGCTGCTCGTTCTGGATGAGGCCGATCGAGCCGGTGTACCACGGCAGGCCGTACTGGACGCCGTCGACCTGGCCGTTCTTCAGCGCGGCTTCCGTGTAGTCGGCGCCCTCCGAGTACGCGGACAGGTCGGCGAGGACGCCTGACGCCGCGAGGGAGGGCAGGTCAGCGATGTCGAGCTGGGCGGCGCCCGTCGTCGACCCGTCGCGCGAGCGCAGGATCAGCTGGTTCTTGTACTCGGCGAAGGGGAACGTGACCAGGTCGGCCGTGACGTCGTGCTCATCGGTGAACTCGGCGACCTCCTGCTCGATGAGGGCTCTCTGGGCGTCCTCGCCATAGTTCCAGCTGGTGAACGTGAAGTCTTCGTAGCTCTCCGGCGCGCCCGAGGGAGCGGGACCGGCAGGGTCGACGCCGGTCGAGCAGGAGGCCAGTGCGAACGTGGCCGCGATGCCGGCGGCTGTGACGGCCGCGAGCCGGCGGCGGCGGGCCGCGGCGCTGGAGTGGTGGTGAGACATGGGACGGTCCTCTCCGATGAGGTGGGGTCGGGTGTCAGGTGGTCCGGGGGTCAGCCCTTGACGGCGCCGGAGCTCAGCCCGGCGACGAAGTACCGCTGCAGTGCGAGGAAGACGACGATGACCGGGAGCGAGGCGACCAGGGACGCCGCCATGAGCTCGGGCCATCGGTCGCTGAACTCGCTGAGGTAGGTGTTGACGAGGCCGGGCGGCAGGGTGCGGGTGGCCTCGCCCGAGAGCGTGAGCGAGTAGACGAAGTCGTTCCAGCCACGGATGAAGGCGAAGAGACCCGCGGCGATCATGCCCGGGGCGACGAGCGGCATGAGGATGCGGTGGATGATCACCCGCTGCCCCGCCCCGTCCACCTTGGCCGCCTCGATGATCTCGTCCGGGACGTTGTCGAAGACGCCCTTCATCATCCAGACGCACAGCGGGAGCGTGAACGTGGTGAACGAGATGATCAGGGCGAGGTAGGAGTCGAGCAGACCCATCGCGCTGAACATCCCGTAGATGGTGATCAGCAAGAGGATCTGCGGGAACAGCTGCGAGACGAGCAGCAGGAACATGAAGGACCGGCGCCCCCGGTAGCGGAACTTCGAGAACGAGTAGGCGCAGTACATGCCCACCAGCACGCTCCCGACAGCGGTCACGGTGGCGACGAGCACGCTGTTGAGCAGGAAGTGCACGATCTGGCCGTCGCCGAGCACCCGCGCGTAGGAGCTGAGGTCGAAGCCCGTCGGCAGCAGCCGGGGAGGAAACTCGAAGACCTCCGACCCGGACCGCAGACTAGTCAGGACCATCCAGTAGATCGGCGCCAGGGCGAACACCGTGATGAGGGTCAGCGAGGTGCGCCGCCCCCAGGCGACCTGACGCGTCTCGCCGGAAGGGCCACCACGCGTCCCGACGGGGCGTGCTCGGTGGGGCGGGCGGCGCGTCGAGCCGCCTCGGTCGCGCACGGTCACCACGGGATCCTTCTCGATCTGAGTCGTCATCGCTCCTTCTCCGTCCCGCGCAGGTAGAGCACCACGACGGGCAGGAGCACGAGCATCCACAGCACGCCCAACGCGCCGGCGGTGCCGAGGTCGAAGCCCTTGAAGGCCGTCTCGTAGACGGCGAGGGAGAAGGTCGTGGTCGCCCCCGCCGGTCCCCCCTGCGTCAGGACGTAGAGGAGGTCGAACTGCTGGAAGTTCCAGATGAATTCGAGCAGCACGACGACGCCCGCGACGGGCGCGAGGCCGGGCACCGTGACGTGCCAGAACCGTTCCCAGGAGTTGGCGCCGTCCATGCGGGCCGCCTCGTAGACGTCGCCGGGGAAGGACTGCAGCGCGGCGAGGAGCATCACCATCATCCACGGGAAGGACGCCCAGGTCCGCGCCACGATCACGGCGGTCATCGCGCCGGGTCCCGACTGGAGCCAGCCCACGTTCTCGTCGACGATCCCGGTGGTCCGCAGCACCCCGTTGAGCACGCCGTAGTTCGCGTCGAAGATCCACAGCCACAGGAAGCTGACGACGACGCCGGGAAGCACCCACGGGAACAGCAGCACGCTCCGCAGTGCGGCGCGCCCACGCATGCGCTGGTTGAGGCCGAGCGCAGCGACGAGCCCGACCGCGAAGGGAAGCACGGTGGCGGGGACGGCGAAGGTGAGCGTCTTGGCCAGCAGCGGGCCGAAGTCGCTCTGAAACGCGGAGACGATGTTCTCCAGCCCGACGAACGACTTCTCCGACGAGATGAGGCTGGCGTCGAAGAAGGCATCCGCGAGCGCCGCGACGAGCGGATAGATGAGCACCGCGAAGAGCAGCGTCGCTGCGGGCGCGATGAGCAGTAGCGGGAAGCGATCTGATTCACCGCGGCGTCGCGGTGTCCTGGCCGTTGTGGGGTGGATGGCCACCGTGTCCTCCTTGACCGACGGGGATGAGCACACGATATACGAAATGCGAACGAGGGCAAGGCCGTGGCATCATCACAGGGCCGGGCGGCCGCAGCCCGCGTCGTCGAGGAGGAAGATGAACGCGTTCGTAGGACGCCCGCTGGTCGTCGACACCAAGGCCAGCCTGATCCGTCAACGTCTCGCCGAGGCGATCATCACCGGTGAGCTGCGCCCCGGGGACCGCATCGTCCTCGACGAGATCGCCCGCGAGTTCGGCGTCAGCAAGATCCCGCTCCGCGAAGCGCTGTCCGGCCTCGAAGGCGCAGGGCTCGTGGTCAACACCCCTCACGCCGGCCCCCGCGTCGCGCCGTTGCCGCGCCACGAGATCCACGGCGTGTACCGGCTGCGCGAGGCCGTGGAGCCTCTCGCGGTGCGACTCGCGCTCGAGCGGGGCGGCCGCCTCGCGGTCGAGCTGCGTGACATCAACGACCGGATGCGCCAGAGCCTGGGTGCCTCACCGGACTCGGAGATCAGCAGCCTCAATGCCGAGTTCCACCTCGCGGTGGCCCGCGCGACGACCTTCGCGACGGTGGTCGAGTCCGTGGACGGGCTGCTCGTCAAGATCCGGCGGTATCGGGCCGCAGGCTTCGCCGCGACCTGGGACGGCGTGATCGCGGAGCACGAGGCGATCGTGACGGCCGTCGAGTCCGGCGACGTCGAAGGAGCCGTGGAGGCCATGCGCGCCCACGTCCACGCCCAGGGAGCGAGCGAGGCGCCCGACGAGCTCGACGCCGCGAGCAGCGACTTCGTGAACAGCGACGACTGACGCCCTCGCCGTGGGCCGCCACGGCACGTACGGCTCCGGCACGTCGTGCCACGGAGCACCGACCCGAACCGGTCACTTCACGCGGGACGGACTCCCGACACCGACCTGGATCGGCGCTAGACGCCCAGCACGGTCTCCAGCACGGCCCCGATCCACCGCTTGGCCTCGGGCGCCGGGCTGCGGCGCAGCGCGACGCTCAGGTCGGCGACCACGTTGAAGCCGGCGTGCACGAGGAACCGCAGGTCGCGCGGGTCGAGGTCCGGACGCAACCGCCCGAGCAGCTCCACCCAGTCGTCGACGTGCGCGCGCTGGAGCCGCCGCAGGCGGCGCTGGTCCTCGGCGTCGAGCGCACCGACGTCCGCCGTGTAGACGTCCATGAGGTCGCGGTCCTCGACGGCGAAGCGGACGTACGCCGCCTCGAGGCTGTGCAGCGCCTCGCGGGGGTCGGGGCGGCCCAGCGCGTCGTCGGCCGCGGCGTCCAGGGCCGCCGCGGCCCGCTCGCACGCCGTGCGCAGGATCTCGGACTTGCCGCTGAAGTGTCGGTAGACGCCCGACGGCGTGATCCCCACCGCGGCGGCGATCTCCTCGATCGACGCCTCGTGGTAGCCCCTGCGGGCGAACGCCGCGATCCCCGCCTGCGCGAGCTGGTCGCGGCGTCGGCCCGGCGGCGCGGCCTCGACCGGTCCGTGCCCCTCCGCCGGCGCGGTCGGCGCCGGACCCGGCGCCTCGGTGAGCACGCGCATCGCCGCCTCGCGCAGCAGCGCCTGCAGCGCCGCGACGGCCATCGGGGTGCGGTGGGCGGTGACGCTCGCGATCACGCTCAGCGCGGCCAGGGCGACGAGGTCCAGCGTCGGCGGGTCGAGGTCGGGCCGCAGCATCGCGGCGGGCTCGGCGAGACGGCGCCGCAGGGCCGTGAACTCCGCGGCCAGGGCCCGGCGGTCCTCGGGGCGCAGGTAGCGGCTCTCCCAGCGGTAGATGTTCCCCGACGACCGCATCGCGACGGTCTCGCCCGAGACGGCGTCGAGGACGGCCGCGGCCTCCGTGCGCGCCGTCGCCGGAGTGCGGTCGCTCACCTCCCCCACCGCCGCGGTCGCGTCGGTCAGCCGGGCGACGAGGTCCATCGCGATCTCGCGGAACAGCTCGTACTTGTTGTCGAAGTGCCGGTAGAGCGCCGCCGCGGTGATCCCCACCGCGTCGGCGACGTCCTGCATCGCCACCCGGTGGTACCCGCGCTCCGCGAAGGCGACCGCGGCGGCCGCCTCGATGGTCTGCCGCCGGTCACGTGGGCGCCTCCTGACCTGGTCCGCCGCCCTCGCCTCGCTCACGGTGCACACACTAACGCCGGCCCCCCGCAGGGGCTGGCACTCCGATGTGAATGATGAGTAACATGATCTCGTCGACCCCCGCGGGCGGCAGGAACGGACGGGACGTGGCGACGGCGCCACGCCCCCCGACTCGGCTCACGTACGAAGAGGTGCATGCCATGAGCGACGCCACGGACGCCATCCCCCCGACTGTCCGCCGCAACCACTGGATGAACCAGGTCCTCACCCACGCCGCGACCAAGCCCGACGCGACCGCCTTCTCCTTCCAGGGCGAGGTGACCACCTGGGCCGACGCCGCCCGGCACATGGACACCCTCGCCGCGGCGCTCCGGCGGCGCGGCGTCGGCTTCGGTGACCGCGTCCTGCTCCTGACGCTCAACCACACCCTCGTGGTGGAGACCGTCTTCGCGATCAACCGCCTCGGCGCCGTCGCGGTCCCCATGAACGTGCGTCTCTCCCCCGCCGAGATCGCCTACGTCGTCGACGACGCCGACGCGGACCTCGTGGTCGTCGACCAGCCGCTCGCCCCCCTGCTCTCCGCCGCGCAGCAGCTCACCGACCGACTCCGCGGCGTCGTCGTGGTGGGCGACGCCGCCGACGGGCAGGAGAGCATCGCGGACCTCCTCGCCGAGCCCCTCGACGGCTTCGTCGCACCCGACGTCCCCGAGGACACGACCTGTCTCATCATGTACACGTCGGGGACCACCGGGCGGCCCAAGGGCGCCATGCTCGACCACCTCAACATGACGGCCCAGTCCCTCACCGTCCTGCGGGTGAACGAGATCTTCGACGAGTCCGACGTCGCCTTCCTCACCGCGCCCCTGTTCCACATCGCCGGGCTCGGGTCGATCGCCGCCAACTTCGTGGTCGGCATCCCGACCGTCATCCACCCGCTCGGCGCCTTCGACGCCGCGGCGCTCGTCGACGCGTGGGAGCGGGAGGGTGCCACCATCGTCTTCAACGTGCCGCAGCAGTGGCAGGCGATCTGCGCCGTCCCCGGCATCCGCGACCGCGACCTGCGGCTGCGCGTGATCAGCTGGGGTGCCGCGCCGGCGTCCGACACGTTGCTGCGCACGATGACCGAGACGTTCCCCGACGCCCTCAACGTCGCCGTCTTCGGCCAGACCGAGCTCTCCCCCATCACCTGCGCGCTGCGCGGCCGGGACGCGCTGCGCAAGCTCGGGTCGGTCGGGCGTCCGGTCCCCACCGTCCAGTGGAGGATCGTCGACGCCGAGCTCCGCGACGTCCCGACCGGGAGCATCGGGGAGATCGTCTACCGCGGGCCGAACCTCATGAAGGGGTACTGGCGCAAGCCCGCCGAGACGGCGGCGGCCTTCGACGGCGGCTGGTTCCACTCGGGCGACCTGGTCCGCCAGGACGAGGACGGCTTCGTCTGGGTCGTCGACCGGCTCAAGGACATGATCATCTCGGGCGGCGAGAACGTGTACTGCGCCGAGGTGGAGAACGCCCTCTTCGCGCACCCGCGGATCGCCGCGGCGGCCGTGTACGGCCGGCGCGACGAGCGCTGGGGCGAGGTGCCCGTCGCCGCCGTGGTCCTGACCCCCGGAGAGCCGCTCGGCCTCGCGGAGCTCCAGGACTGGCTGGGCGACACCCTCGCCCGCTTCAAGCAGCCCAAGGACCTCGTCGTCGTCGACGCGATCCCCACGAACGCGTCCGGCAAGGTGAACAAGGTGGCCCTGCGCGAGGCCGACCGCGGCGCCGTGACGGTCGCGTCGTGACGACGGCGTGGGCCCCCCCCCCCCCCGCGCGGCCCCCCCCCACCCCCCCCGCCCCCCCGGGGGGGCGGAGGGGGGGGCCCGCGGGGGGCGGGTTGGGGGGGGGGGGGGCTCCCGGGGGCCCCCCGGCCCGCCGCGGGGCCCCCGCCGCCTCAGGCCCGCGGACCGTCGGTGGGCTCGTCGGTGGGCCCGTCGGTGGACGTTGCCTCGACGTCGCCCTCGTGCTCGGTGGCGTGATCGGCCGGGTGGTCGGCCGGGTGGTCGGCCGGGTGGTCGGCCGGGTGGTCGGCCGAGTGCTCCTCACCGTGCTTCTTCCCGAACGGCAGCACGTGCATGACGGCGACGACGACGGCTCCCACGACCACGCCGACCAGGGCGGAGAAGAACGTGTTGACCAGCCAGCCGAGGAACCCGCCGATGCCGGGCACGGCGTGCGCGACGGCCTCCTCGAGGTGGTGCACGAACGCGTAGGGCGCGTGCCAGCCGAGCTCGTCGGTGCCGGTCAGCAGGATGTGACCGCCCACCCACAGCATCGCGACGGTGCCCACGACGGAGATCACGGCGAGCACCTTGGGCATCCCGGTCACGAGGGCGCGCCCCACGCGCTGGCTGGTCCGGGAGTCACGGCCCGCGAGGGCCAGGCCCATGTCGTCCATCCGCACGATGAGGCCGACGACGCCGTAGACGATCACGGTGATGGCGAGCGCGACGACCAGCAGGATGACCAGCCGCGAGAAGAACGGCTCGTGCGCCACCTCGTTGAGGGCGATGACCATGATCTCCGCGGACAGGATGAGGTCGGTGCGCACGGCGCCGGCGACGAGGCTCTTCTCGGCCTCGGGGCCCACCGTCGCGGCGGGCTTGTCGTGCCCCTCGTGCCCGCGCAGGCGACCCCAGATCTTCTCGGCACCCTCGAAGGCCAGGTACGTGCCGCCCACCATGAGGATCGGCGTGAGCAGCCACGGCGCCCACTGGCTGAGGATCAGGGCCACCGGGAGGATGTAGAACACCTTGTTCCGGATCGAGCCCCAGGCGATCTTCTTGACGATGGGGATCTCGCGGTTCGCGGCGACGCCGTGCACGTACTGCGGCGTCACGGCGGTGTCGTCGACGACGACGCCCGCCGCCTTCGCCGTCGCCTTCGCGGCGGCGGCCCCGACGTCGTCGAGCGAGGCGGCGGCGAGCTTGGCGATCGCCGCGACGTCGTCGAGCAGGCCGAGCAGGCCGGCGCTCACGCGACCGCTCCCGAGGGTCGTCGGCGAGCGGTCGGCGCGCCCGCGGGCGACGGCATGGGCTGATGCATGCCCCAGATTCTGCCGTACCCGCGGGCGCCTCCGGGAGGGGTCTCAGGGGAAGGCCGGCTCCGCGGCCCGACGCCGCGCCGAGGTCACTCCTCGCCGTAGAAGACGCGCTCCACGACCGCGCGGGCGCGGCGGGCCGTGCGCAGGTAGAGCTCCTCGAGCTCTCCCCCGGTGCCCACGTCGCCGAGCAGGGCGGCGACGCCGGACAGGTCGCGCGAGTCGTGCGGCAACCGGTCGGTCTGCGCCCCCGTGGTGCGCCCGGACCAGAGCACGACGGCGGAGCGCAGGCGCGAGGCGAGCACCCACGCGTCGCGCAGCTGGGCGGCGTCCTCGGGGTCCAGGAGCCCCGCCGACGTCGCGGCGTCGAGCGCCGCGACCGTGCCGGTGGTGCGCAGGCCCGGCACCTCGCCCGCGTGCTGCAGCTGGAGCAGCTGCGCCGTCCACTCGACGTCGGCGACGCCGCCCCGGCCGAGCTTGAGGTGGCGCGAGGGGTCCGCACCGCGGGGCAGTCGCTCGGCCTCGACGCGGGCCTTGATCCGGCGCACCTCGCGCAGGTGCGCGTCGTCCAGCCCGCCGGCCGGGTAGCGCAGCGGGTCCACCAGCGCCCCGAACCGGGTGCCCAGCGAGTCCTCTCCGCCGACGTCTCCCGCCACCGGCCGCGCGCGCAGCAGCGCCTGGGCCTCCCACACGCTCGACCACCGCCCGTAGTACTCGGCGTACGAGTCGAGCGTGCGCACGAGCGGTCCCTGCCGGCCCTCCGGCCGCAGGTCCGCGTCCACCGGCAGGGTCGGCTCCGGGCCCACCTCCGACAGCAGCGCCCGCAGGCGCGTCGCGGCGCGGGTGGCGAAGTCCTGCGCGAGCTGCGGCTCAGCATCCGGCACGGGCTCGTGCACGAACATCACGTCGGCGTCGGAGCCGTACCCCATCTCATGGCCGCCGAGCCGCCCCATCGCGACGACGAGCAGCCGTGTGGGGTTCGCCTCGCGCGACTCCCCCAGCCCGAGCTCCGTGCGCGCGACGTGCTCGGCCACGCGCAGTCCGCCCGCCAGGACGACGTCGGCCGCGTCCGAGACCGCGGCCGCGGCGCCCACGGGGGGCAGCAGCCCGAGGACCTCGGCCGCGCCGGTGCGGGCCAGCTCCCGCCGGCGCAGGGCCCGCAGCCGCTGGGCGGCGGACCTCGGTTCGTCGGCCCGCGTGAGGATGGCGTCCGCCTCCGCGGCCAGCCGCTGCGGGCCGCGGGGGTCGAGCCCGGACGTGTCGGCCAGCCAGCGCACGGACTCGGGCGAGCGCGCCAGGGCCTCGGCGAGGTACGTCGACGACGCCAGGAGCCGGCTCAGGTGGTAGGCCGCGTTCTCCGAGTCGCGCAGCAGGCGCAGGTACCAGGGCGTGGCGCCCAGCTCGTCGGACAGCTTGCGGAACGCCAGCAGCCCGCCATCCGGGTCGGCGCCCTCGGCGAACCAGCCGAGCAGCACCGGCAGCAGCTGCCGCTGCAGCGCCGCCCGGCGCGACGTGCCCGCCGTCAGGGCCACGACGTGCCGCATCGCGCCGTCGGGGTCGCGGTACCCGACGGCGGCGAACCGCTCGCGTGCGACGTCCGGGGACAGCGACAGCTCGGCGTCCGAGAGCTGCGCCGAGGCGGGCAGCAGCGGCCGGTAGAAGACCTCCTCGTGCAGGGCGCGGACCTCGCGCCGCGTCGCGCGCCAGCGCTCGAGGAGGCCTGAGGCGCCCTCCGCGCGCATGCCGAGCGACCGCGCGAGACGGCGCAGGTCCTCCTCCGCGGTGGGCAGCAGGTGCGTCCGGCGCAGCCGGTACAGCTGCACCCGGTGCTCCAGCGCCCGCAGGAACCGGTAGCAGACCGCCATCCGCGCGGCGTGCTCCCGCCCGACGTACCCGCCAGCGGCGAGGGCGGCGAGCGCGGACAGCGTGTGCGGCGAGCGGATCTGCGGGTCGGCGCGACCGTGCACCAGCTGCAGCAGCTGGACCGTGAACTCGACGTCGCGCAGGCCGCCCTTGCCCAGCTTGATCTGCCGGTCCGCCTCGGCGGCGGGGACGTGCTGCTCGACCCGGCGGCGCATCGCGCGGGCGTCCTCGACGAAGTGCTCGCGGTGCACGGCCGACCAGATGAACGGGTCGACGGCCGCGCGGTAGTCGCGCCCCAGCGCCGCGTCGCCGGCCACGGGGCGCGCCTTGAGCAGGGCCTGGAACTCCCATGTCGCGGCCCAGCGCTCGTAGTACGCGACGTGGCTCGCGAGGGTGCGCACCAGGGGCCCCTGCGCGCCCTCGGGCCGCAGCGCGGCGTCGACCGGCCACAGGGCCGGCTCCGCGGAGGCGGCCGAGCACACCCGCTGCAGCCCGGTCGCGAGGCGGGTGCCGACCGCGACGGCGGCCTCCTCGTCGAGGACGCCGCCGTCCGGCAGCTCGCCGGGCTCGCACACGTACACGACGTCGACGTCGGAGACGTAGTTCAGCTCGCGCCCCCCGGTCTTGCCCATGCCCAGGACGGCGAGCCGCACGCCGGCGCCGTGGTCGTCCAGGTCGGCCCGCGCGACGGCGAGCGCGGCCTCCAGGGCGGCCGACGCCAGGTCGGCGAGGGCCGCCCCGACGACGGGCATGCGCGTCAGCGGCTCGCTGGCGGTGAGGTCGTCGGCGGCCAGCGCCAGCAGCCGGGCGCGATACGCCCGGCGCAGCGCGTCCGTGGTGGTCGCCGCGTCCGCGTCCGGCCAGCCGACGCCCGGCCCGGAGCCCGGGTCGGCGGCCACCGGCACCGCGGCGTCCGGGTCGGCGCCGACGGCGCGCAGCAGCGCGGCGCGCACCTCGGCCGGGCCCTTCAGGGTGCGCGGGCCGGGGTCGCCGCCGTCCTCCCCCTCCCCCTCGTCGTCGTCGTCGGCGTCGGCGTCGTCGAGCTCGTCGGCGTCGTCGGCGTCGAGCGCCGCGCCGTCGGGCACCGCGAGGACGTCGAGCAGCTCGGGCCGGCGCACCACCTCGTCCCCCAGGGCCGACGAGGCCCCGAGCACCGCCAGCAGCCGGGTGCGCGCCCGCGGCGAGGCGCCCTCGTCGAGCAGCGCTCCGAGCCGCTCACGGGCGTCGGGGTGCTCCGCGAGGCGCACCAGCTGCAGGAGCGCCAGGTCCGGGTCGGCGCAGGCCCCCACCGCCCCCAGGAGCGCGTCCGCGCGCCCGGGCGCCGCGAGGGCGTCCTGCAGCGCGTCGTCGGACCAGAGCGACGCCGACCGGGTGAGGTCCGCGAAGCCGGCGTGCAGCAACCGGCTCGTGAGGGTCGGCGGACGGGCGGTCACAGGTTCTGCAGGAACCGGCGCAGCTCGTAGGGCGTCACCTGCGCGCGGTACGCGTCCCACTCCTGCCGCTTGTTGCGCAGGACGAAGTCGTAGACGTGCTCCCCGAGCGTCTCGGCCACCAGCTCGGAACGCTCCATGAGCTCGATCGCCTCGTCGAGCGACTGCGGCAGCGGGGCGATGCCGAGCGCGCGACGCTCGCGGTCCGTCAGCTCCCAGACGTCGTCGCCCGTGGCCTCCGGCAGCTCGTAGCCGTGCTCGATGCCCTTGAGTCCGGCGGCGAGCAGCACCGCGAACGCGAGGTACGGGTTCGCCGCCGAGTCGAGGGCCCGGTACTCGACGCGGGCGGAGTTGCCCTTGCCCGGCTTGTACATGGGCACGCGCACGAGGGCGGACCTGTTGTTGTGGCCCCAGCAGATGTAGCTGGGAGCCTCGGCGCCGCCCCAGAGCCGCTTGTACGAGTTGACGTACTGGTTGGTCACGGCCGTGATCTCGGCCGCGTGCACCAGCAGGCCGGCGATGAACTGCCGGGCCGTCTTCGACAGCTCGAACTGCGCGCCCGGCTCGTGGAAGGCGTTCTGGTCGTCCTCGAACAGGGACAGGTGCGTGTGCATCCCCGAGCCCGGCTGATCGGCCATCGGCTTGGGCATGAACGACGCGAAGACGCCCTGCTCCAGCGCCACCTCCTTGACCACCGTGCGGAAGGTCATGAGGTTGTCCGCCGTGGTCAGCGCGTCGGCGTACCGCAGGTCGATCTCGTTCTGGCCCGGCCCCGCCTCGTGGTGGGAGAACTCCACCGAGATGCCCATCGACTCGAGCATCGTGATCGCGGCCCGGCGGAAGTCGTGCGTGCTGCCGCGGGCCAGGTGGTCGAAGTAGCCGCCGTTGTCGACCGGGACCAGCGGGTCCTCCGGCGCCGCGAGCTGGTTGAACAGGTAGAACTCGACCTCGGGGTGCGTGTAGAAGGTGAACCCGCGGTCGCTGGCCTTGGCGAGCTGCCGCTTGAGCACGTTGCGCGAGTCCGCGAGGGAGGGCTCGCCGTCCGGCGTGAGGATGTCGCAGAACATGCGGCCCGTGCCGTGCCGCTCACCGCGCCAGGGCAGCACCTGGAACGTCGTCGGGTCGGGCTTGGCGATCATGTCCGCCTCGTAGACCCGCGTCAGCCCCTCGATGGAGCTGCCGTCGAAGCCGATGCCCTCCGTGAACGCCTGCTCGAGCTCGGCCGGGGCGACCGCCACCGACTTCAGCACCCCGAGCACGTCGGTGAACCAGAGCCGGATGAAGCGGATGTCGCGCTCCTCGACCGTGCGGAGCACGAACTCCTGCTGCCTGTCCATGAGCCCATCCTGCCCGAGAAGTGTTAACGGGGTATGTCCTGGCGCCTGCCCCGCGCGCGCCGGGCTCCGACCTGGACGGATACCCGGTACCACGCGTCGGAGGCATAGGCTGGCCGCCATGTCGAACCCCGGTCCCGACGCCGCCGCCGACGTCGCCGCAGCCCCCTCGCCCGCCGCCGACCTCACGCGCCGGCGGCGCGTCCGGGTCCACCACCTGGCCGAGGCCAAGGAGCGCGGCGAGAAGCTCACGATGCTCACGGCGTACGACGCCGTCACGGCGCGGATCTTCGACGCCGCGGGTCTCGACCTGCTGCTCGTCGGCGACTCGATCGGCAACACCATGCACGGGCACGCGACGACCCTGCCCGTCACCCTCGACGACATGATCCCGCCGGCCCGCGCCGTCGCCCGGGCGGCCGAGCACGCGCTCGTCGTCGTCGACCTGCCGTTCGGCACCTACGAGGCCGGGCCGGAGCAGGCCCTCGCCTCCGCCGTCCGCGTCATGAAGGAGACGGGCGCCGCCGCGATCAAGCTCGAGGGCGGCCGCCGGTCCGCCGCGCAGATCCGCGCGCTCACCGACGCCGGCATCCCCGTGGTCGGGCACCTCGGCTTCACGCCGCAGTCGGAGAACATCCTCGGCGGGCCGCGCGTGCAGGGCCGGGGCGACGACGCCGCGGAGGCGCTGTGCGAGGACGCGCTCGCCGTGCAGGAGGCCGGGGCGGTCGCCGTCGTGCTGGAGATGGTGCCGGTGGAGGTCGCGGCGCGCGCCACGGAGATCCTGCGCATCCCGACCATCGGCATCGGCGCGGGGCCGCGCGTGGACGGGCAGGTGCTGGTCTGGACCGACATGGCGGGGATGACGGACTGGTCGCCGCGGTTCGCGCGCCGGTTCGCCGAGGTCGGCAACCTGTTGCGGCAGGCGGCGCAGGACTATGCCGCCGAGGTCCGCGGGGGCTCGTTCCCCGACGCCGCGCACTCCTTCGAGCGCTAGGCGGGCGTCAGCCGACGCCGACGGCGTCCGCCAGGTCGAGCATCGCCGCCGCGACCCGGCCGGCGGCGGCGTCCGGGACCGCCGTCGAAGCCTCCGCGAGGACGAGCAGGCGCGCGTCCGGGATCTCCCGGGCGAGGGCCTCCCCGTTCCCGACCGGGAAGAACGGGTCACGCCGGCCGTGCACCACGAGCGCCGGGACCGCGATCTCCCCGAGGCGTTCACGCCAGCGGGGCGCGCAGTCGAGCCGGGCGAAGACCATGCCCTCCTGGTTGGCCGCGTGCAGGGCGGGCGACGTGCCGGGCGTCCGGTCCCAGACCCGCCCGGCGACCGCGCGCGCCGCGGCCGGGTCGTCCCCGAGGATCGCGGCGCCCAGGGCGGCGTGCTCGGTCACCGCGTCGCGGTCGGACCAGTCGGGCTCCGGCAGCGAGAACAGCCGCTCCATCGCCGCGGCGTCGTGGTCCGGCAGGTCGTCGTCGACCGGGCCCGGCGCGACGGGTCGCGTGCCGACCAGGGTCAGCGCCGCGAACGCCTCCGGGTGGTCGAGCGCGGCGACCTGGGCGACCATCCCGCCGACACCGAGGCCCGCCAGGTGCGCGGGCCGGTCGTCGAGCTCCCGTGCGAGCGCGGCGGCGTCGGCCGCGAGGTCCCGCAGCGTGTAGGCCGGCGCCTCGGGGTCCACGGTCGTGGACGCCCCGGCGTCGCGCAGGTCGTACCGCACCACGTGACGTCCCCCGCGGGCGAGGGCCGCGCAGAGCGCGTCGGGCCAGGACACCATGGTGGGGGCGCCCACGCAGAGCACCAGCGGGGCCGCCTCGTCGCCGAGGTGCTCCACGCCGTGCGCGACACCGTTCGCCTCGATCGTCGTCGTCATGCCGGGTCGACCGGGGGCGGCACGCGGACTCATCGGTCCCGTCGTGCGGGGCGCCGGCGTCAGTCCTTGCCGCGCCAGTCGGCGTCCTCGCCCTCCCACTCCTCGTTGCGGCGCTGCGCCGAGTCCAGGGCGTTGCGGGCGGCCTCCCGCGTGGGGTAGGGGCCCATCCGGTGGCTCCAGCTGGAGCGGTCGCGGCTCTCCTCGACCTCACCGGTCTTGGTGTTGTACCAGTACTGCACCGGGCTTGTGTCGCTCATAGGACGATCCTGCATCAAGATGGGGCCCATGGTGGAGGCAGCGCAGCCGGTCGCGTTCGGCATCGACATCGGCGGGTCGGGCATCAAGGGGGCTCCGGTCGACCTCGCGACGGGCGAGTTCGCGGACGAACGACGCCGCATCCCCACCCCCGAGAGGTCCACCCCGGAGGCCGTGGCCGGCGTGCTCGCCGAGCTCGTCGACTCGTTCGAGCTGCCGCCGCACGTGCCGGTCGGCGTCGCCTTCCCCGCTCCGATGGACCACGGCGTCGTCCGGTTCATCGCCAACCTGCACAAGTCGTGGAAGGGCGTCGACCTGCCCGCCCTCGCGAGCGAGGCGACGGGCCGGCAGGTGACGGCCGTCAACGACGCCGATGCCGCCGGCGTCGGCGAGCAGCGGTACGGCGCCGCCCAGGGGCGCGAGGGGGTCGTCCTCGTGGTCACGCTGGGCACCGGGATCGGGTCCGCGCTGCTGGTGGACGGCCTGCTCGTGCCGAACACCGAGCTCGGGCACCTCGAGATCGACGGGCACGACGCCGAGTCGCGGGCCGCCGAGTCCGCCCGCGAGCGCCACGACCTGTCGTGGCACCAGTGGGCCGAACGGCTGCAGCGCTACTTCGAGACGGTCGAGATGCTGCTCGCCCCCGAGCTCATCGTCGTCGGCGGCGGCGTGAGCAAGCACCACGAGAAGTTCCTGCCCCTGCTGAACCTGCGCGCGCCGATCATCCCGGCCACGCTGCGCAACCGCGCGGGGATCGTCGGGGCTGCGGCCCTCGCCGCCAGCGGTCGCGACCACTGACGCTCCCGCGTCCGCCCGTCAGCCGGCCAGGCTGTGCGGCGCGGCGGGCGTCGGCGCCGTCGGGGTCGTGGGCCGGTCGAGGATGTTCGCGTCCGGGGGCACGTCGAGGTCGAGCATCCGCAGCACGTCGAGCACCGCTGCCGGCGGACGGTGCAGCGACACCCGCAGGCCCTCGTCCCGGCCGATCCGGCAGAGCTGGACGAGGAACGCGACCCCGGCGGAGTCGATGAACGTCACCCGCGACGTGTCGACGACGACGGGGAGGTCGCGCTCGAACGCCCTCGCGAGCGCCGCGCTCGCCTCGTTGCGCAGGGCGATGTCGATCTCGCCCCACATGTCCACCACGCTCACGTCGGTCCGCTCCACCAGGGCGATTCCCCCGGCCTGCGCCTCGTCGGTGAAAGTCACTGCCGCACCTTCGTCCCACGTCCTGCGTCCTGCGCGCCTCGGTCTCGAGCGCTGCGATCCGGACTCGCGACCTCGTCGTCGCGACGCCCGCAACGCTACACCTCTGCGAACCTCCGGCGGAACCTCACCAGAGACTTTCTTTACCGAGCGTTCACAGAGCGGTTCACGGGCACCGGGGCCCGACGCCGGTCACGACGCACCGTCCCCGGCCGCGGGGTCCGCGGTGAACGGGAGCCGGAAGGCGAGCCGACCCCCTCCGTCGGGACCGGCGCCGAGGGCGAGGGTGCCGCCGCGGTACTCGATGCGCTCGAGGTGGCGCCGCAGGCCGTGCAGCTCCGGCGCAGGGTCCGTGGGCCCCGTGCCGTCGTCGTCGACCACGGTGACGAACACCCAGCGGTCGGCGTCGGCGGTGGGCTCGGCGTCCGCACGGACGGTGACCGTCCGCGCCCGCCCGTGCCGGAGGGCGTTGGTCACCGCCTCCTCGACCGTGTAGATCACCACGAGACGCTCCGCCATCGGCATCCGCAGCCCGTCCCGGGCCACGAGGTCCCGGTAGCGGTCGCCGAGCTCGATCGACGCGTCGACCTGGGGCGGCAGCCGCCGCAGCAGGAGCTCGATCGCCTCCTGGGGGCCGAGGTCGGCGCCCGACGGGAAGACGCTGTGGCTCAGCGAGCGCACGTCCTCCTCGCGGATCTCCTCGATCGTCTCGGCCCAGTGGCGCACCTCGGCGGCACGGTCGTCGTCGCCGGCCGACGCCAGCTGCTCGGCGACGCGGTCGAGCCCCGCCGTCACCGTCACGAGGTGGAACTGCAGCGTGCCGTGCAGCTGGTCGAACACCAGCCGGCGCACCCGGATCTCCTCGTCCTGCAGCTCTTCCACGGCACGGGCTGCGCGGAGCGCCTCCTCCTCGCGGCGCTGCTGCTCCGTCCGGGCCTGGTCGACCAGCGACGCGGACAGGAGCCCGGCGGACATCCCGACGACGCCCGCGGCGAGCCCGAGCGTGCCGACGGCCGCGACGTAGGCGCCGCCGGTCGGCGTGCTGCTGATCGCGGTGAGCGCGAGCATCCGTGGCACCGAGGCCACGGCAGAGACGCCCGTGACGACGGCGAGCCGGGCAGGCCACCGGCGCGACAGCGGGCGGAAGGCGAGCGTGCCGGCGATGACCACCGCCCCGAACGCCAGGTTCACCACGAGCACGACGACGCCGTCGAGGGTCACCCCGAGAGCGCTGCGCTCGTGCGTGATCGCGGTCTGCAGCCCGCCCCAGCCGGCCCACCCGGCCACGGTCATCAGGGCGTACAGCACGAAGTTGGCCCCGGCGACGGCGACCGCGATCCGCGTCCTGTCCCGCAGCAGGACGGTCTCCGCGGCGCGCCCCCGTGCCGGGGCGACCCGCGCGCTCAGGCCCGCCACGAGCGTCCGGTCTGCTCGAGGAACGCGAGCACCGCGGCGACGCGCCGGTTGTGCTCGGTGCCGTCGACGCCCAGGCGCTGGTAGATCGACTTCAGATGGCTCTCGACCGACCGCTCGTTGATCCCGAGCCGGTCTGCCGTGGCGTGGTTCGACAGTCCCTCGGCCACGAGCCGCAGGACCCCGAACTGGGCGGGCGTCAGCGCGGAGACGGCCGACCCGGGGCGCGGCGTGGAGCGCTGCACGAGGTACGGGTCGAGCACCACCTGCCCCTGCGCCGCCGCCGCGACCGCGCGCACCAGGACGTCGCGCGCGAAGCTCGACCGCTTGGACAGGTAGCTCCACGGGCGGGTCGCCTCGCCCTGCACGGTCGTGAACAGGCCCATCACGTCCTCGCTCGACAGCAGCATGACCGCCAGGCGCGGGTCGGCCCGCTGCAGCGCCACCCCGAGCGCCACCCCGTTGCCGTCGGGCAGGTTCACGTCCAGCAGGGCGACGTCGCACGACCCGGGGGTGAAGACCAGCCTCGCCTCGGTCACGCCGGGCACCGAGTGCACCACGCGCAACGACTCCTCGGCCGACAGGGTCTGCTCGAGCATCCCCCGCATCAGGGCCTCGTCCTCGACGATGCCCACACGCGTGCGGGGAGTCACCATGCCGCCGATCGTAGGCAGGGCGCGGTCCTCCCCGCCTGGTCAGTCGCCGTCCGTGCGTCCGCCACCGGCCCGCTCGGACGCGCGCGCCGGGATCAGCACGGGGCAGTGGGACCGCCGCAGCACCGCCTGGCTCGTCGAGCCCAGCAGGAGGCCGCGGATCCCGCCTCGTCCGCGAGAGCCGACGACGAGCAGGTCCGCGGCCGCCGAGCTGTCGGCCAGGACGTCGGACGCGTGCCCCTCGACGACGTCGGCGCTCACGCTCAGATCCGGGTGCTCCGCCCGGAGGCGCGCGACGTCCCGGTCGAGCTCCGCGCGGGCGCCGCCGAGGACCGACTCCCGGAATCCCGGGTCGAGCCAGGGTGAACCGCTCCAGCCGACGAGGGAGACCGCCCGCACGAGCTCGACGGCGGCTCCCCAGGCACGCGCCTGCACGACGGCGGCCCGCAGCGCGGCGTCCGAGGACGGCGAGCCGTCCACCCCGACGACGACCTTGCCGAAGCGGTCGATGGAGTCAGCCGCGAGGGAGCCGTCGTCGTCGGCCCGCGCCCGCCCCGGCACGACGACCGTGGGGCAGGCCGACCGCACGGGGAGGTTCGCCGAGACCGTGCCGAGCAGCCGCTCCATGAAGCCACCGGCACCGCGCGCCCCGACGACGACCAGCCCGGACCGCGCCGACCGCTCCGAAAGCGCGGTCGTCGCGTCGGCGATGGTCACCTCGGTCGTCGCGGGCACCCCGGTCGCGACCACCCGCTCGTGCGCGCGGGCCAGCAGGTCCTCGACGTACCGCTTCGCGTACAGGTCGTCGACCATCGGGACGTCGTGGGCGAAGCTGTAGCTCCCGGTGAACCCCGGCAGCGTGTAGGCGCTGAGGACGTGCAGCTCCACGCCGGCGCAGCGGGCGTAGGCGGCGGCCCAGTCGAGCGCGTGCAGGCTCTCGTCCGAGCCGTCGACCCCGACCAGGACGTGCTGCGGTGCGTTCATCTCCACCCCTCGGTGTCGTGGCCGCGAGGGCGGTGCACCCGCGGGTCGGTCGTGGTGGCCCCGCCACCGTGGTCCTCCTGCCCGGCGTCAGGCACTGGCACGGTCTGCGGAGCGCACCACCGGGAACCAGCGGTCCAGCCCGAGGAGCCCCAGCACCTCCGTGACGACGACGGCCGGGTCGAGCAGCGCCACCGGGACGCCGGCCGCGCGGCACAGGCGCACCACCCGCTCCAGCAGGGCGACGCCCGACGAGTCCATGAACGTCACGTCGTGCGTGTCGACGAGCACCGGGCGGCACCCCGCCAGCGTGTCGAGCATCGCGATCGTGGGCACGGCCTCGGCGACACATGCCGCATCCACCTCGCCGGCCATCCGCACCATCACCACCCGGCCGCGCACGGCGGCCTCGATCGTTGCGTGCGGCGCGCCGCGCGATCCTCCGGGCGGACTGCCGACCACGTCGGCTACCGAGGTGGGCGAAGCGGAACGGTTCACGGGAGGCCTCCGGTCGGGGTGTCGGACCTGTCCATCCCACTCCGGCCCGTCCACGCCGGCGCCGCCGCCTGCGTGCTACCACGCAGGCCGACTCCGGGAACCCGGGCACGCGGCAACCCCTGGGTCGCCACGGCAGCGCCTCCGCCTCGGACTACGCGCGGCGCGTGGTCCGCGACGCCTCCTTGCCCCGGAGGCTGGGATCCCCTGAACTCGTCGAAGGAGATGCCATGTCTGAGCAGTCCTCGCTGGCGATCCGGTCACGCCGCGTCGTCGCGGCCCTGATCACGGTGCTCGTCGCCGTTCTCGGTCTGGCTCCGCTCACGGCGTCGGCCGGCCCCTCGGCCGCGCCCGCGGCCGTCGCGGAGGGCCGTCCGACCGCCCCCAGACCCACCGTCGTCCTGGTCCACGGGGCGTTCGCCGACTCGAGCGGCTGGACCGTCGTCGCCGAACGGCTGCTGGACGACGGCTACCCGGTCCTGTCCTTCTCGAACCCCCTGCGCGGCGTCGCGCACGACGCGGAGTACCTGCGGCAGTTCCTCTCGACCGTGGACGGCCCGATCGTCCTGGTGGGCCACTCGTACGGCGGTGCGGTCATCACGAACGCCGCGACCGGGAACGACCAGGTGAAGTCGCTCGTGTACGTGGCCGGCTACGCGCTCGACGAGGGCGAGTCCGTCGCCGCGGCGAACGCGCTCGGCGGGGGCCACACCGACGTGATCGACCACCTCGTGCTGCGGCCCTTCCCGGGTGCCGGCGAGGGGAACGCCGACGCGTACATCGACCCCGAGTGGTACCCGCGGCTGTTCGCCCAGGACCTTCCGCGACGTCTCGCCGAGACGATGGCCGGCGCCCAGCGACCGGGGGCCCTCGCGTCGTTGGTCGAGCCGTCCGGCGAGCCCGCGTGGAGGTCCGTCCCGAGCTGGTACATCGTGGCGAAGGACGACCGCATCATCCCCCCGGAGGCGGAGCGTGCCATGGCGAAGCGCGCCGGCGCGACGACGGTGGAGATCCGCGCCTCGCACTCGGTGATGATCAGCCATCCCCTCCAGGTCCTGCGGGTCATCAAGGCGGCCGCGAGGTAGCCACGCCGGCGTCGTCCCCGCCCCTGTCCGGGCCCTGCCTGCGCCGTCCCGCGGCGCGGCAGGGCCCGGTGCGGGTGATCTTCGCGCTCGGCCGCGCAGGCGTGGGAGCGCTTCCCTATCGTGTGGCTCGTGCACGGCACCGGCGGCCTGCTCGGCCGCGAGAGCGAACAGCGAAGGGTCGCCGAGGTGGTCGGCGCGGCCCGCAACGGGCACGGCAGCGCGCTCCTGGTCCTCGGTGAGCCCGGCGTCGGGAAGACGACCCTGCTGCGTGACGCCGCGCCGGGCGCCGGGACACGGGTCCTGCGCCTCGACGGCTACGAGTCGGAGTCGTCCATGCCGTACGCGGCGGTCGAGCGCCTCACCGGAGTGCTGCGGGAGCACCTGGCCGAGATCCCGGAGCGGCAACGCCTGAGCCTCCAGGTGGCCTCGGGCGCCGCCGACGGGCCCCCGCCGGACCGGTTCCTGGTCGGCCTCGGCGTGCTCAGCCTGCTCGCCGCCGCAAGCACCCGGGCCGGGCTGCTCTGCACCGTCGACGACGCGCACCTCCTCGACCGCGAGAGCCTCGAGTCGTTCGCATTCGTCGCGCGCCGCCTCGGCGCCGAGCGCCTGGCGCTCGTCCTCGCCGGGCGCGAGGAGCGCGAGCTGGACGCGGTGCTGCGCGGGGTGCCGGTCCTCGCGCTCGCGGGGCTGTCGCCCGAGCCGGCCGCGGCGCTGCTGAACCGGTCCGCGGCGGGGCCGTTCACCCCGACGGCCACCGCCGCGATCGTCCGCGCGACGGAGGGCAACCCGCTGGCCCTGGTCGACCTGGCGGCCGATCCCCTGCTCCGGGAGATGACCGACCTCGGTCTCGGCCCCGAGCCGGTGCCCGTCGGGCAGCACCTGGAGGCCCACTACCTGCGCCGCGTCATGCACCTGCCGCCGGCCTCGCAGCGCTGGCTCCTGCTCGCCGCGACCGACTCCACCGGCGACCTGGAGCTGCTCGAGATCGCCGGCGCCGCCCTCGCCATCGATCCCTCCCGTCGGGAGGACGCGGAGTCGGCCGGCCTCGTGCACCTCGAACCGACGGTCGGGTTCCGGCACCCCCTCGTCCGGTCCGCGGTCTACGGGTCGGCGTCCCGGGCCGAGCGCCGGAGGGTCCACGGCGCGCTGGCGGAGGCCGCCGCGAAGCTCGGGCTCGTCGAGACCGAGGCGTGGCACGCCTCGCGCGCGGCGAGCGGGACCGACGAGACCGTCGCGGAACGCCTCGTGCGTGCGGCGGACCTCGCGGCGCAGCGTGGCGGCTCGTCGTCGCGCGCCAGCATCCTCGCCCGCGCGGCCGAGCTCACGCCGTCCGGTCCAGTGCGTGGCGAGCGGCTGGTCGGCGCCGCCGAGGCCGCCCTGGAGGCAGGGGCCGCCGACGTCGCCGTGCGCCTGCTCGCGAACGTCCGGGAGGCGGGCCTCGACCGGGTGACGCGCGGCCGCGCGATCCTCGTCCGTAGCGCCGCCGCCCTGTTCGTCTCCGATCCCGACGGCGTCCGGGCGTCGACCTCCGACCAGCTCCGGGCCGCCGACGAGTTCCACGGCCACGACGTCGAGCGGGAGCAGCGCGCGCTCCTGCAGGCCTTCGAACGGTGCAGCAGCGCGGACCGGCTCCTGGTCGGGGTCGACATCCCGACGCTGGGGCGCCGGATCGCCGCCGGGGCGGAGACGCCCGGTCCTGCCTCCGTGATCCTGCGGGGGGTCGCCGCACTGATCCTCGAGCCGTACGAGCGCGCCGTCCGACCGGTGCGCGAGGCCTTCGACGCGATCCTCGCGCTGCCGGACCGGGACCTGGTCCACCTGGGCACCCTGATCGCGGCGATCGGCGCCTTCCTGTGGGACGACGCCGGGCGCCGGGCGGGACTGGAGCGGGCGATGCGCGCCGCGCGGGACGGGGGCGCCCTGCAGGCGCTCGACACCCTGCTCTGGGTCGGCGCGCTGTCGGAGCTCATGGGGGGCACCGTGAGCCGCGCCCTCTCCTTCGACGCGACGGTCCGCGAGGTCCGCCGGGCGATGGGCTACGACGGCGAGAACGTCGTCAACGCGGCCGTCATGGCCTGGAGCGGGAGCCCGGACGAGACCGTGGAGGCCGTCGGGCAGGGCGCCGCCGCGGCCGGGTGGGGCGGCGTCGAGGCGTCGGCCACCGCGGCCCTCGCGGTCCGCCATCTCGCCGAGCGCCGTTACGAACGGGCCTTCGCGCGGCTCCACCCCCTCGTCGAGGATCCGTTCCTGCAGGTCACCCCGCTCCACCTCGCCGACTACGCCGAGGCGGCCGTGCGGAGCGGTCGGCCCGAGGACGCGGCACGCGCTGCCGCGGCGCTCGACGTGCGCGCGGGGGCGAACGGCTCCGCATGGTGCCGCGGCCTCGCCGAGCGTGCCCTCGCCCTCGCCGGCTCCGACGACGACGAGTCCCACTACGCGGCGTCGGTCGACGCGCTCTCGAGCACCGGCGCGACCGTCGAGCTCGCACGCTCGCACCTCGTCTACGGCGAGTGGCTCCGACGGGCCCGACGACGGCGGGACG
Organism: Isoptericola sp. NPDC056605; assembly: GCF_042792795.1. Lineage (NCBI taxonomy): Bacteria > Bacillati > Actinomycetota > Actinomycetes > Micrococcales > Promicromonosporaceae > Isoptericola > Isoptericola sp. NPDC056605. Next base: position 67,786 of record NZ_JBHTVT010000012.1, on the reverse strand, counting down.
CCGCCACGCACCTCCACCTCGCCCTGGACCTCGCCGACCGCAGCGGCGCCACCGTCTTCCAGGGCCGGATCCGCGCCGAGCTCGAGGCGGCCGGCGGCACCGCGGGCGCGCCGGCTCCCAGGTCCGGCCAGGACCTGACGACGCAGGAACGGGCCGTCGCCACGATGGCCGCGGCCGGACGGACCAACGCCGAGATCGCGGCCCGCCTGTTCCTCAGCCCCCACACCGTCGACTACCACCTGAGAAAGGTCTTCCAGAAGCTCGGCGTCACGTCCCGGCGACAGCTCTCCGAGCGCTTCGGCCCCGTCACCCCGTAGGCCCGGCCACGGACTACGCGAACCACGTGGTCCGGGCAGGACCGGAAGGCGGGGACCCTCGGAGCAACCCGTCCCGACCAGCGCCAGGGAGGCCCACCGTGCCCTACATCACCGCCGACGACGGTGCCGAGATCTACTACACCGACTGGGGCACCGAGGGGACGCCCGTCCTCCTCAGCCACGGCTGGCCCCTCAACTCCGACGCCTGGGCGGCCGCCGCCCTGTTCCTCGCCGAGCACGGCCACCGCGCCATCGCGCACGACCGGCGGGGGCACGGACGGTCGAGCCGCACCTGGGACGGCAACGAGATGGACACCTACGCCGACGACCTGGCGTGCCTGGTCGACGCGCTCGACCTGCGCGACCTCACCCTGGTCGGCCACTCCACCGGCGGCGGCGAGGTCGTGCGGTACGTCGCACGGCACGGCACCGACCGCGTGGCCCGCGTCGTCCTGGTGTCCGCCGTCCCGCCCCTCATGGTGCGGACCGACGACAACCCCGACGGGCTGCCGCTGGAGGTGTTCGACCAGATCCGCGCCGGCGAGCGCGCGGACCGGTCGCAGCTCTACCGGGACCTGGCCGACGGGCCGTTCTTCGGGCACAACCGCCGCGGCGACGTCGACCAGGGCTTCCGCGACGCCTTCTGGCTCCAGAGCATGGCCTGCGGTCACCGCGCGGCGTACGAGTGCATCGCGGCGTTCTCCGCGACGGACTTCCGGCCCGACCTGGCCGCGATCGACGTCCCGGCCCTGGTGATCCACGGCGACGACGACCAGATCGTGCCCTACGACGTCGGGGGCAGGCGGTCGGTCGAGCTCATCCCCGACGCCCGCCTCCTGACCTATCCGGGCAGCGGCCACGCCCTGCCCGACACCGACCGCGACCGGCTGCACGCGGACCTGCTGGCGTTCATCAACTCCTGAGAGGGACCCCACGACCATGAGCTCCGACACTTCAGGCAGCACCGCACCCGACACCGTCGTCCTCGTCCACGGCCTCTGGATGACCCCCCGCAGCTGGGAGGGCTGGGTCCAGCACTATCAGGAGAAGGGCCTCACCGTCGTGACGCCCGCGTATCCCGGGTTCGAGATCGAGGTCGAGGCTCTCCGCGAGAACCCGCAGGTCATCGCGGACCTGTCGGTCCCCGAGACCGTCGATCACCTCGCCGGCGTCATCACCGCCCTGGACCGGCCGCCGATCATCATGGGCCACTCCTTCGGGGGTGCCCTGACCCAGATCCTCCTGGCCCGGGGCCTCGGCGCCGCCGGGGTGGTCATCGACTCCGCCCCGACCGAGGGCGTGCGGGTCAACCCGCCGTCGCAGGCGAGGTCGCTCCTCCCCGCGCTCAAGAACCCCGCGAACCGGCACCGCGCCGTCGGGTTCACGCCCGAGGAGTTCCACTACGCGTTCACCAACACCCTCTCGGAGGAGGAGTCCCGGGCGGTGTGGGAGCGCTACGCGATCCCGGCGCCCGGACGCTGGGTGTGGGACTACGGCCTGATCGCCAACTTCAAGCCCGGGCACCAGGAGACCTGGGTGGACTTCAGCACCGACCGGGCGCCCCTGCTGTTCATCGCCGGCGGGCAGGACCACATCATGCCGGCGTCGGTGAACCGGTCGAACGCCAAGCACTGGGAGAAGTCCCCGGCGCTCACCGAGTACTACGAGTTCGAGGACCGCGACCACTGGACCTGCGGAGCGCCGGGCTGGGAGCAGGTGGCCGACCACGCCCTCGCCTGGGCCGTCGAGCACGCGCAGGGGGCCGAGCGGGCCACGGCCTGACGCCGGACGCGCGGGCGGACGCGCCGGGGGCGGACCACTCCCCCGGCGTGTCAGGGCCGCTTGGTAGAACCGTGAGGTCGGCTCCCGACGGCGGAGCCGGCTTCGCGACGACCAGGAGCCCCCATGCCCCACCTGTCCAGCGACGTCCAGGCGTTCGAGTCCCGCGCCACCGACGCCGACCTCGACGACCTGCGCGCGCGGCTCGCCGCGGCACGGCTGCCGGAGCCGGAGACGGTCCGCCGCCCCGCGCCCGACCCGCGCCGGTGGGACCAGGGGGTCCCCCTGGCCGACCTCGTGGACGTCGTCGACCACTGGCGCACCGGGTACGACTGGCGGGCGTTCGAGAGGCGCCTCGAGGAGATCGGCCAGTTCCGCACGACCGTCGACGGCCTGGGCATCCACTTCCTGCACCGCCGGTCCCCGCGCGCGGACGCCACGCCGCTGATCCTGACCCACGGCTGGCCGGGCAGCGTCGCCGAGTTCGTCGACGTGGTGGACGAGCTGGCCGATCCGACGGACCCCGGCGCGCCGGCGTTCCACGTCGTCGTCCCGTCCCTGCCCGGTTTCGGCTACAGCGACAGGCCGGCCGTCACCGGATGGGGCGTCGAGAAGACCGCGGCCGCGTGGGTGGAGCTGATGGGACGGCTCGGCTACGACGAGTTCCTCGCCCACGGCGGGGACTGGGGCGGCAACGTCACCGCGGTCCTCGGCGGGAGGTTCCCCGCGCACGTGCTCGGCATCCACACCACGCTCGCCCTGGCACCGCCCGGGATGACGACGGACGGCCTGACGGCGCAGGAGCGCCGGCACGCCGAGGAGACCCGTGACTTCTGGCTCCACCACCGGTCGTACGCGACGCAGCAGGCGACCCGGCCGCAGACCATCGGGTACTCGCTCGTCGACTCGCCCGTCGGCCTGCTCGCCTGGATCCTCGACAAGTTCGCCGAGTGGTCCGACACCGAGGACAGCCCGTTCGAGACGATCTCGCGGGACCGGATCCTCGACGACGTCACCCTGTACTGGCTGACCCGGACCGGCGCCTCGGCCGCCCGCATCTACGCCGAGAGCCCCGGCTCCCTGGACCCCGACCTGCGGGTGGACGTCCCCTGCGCCCTCACCATGTATCCCGGCGACATCGAGTCGCGTACCCCGCGCGCCTGGGCGGAGCAGCGCTACCGGCGGATCGTCCGGTGGACCGAGCCCGAGCGCGGCGGGCACTTCCCGTCGCTGGAGGTCCCCGACTTCTTCGTCAAGGACCTGCGCGCCGGCCTCGCGGCCGTGCTGGCCGCGAGCAGATGAGTGCGGACGAGCCGGTCCGGGCAGCACCAATGCCAACAGCGACTCGGCCACCCGTCACCTCATGGCAGCGCCCGGAGTCCTGGGCACCGGGGTGTCCAGAAAGAGGGTCAGTGCGCTGATACGCGCTCCGTGCGTCGGGTCGGTTACATCACTCATTGCGTGATCGCCTGGTCTTCGAAATGCAGCTGGTTCATCAGCGCAGCCGATATGGCGGTCGGGTCGGAATCTCGTCGGGTGCTTGCGCCTTCTCCAGGTCACCTCGCCACGATCGCCGCCACCAGACGTTGCGATGATCGCGGAACCACGTTGCGCAGACTATGTCCGTATCCGAAGTGGGCGGGGTGTGGCCGGTCGACCCCAGGTGCATCGTGGCGGTCGTCGATGGGCCATTTGCAGGTGGCAGTACCGGCGACCTAACAACCTGGACGACCGTCTCCGACGGCACTGAGAGAACGTGAACCGTGAGATCCCACACGGGCATGGTGCTGTTGTTGACGACCGCCAGGTCCACCGCTTCGTCAGGAACGTGCGGAGTCCTCCAGGCAACGACGAGCCTTGCTTGGTCCATCTCCGCCTCGGTTTTGGCGAGCCTGTAGGTGCGCCATGCAGGGACGACTGCCAGCGCGGCTGCGACTAGCGCCAGTACGGCCGCAATCGCAGCCACCCACGTCGGAACGTCACCCCAGTCCATTCGGGCAGATTACGGCGACGGCCGCTCGGATGCAGGGACGCGTCGGACACCCACCGGCGGGGCGCCGAATGCGTACACAGGGGTAACTCGCGTTTCCGTTCGTGGCCCTATGACCCGCGGGACTAACCGCTCCATGGGTCATTTCGTTGTGGCGGACGAGCCGGTCTGTACGCCGGGTTCTGTTCCCGCGCCCGGTTACCCGGGCGCGGGCGACGGTCATCCATCTAGGCCCTGCGTTGCCGCAGGGCTCGAGCGGTCTACCCGACTGTGCTTCTCCGAAGAGAATCGGGCGGGCAACCCTCAAACACAATCTGTCTGACCTTGCTCCAGGTGGGGTTTACCGAGCCACGACCGTCACCGGCCGCGCTGGTGGTCTCTTACACCACCGTTTCACCCTCACCGCCACCGGTTGCCCGGCGACGGCGGTCTGTTTTCTGTGGCACTGTCCCGCGGGTCACCCCGGGTGGCCGTTAGCCACCACCTCGCCCTTCGGAGCCCGGACGTTCCTCGGCGACGGCGCCCGAGGGCACCGCCGACGCGACCGTCCGACCGACTCGTCCGCGTCGCACAGTCTATGCGCCGTCGAGCCGGTCGGACGCCCTCTCACGCCGGCAGGGTCAGACGTCGACCTTGTAGCTCAGCGACAGCTCGTCGCCGGAGCGGCCGCGGATCCCCCAGCTCTCGGCGGGCGACTCGATGACGACCAGCTCGACGTCGTCCGTCGCGACGCCCAGGGCGGGCGCGACGTCGTCGTACACGCGCCGGATCAGCTCGCGCTTGGCCTCCCGCGTGCGCCCGGCGAACGCCACGATCTCGATCATGAGGTACTCGTCCGAGCGGGGTGCGACCAGGTCGCCGTCGTCCAGCAGCAGGAACCGGTGGAACCGCTTGTCCTCGGGGATCCGCCAGGCACCGACCAGCGCCGCGTGCAGCGCGTCGGAGACCTCCGTGCGCCGCTGACCCCACACCCGTCGGTTGCCGTAGATCTTCACCTGGACCATGCCCGGCGACGCTAGCGGTGACGGACCGCACTGTCACCGGCAGGTCCGGCTGCCGAGACCCGCCCGGCGCGGTCATAGGGTGTCCGGGTGCTGATCTGCCTGCCGCCCTCCGAGGGCAAGACCCCCGCGCCCGAGGGTGCCGCCCCGGTCGACCTGGCCCGCCTCACGGCGGCGGCGCACCTCACCGACCAGCGCCGCGCGGTGCTCGACGCGCTCGCCGCCGCGAGCGCCCGGCCGGACGCGACCGGCCTCCTGGGCGTGGGCGCGTCGCTCGGCGACGAGGTCGCGCGCAACACCGACCTCAAGGCCGCGCCGACGGCGCCCGCCGCCCAGGTCTACACCGGCGTGCTGTACGCCGCGGCCGGCCTCGCGGACCTGCCCGGCGACGCGGCCCGCCGCGCCGCCGACGACGTCCGCGTCTTCTCGGGCCTGTGGGGCGCCGTCTCCCCCGCCGACCGCATCCCGGCGTACCGCCTCTCGATGGGCGTCGACCTGCCCGGTGTCGGCAAGCTCGCCACCGCGTGGCGGTCGCACCTGTCCGCCGCCCTCGACGCGCGTGCCACGGGCGACGTCGTCGTCGACTGCCGCTCGGCCGCCTACCTCGCCGCGTGGAAGCCGGCCACGACCGGCGACGCGGCCGCCGACTGGGTGGCCGTCCGCGTGGTGCGCGAGACGGACGGGAAGCGCGCCGTCGTCTCGCACAACGCCAAGCACACGCGCGGCGTGCTCGCGGGCCACCTGCTGCGCCGCTCCGGCCCGGCGCCCACCAGCGCCGCGGAGCTGCTCGACGCCGCCCGCGAGCTCGACGGTCAGGTCATCGGCACGGAGGTCGGGACGGGCCTGTCGTACCGGATGGTCGAGGCCACCCTGCACGACGCCGCCACCCGGCGCGGCCCGCGCACCCTCGAGGTCGTCATCGCCTGACGGGCGGGTCGTCGGACACCCGGCGACACTGGCCGCATGGCCTACGACGAGGTCCTCGCCGCGCGCGTGCGCGACGCCGTCGCCGAGCGCGCGGAGTTCACCGAGCAGAAGATGTTCGGCGGGCTGGCGTTCATGGTGCACACGCACATGGCCGTCGGGATCACCCGCGACGAGCTCATGGTGCGCGTCGGCACGGACGGCTACGACGCGGCTCTCGCAGACGGGGCGCACGAGCTGCGCATGGGCGAACGCGTGATGCGCGGGACGGTCGGGGTGGCGGCGTCGGTCACCGCCGACGAGGACGCGCTGCACCACTGGGTGGCCCGCGGTGTCGACCTCGCCCTGGCCACCCCTCCCCAGCCGCCCCGGCCCACCAGGGCGAAGGGGTAGGCGGCGCGGCACGCGGGCTCAGGCGTCGGTCGGAAAACCGGCCGCGGTGACCTCCGCGAGCGCAGGCTCGCCGTCCTCCCCGAGGCCGAAGCGCAGCACGGTGAGCGAGCAGGGAGGCACGCGCAGCAGCCGCCACGACGACGCGGGCGCACCGAGCGAACGCCCCGCCAGGGCGCGGATCGTCACGGTGTGCGCGACGACGACGGTCGCCGCGCCCGGGTCCGTCGCGGTGACGACGTCCCGCAGCCCGGCCCACGCCCGCTCGCCCACGTCCTCGTACGACTCGCCGCCGGGCGCCCGGTCGGTGCCCGTCGTGGCCCAGGCGGCGAACTCGTCGGGCCAGCCGGCGGCGATGGCGTCGGGGGTGAGGCCCTCCCAGTCACCGAACACGCACTCGGCGAACCGGTCGTCCGGGCGCACGTGCTGGCCGGTGCGCCGCCCGACCGCCGCGGCGGTCTCGAGCGTGCGCACGAGGGGCGAGGCGACGAGGGCACCCGCGCGCGGCAGGTCCGGCCACAGGTCCTTGCCGAGGCGGAAGACGGCGTCCGCGGCGCGCGCCGCCTGGGTGCGTCCCCGCGTCGTCAGCGACGGCCCGGGGACGCCGCCGCCCGAGTAGGCGCGCGCCTCGGTCAGCTCCGTCACGCCGTGCCGGACGAGCACGACGGTGCGCAGGGTGGTGCCCGCCCCGGTGCCCGCCGCCGGGCTCGCTCCGGACGGTCGGGTCATCAGGCCGCGGCGCCGTCGTCCGCCGGGCGCACGAGGATGCGGCCGCACTCCTCGCACCGCACGACCTGCTCGGGCGGGGCCGCCTTGACCGCGGCGAGGTCGCGGGGGTTGAGGTCGAGGCGGCAGCCCTCGCACCGGCCGCCGCGCAGCGCCGCGGCGCCGACACCACCGAGCTGGGCGCGCAGCTTGTCGTACAGGGCGACCAGGCCAGCGTCGAGCCCGGCCGCGGTCGCCTCGCGCTCCGCCTTGACCTTCGACCCGGTCGCGTTGATCTCGGCCCAGGCCTCGTCCCGCTCGGCGGTGGCCTTCGCCTTCGCGGCCTCGAGCTCGGCGTGCGCCGACTCCACCTCGGCCAGCGAGCCCTGGTGCGCCTCCAGGCGCTCCATGACCTCGATCTCGGCGTCCTCGAGGACCGACTGGCGGCGGGCCAGGGACTCGAGCTCGCTCACCAGGGCCTGGGAGTCCTTCGCCGACAGGGCGCCGGAGTCGAGCTTCTGCTGGTCGCGCTCGGCCCGGGTGCGCACCTGGGCGACGTCGGACTCCGCCTTGGCGAGCTCACGCTCGAGGTCGGCCACGGCGGTGCGCGAGTCGACGAGCGACGTGTGCAGGTCACCGATGCGGCCGTCGAGCTCGGCGATGGTCGCCAGCGCCGGGTGGTTGCGGCGCTGGTGGACGAGCTGCTGCAGCCGGGTGTCGAGGGCCTGGACCTCGAGCAGTCGGCGCTGGTCCTCGGGGGGTGCAGTGGCCACGGGCGGGTCCTCTCGCAGTGATTCAGCTGGTGGGGCGGTCGGTCTCGCGCACGGTGCTCGGCACCCGCGCGGTCCACGGGTCGGTGCCGATCGTGCTCACCCTCGTGGTCACCGTACCTTCTCCGGAACCGTCTCCGGTCCCCCCTCCGGCCCGCTCCCCGAGCCGCGCCAGGACGTCGTCGGCGGCGTACGCGAGCCACGGCCACTCGCTCGCGAAGTGGGCCACGTCCACGAGGAACGGCGTCGCCGTGCCGCCGGGTCCCGCCTCGAAGTCCGCCCGCTCCCGCAGCTCCGAGGCGGGGTGGTGGCGCAGGTCGGCGGTCACGTAGACGTCGACGGCGGCGGCTCGGACCGCGTCGAACAGCGAGTCCCCGGAGCCGCCCACCACGGCGGCGGTCGCGACCGGGGCGTCGAGGTCGCCGGCGACGCGCACGCCCTGCGCCGTCGCCGGCAGCACGGCCGCGACGCGCTCGGCGAACGCACCGAGCGTCGTGGGCTCGGCGAGCCGCCCGACCCGGCCGATCCCCCGCACGACCCCGTCGCCGTCGTCCCCGACGACGAGGGGGCTCCGGTCGGTGATGCCGACGAGGTCCGCGAGCGCGTCCGCGACGCCGCGCGGGGCGGCGTCGGCGTTGGTGTGCGCGACGTACAGGCCGCAGCCCGCGGTGAGCAGCCGGTGCACGACGTCGCCCTTGAACGTCGTCGCCGCCACCGAGTGCACGGGCCGCAGGAACAGGGGGTGATGGGTGACGAGCAGGTCCGCGCCCCAGGCGATCGCCTCGTCGACCACCGCGGCCACGGGGTCCACGGCGAACAGGATCTTGCGCACCGGCGCCGCCGGGTCGCCCACCACCAGGCCGACGGCGTCCCAGCCCTCCGCCGTCGACGGCGGGTAGAGGTCCTCGAGGGCGGCGACGACGTCGCGCAGCCTCGGAGGGTTCGCGGGGGTGCGCGGTGCGGTGCTGTCTCCGGTACCGGTGGTCATGGCCCGACCCTAAAGCCGGGGCCGGTCACTTGGCGTCGGCGTAGGAGTCGACCGCCGCGACGGTCAGCGGGAAGTCGACCGGGAAGTCCCCGAACAGCAGGCGGCCCGCTTCCTCGGCGGCCGCGCGCACCTCGGCCGCGACCACGTCGGCGAGCTCCCGCGGGGCGTGCACCACCACCTCGTCGTGCAGGAAGAACGCCAGGTGCGGGCGGTCGGCGAACGGGGCGGGGGCCAGGCCGGGCCGCGCTCCCCCGGCGGCGCCGAGCGCCCAGAGGCGGCGGCGGATCGAGGCCAGCCAGCACAGCGCCCACTCCGCCGCGGTGCCCTGCACCACGAAGTTACGGGTGAACCGCCCCCACGACCGGGTCGCCGACCGGGCGCGCGCCGCGGCGTCGGCCCCCGCGTCGTCGGCGAACGCCCCCGCCTGCGCCTCGTCCCAGGCGGAGCCGGGGGCGGGGGACGACCGGCCGAGCCACGTCGTCACGACGCCGCCGCGCTCCCCCGTGCGGGCCGCCTCCTCCACCAGCGCGATCGCCCGCGGGTACTCCCGGCCCAGCCGCGGCAGCACCTGGGCGCTCGCCCCCGTGGTGCCGCCGTACATCGCGCCGAGCATGCCCACCTTGGCCAGCTCCCGCGTCGGCACCGCCCCGGACGCGACGATGCCGGCATACAGGTCGCCGGCGCGGCCCGCCGTCGCCATCGCCTCGTCGCCCGCCATGCCCGCCAGGACGCGCGGCTCGAGCTGGGCGACGTCCGCCACGACGAGGCACCAGCCCGGGTCGGCGACCACCGCGCGCCGCACGCCCTTCGGGAGCTGCAGCGCCCCACCACCGGTGGAGGCCCAGCGTCCGGTCACCACGCCGCCCACCACGTACTCGGTGCGGAACCTCCCGTCGGTCACCCACTCGTCGAGCCAGTGCCAGCCGTTGGCGGTGAGCAGCCGGTAGAGGTTCTTGTACTCCAGCAGCGGCGGGACGACCGGGTGGTCGATCGTCGAGAGCTCCCACTTGCGCAGGCTGCGCGCCCCGACACCCGCGTACTGCATCGCCTTGAGCAGGTCGGGGTGCGAGTCGGGGTTGAGGGACGGCGGCGCGTCGAGGGCCGCCCGGATCTGCCGGGCGAGCTCCTCGAGCCGCGCGGGTCGCTGCCCCTCGGGCGGCCGGGGGCCCAGCGCCTCGGTGAGGACGGCGTCGTGCACGTCGGCGCGCCACGGCAGCCCGGCGTGGTGCATCTCGGCCGCGACCAGAGCACCCGCCGACTCCCCCGCCGCGAGCAGCCGCAGCCGCCCGGGCGCCGTCGAGCCGCGCACCGCGTCCTCCTGCCGCCGCAGCTCCGCCACGGGGTCGACCGCCTCGCCCCCCTGCGGGGCCGGGGCCGACGGCGCGGGTGCCGCGAGGTCGAAGAGCGCCTCGCCCTGCGGCGCGCGGCGGGCGCCCACCGGCGCCGCCGCGCCCGCCGGCGTCGGGGTCATCGTGTCCCACGCGCCGGCCGGCGACCCCGCGAGCTCCGAGCCCGCGGTCGCCGTGGAGTGCCGCAGGACGCGGTGCACGAGGCGCAGGTCGTGCGACCGCTCCACGCGGACGCCCGCCCGCAGCAGTCCGAGGTACCAGCGGTTCGTGTCGTCCCACGTCCAGCGCGGCACGACGCCCCCCTTGCGCGCGCCGTCCTCCGCGTCCGCCACGAGCGCGGGCAGGTCCGCGGCGGGCACGGCACGCTGCGTACCGTCGTGCACGCGGACCGTGCCGCCGGGCTCTCGGGTCAGGACGACGTGCACGAGGCCATCCTGCCGTCCCCCACCGACGCTCAGGCAGGTCGGGCCGCGAGCGCCCGGGCGTCGTCCAGCCGCGCGAGCTCGTGGTCGGTCAGCACGGGAACGGCACGACGCCGCGCGACCGCCTCGCCCAGGTGGTCGCGGTAGCCGGGCCCGGTCCGGGCGTCGGTCCAGTCGATCACCACGGGCCCGCGCGCGGCCAGCACCACGTTCGACGGGTGCAGGTCGAGGTGCAGGAGGGGCCCGTCCGGCCAGGGCAGGGCGTGCAGGCGCGCGTGCAGCGACGCGAGGAGGGCTCCCGCCTCGCCCGCGTCGCGGCGGCCCGCCAGCAGCTCGTCCGCCAGCGTGGGGCCGGCCAGCCGCTCGAGCAGCATGCCGGGGCCGTCGACCCCGAGCACGGCGGGCGCCGGGTACCCCGCGTCGACGACGGCGGCGAGCAGGGTGGCGTCCGGTGCGCGGGACGGCCGTCGCGGTAGCGGCGCAGCACCCGGTGGTCGTCCAGGGCGAAGACGTCGGCGTCGCGACCCGCGGCGATCAGCTCCAACGCGCCAGCGTGGCAGAGGTGTGCGACCACCGGCACCGGCATCTCGCCGCGCGACGAGCGCGCCGATGTGGTGCGCTGGCCCAGGTCGGAGTCCCCGGCCGGCCGGGCCCGCAGCCCGCAGCCCGCACCCCGCACGAGGAGGACCGCATGACGACCGAGCAGCCCGTCGAGACCGTCGACGTCGTGGTGATCGGCACGGGTCCGGGCGGGGAGGACGCGACCGGTCGGCTGGCCCGCGCAGGGCTCGACGTCGTCGCGGTCGAGGCGCGGCTGGTCGGCGGCGAGTGCCCCTACTTCGGCTGCATCCCGACCAAGATGATGGTGCGCGCGTCGGACGCGCTCGCGGAGGCCCGCCGGGCGGGCACGCTGGCCGGGCGGGTCGACGTCGTGCCGGACTGGGCGCCCGTCGCCGCGCGCGTCCGCGACGAGGCGACCGTCGACTGGGACGACACCGCCGCCGTCGAGCGGCTGGAGAAGGCGGGCGCGCGCGTCGTGCGCGGCCGTGGGCGCCTGGCCGGACCGGGCGAGGTCGTCGTGGCGACGGCCGACGGCGAGCGCCGCTTCCGCGCGACGCGCGGCGTCCTGCTCAACCCGGGCACCGAGCCGGCCGTGCCGCCGGTGGAGGGCCTGGCCGACACCCCCTACTGGACCAACCGCGACGCCGTGCGCGCGACCGAGGCGCCGGCGTCGCTCACCGTGCTGGGCGGCGGCGCCATCGGCTGCGAGCTGGCGCAGGTCTTCGCCCGGTTCGGCACCGCCGTGGAGGTCGTCGAGGCGGGCCCGCGCCTGCTGGCGCCCGACGAGCCCGAGGCGAGCACGCTCCTGGCCGGCCGCTTCGCCGCCGAGGGCATCGGGGTGCGCACCGATGCCAAGGTGTCGTCGGTCTCGCACGACGGCGGCGGGTTCACCCTGACCCTGGGCGACGGCACGCAGCTCGTCTCCGAGCGGCTGCTGGTGGCTGCGGGCCGCCGTACCGACCTGCGGGCGCTCGGCGTCGCGACGGTCGGCATCGACGACACGGGCCGCACGATCCCGGTCGACGACCGGCTGCGCGCGGCGGACGGCGTCTGGGTGATCGGGGACGTCACCGGCAAGGGGGCGTTCACCCACGTGTCGATGTACCAGGCGCGCATCGCGGTCGCGGACATCCTCGCGGCCGGGGGCGACAGCGGAAACGGCGGGGACGCCGGCGGCGAGGAGCGTGCCGACTACCGCGCCGTCCCGCACGTGACGTTCACCGACCCGGAGATCGGCGGCGTCGGGCTCACGGAGGCCGCCGCCCGCGACGCCGGGACAACGGTCCGCACGGGTCTCACCGACCTCGCCGCGTCGTCGCGCGGGTTCGTGCACGGTCCCGGCAACGAGGGCCTGATCAAGCTGGTCGTGGACGCCGACGCCGGCGTGCTGGTCGGCGCGACCGCCGCCGGGCCGGCGGGCGGCGAGATCCTCGCGGTCCTCACCCTCGCCGTGCAGGCCCGGGTGCCCGTCTCCGAGCTGCGGCACATGATCTACGCCTACCCGACGTTCCACCGGGCGATCGAGAGCGCGCTGGCCGACCTCCAGGAGGCGTGACCGGGCACACTGCAGTACGAGTGACCACCACCTATCCTGTGATGGCCCATGACTGAAATGACCGAGTTCGCCGCCGCCCCGACGCCCTCCCCCGCAGGCCTCCGCATCGACGCCCCGCACTCGCCGCGGTGCCCGGCATGACGCCGAACGACCCGGCCGACGAGCCGACGGCCGGGCACGTCGTGCTCGGCGGAAAGTACGTGCTGGGAGACATCCTCGGCACGGGAGGCACGTACACCGTCTACGAGGCCACCCGCCTGCCCGGCGAGTCCGACGAGCCCGGTGACGAGACCGGCGACGAGACCGGCGACGAGACCGGCGACGAGACCGGCGACGAGACCGGTGAAGGGTCCGGCGAAGGGTCCGGCGACGCGCCGGCGCTCCTCGTCAAGGTGCTCCACCCGCACCTGGTCGACGACGAGGCGGCACGGGCCAGCCTCGCCCGCGAGGTCGCGGCGTCGGACCTGATGGACCACCCGGGCGTCGCGAAGGTCCTCGACACCGGGGAGGACGAGGTCGCGGGCGCGAACGTCCCCTGGCTCCTCATGCGTCGCCTGCCCGGCACCCCCCTGTCGGAGCTGGCGGGCGGCACCGGCGTGCCCTGGCCGGTGGCGCTCTCGGTGGTCGGCGGGCTGCTGGAAGGGATCGCGGCGGTGCACGAGGCGGGGCTGGTGCACCGCGACGTCGGCCCGCGCAACGTCGTGGTCGACCAGCACGACGACGGCAGCATGACGGTCGGCCTGCTGGACCTCGGCCTCACCGCGCCCGGCGGCGGCGACGGCGAAGGTGAGCGCGTCGCCGGCTCGGCGTCGTACATGTCCCCCGAGCAGGCACAGGGCCGGCCCCTCGACGGGCGCAGCGACCTGTACTCGGTCGGGGCCCTCGCCTACTTCGCCCTCACGGGGCACCCCCCGTACGAGCGCGCCCGGCCGGGCGACGTCCTGCTGGCCCACGTCGGGGCGCCCGTGCCCGCGCCGTCGGCCCGCCGCGCCGCCGTGCCGTCCGCCGTGGACCGGTTCGTGGCCCGCGCGATGGCGAAGAACCCGGCCCGGCGGTTCGCGACCGCGGGTGCGATGAGCGAGACGGTCGCCACCCTGCTCGCCGGGGCGCCCCGCGTGGCCGTCCCCCACCCCGACGCGGGACCCGAGACCCCGGAGCCGGACGGCGACCAGACCATGACGATGGGCCAGATCGCCGCCCAGGACCCGCACCGGACGGCGGCGATCGGCGCCGCAGGTCTCGCCGCCGCCGCGGCAGCCGCCGCCGAGGCGGAGCTCCAGCGCACCCGGATGCTCGGGGCCGTCGACGCGACCGAGCCCCAGGCACCTCTCCCGGACGACGGCGAACCGACCGAGCCCCTCCCCGACTCCGGGGAGGCGCCCACCGAGGTGCTGGGCGGGCCGCCGGCCGAGCCGCCCGCGGACACCCCCGTCGCCGGGGTGCCCGCCGCCGGGGAGCCCGAGCCGTCCCGCCGGCGTCGGATCCTCCTGATCGTCGTGGCCGCGCTCCTGGTGGCCGCCCTCGGCGCCGGCGCCTTCTGGTTCTTCCGCGACGCCGACGGCGGCTCCCCGGTCGCGCCGGTCACGCACAGCCCGTCGCCGTCGCCCACGCCGTCGCGCACGCCGACCACGACCGCCCCGACGACCCAGGCCCCGGACGAGCCGACGTCGCGCCCCGACCGGACGTCGACGCCCACCCCGACCGGCACGCCCACGCCCAGCGTGACGCCGTCGGAGACCTCGACCCCCACCCCCACGTCGACCCCCACGCCGACCGACGAGCCGACCTCGACCCCCACCCCGACCGACGAGCCGACCTCGACGCCGACACCGACGGACGAGCCGACGGAGCCCGACCCGGACCCGACCGACGAGGAGACCACTCCTCCGGCGGAACCCGACCCCACCGACGGTCCCGTCGACGACGCCGGCGGGTCCACCTCGACCCCTGCCCCCTGATCGCGCCGGCGCTCCCAGGAACCGCATAGCCGCGCGCTCACCGCGTCCCAGGCACGCTCCCTAGCCTCCGGATCACGCGCCGCCTGCCTGGCGGCACCGATCCAGGGAGTCGAGGGTGTTGCTCCAGCGCTCACGGTCGTCCGCGACCTCACCGTCGTCGGGGGTCCCCGACGATCCGACGGCCCGCCGCGGTCGCGTCGCCCTGCGGCTGCGCGGGCGCCGCCCGGGACGCCGCGCGGTGCTGCTCGGCGCGGTCGCCGTCGTCGTGGTGGCGGCGCTCGTCGTCTGGCTCGCCGTGCTGCGGCCCCGCGCCGGCACGCCGGACGCGGCGGCCGCCACCCGGTCCACCACCGCCCAGGCGAGCACCGCGACGTTCGAGCAGTCCGTCACGACCACCGGCACGCTGACGCCGAGCGTCCAGGAGGACGTGTCCTTCGAGGCGTCGGGCACCGTGCAGAGCGTGCAGGTCGCCGAGGGCGACACGGTGACGAAGGGGCAGACCCTCGCGACCGTCGACACGCTGCAGCTCGACGCCGCGCTGGCGCAGGCGAAGGCCGACCTGGCCCAGGCGCAGGCGGACCTCGCGGACGCGCAGGACTCCGACGACGGGTCGGACGCGGCCGAGGCCACGGTCGAGGCGCGCGAGGCCGCCGTCGCCGTCGCCCGGCAGTCGTCCGACGACGCCGAGGCCGCGATGTCCCACGCCACGCTCCAGGCCCCCGCGGCGGGGCTGGTGACGTCGGTGGGGGTCGCGGTGGGCGACACGGTCGGCTCCTCCTCGGGCAGCGGCTCGACGTCCGGCCAGGGCGGCACCGGCGCGACGCCGAGCGCCTCGGGCGGGTCGGCGAGCTCGTCGGGCTCCACCGGCTCGACGGACGCCGCGGCGTTCACGATCGTCGGCACCGACGCGTGGACGGTCGACGTGAGCGTCGGCGAGGCGGACGTCGCGTCGATCGCGACGGGCGACCAGGTCGAGATGACGTCCGACGACCTCACCGACACCGTCTTCGGCACCGTGAGCGAGATCGGCCGGCTCCCGTCCACGTCGCAGGGCGCGGTGGCCTACCCGGTCACGGTGACGGTGACGGGCGACCCGGAGGGCCTGCACGACGGCGTGAGCGTCGACGTCTCCATCGTCACCGAGCGCCGCAGCGACGTGCTGTCCGTGCCCGCGGCCGCCGTGACGACGGGCGACGACGGCGCGTCGACCGTGACGCTCGTCGGCGACGACGGCTCGACCGCCGAGCAGGCGGTCGAGACGGGCGAGACGTCCGGCCAGCTGGTCGAGATCACGTCGGGGCTGTCCGAGGGCGACACCGTGCAGTACACGACGTTCACCCCCGGCACCGGGCGCGGGCAGGACGGCGGGCAGGGCGACCTGCCGGAGGGCTTCGACCCGTCCCAGCTGCGCGGCGGCGGCCAGGGCGGTCTCCCCGAGGGCTTCGACCCCTCGCAGATGGGCGCTCCCGGCGGCGGGCGAGGAGGGGACTCGTGACCGCGCCGAGCCCGACCGTCGTCGGCCTCGAGGCGGACGACACGCCGTCCGACCCGGTCATCGACCTCCGGGGCGCGCGCAAGACCTATCGCACCGGCGACCTGGAGTTCGAGGCGCTGCGCGGCGTCGACCTGCGCATCGAGCGCGGCGAGTACGTGGCGATCGTGGGGCCGTCCGGCTCCGGCAAGTCGACGCTCATGAACGTGCTGGGTTGCCTTGACACGCTCACGTCCGGCAGCTACCGGATCGCGGGCGACGACGTGGACGACATGGACGAGACCGACCTCGCGAGCGTGCGCAACGAGCAGATCGGGTTCGTGTTCCAGCAGTTCAACCTGCTGCCCTCGCTGTCGGCGCTGCGCAACGTCGAGCTGCCGCTCGTGTACCGCGGCGTGGCGCCGGCCGAGCGGCGGGCCCGGGCCGTGCAGGCGCTGGAGCGCGTCGGCCTCGGCGACCGCACGGCGAACCGGCCGGGGCAGCTCTCGGGCGGCCAGCAGCAGCGCGTCGCCGTGGCGCGGGCGCTGGTCGGCGAGCCCGCGCTGGTCCTCGCGGACGAGCCGACGGGCAACCTCGACTCGCGCTCCACGGCCGACGTGCTCGACCTGTTCGACGCGCTGCACGCGCACGGCCGCACCATCGTGCTCATCACGCACGAGCACGAGGTGGCCGAACGGTCGCGCCGCGTCGTGCGGGTGCTCGACGGGCTGATCACGTCCGACGCCCCGAGCGGCCGGGCGGTGGCGCCATGAGCTGGGCGGAGACCCTCGCCACCGCGTGGCACGCGATCCGCGCGCACACGATGCGCTCGCTGCTGACCGTGCTGGGCATCCTCATCGGCATCGCCGCGGTCATCCTCACCGTGGGCCTCGGGCTCGGCACGCAGAAGGACGTGTCCGAGGACATCAGCTCGCTCGGGTCGAACCTGCTCATCGTCACGCCGGGGTCGTCCACCGACTCCTCCGGCGTGCGCGGCGGCTTCGGCTCCGCGTCCACGCTGACGACGGCGGACGCCGACGCGCTGGGCTCCGGCGTCGCCGTGCCGGACGTCGCGGCCGTCACGGCCGAGAAGGAGTCGTCGCAGTCCCTCGAGGCCGGCGACGCCAACTGGACCACCACGGTCACCGGCGTCACCGGCGACTGGCTCGGCGTGCGCTCCCGCGAGCTCGCCTCGGGCGAGTTCGTCGGCGACGGGTCGACCGACGAGGTCGTGCTCGGCCCCGAGACGGCGACGGAGCTGTTCGGCTCCACCCGCGTCGTCGGGCGCACGGTGAGCATCGCCGGGACGACGTTCGACGTCGTCGGCGTGCTCGAGGCGGCCGGGTCGAGCGCGTCGGCCAACCTCGACGACACCGCCGTCGTGTCCATGACCGCGATGACGTCCGGCATCACGGGCGACTCCGACACGTCGGTCAGCACCATCTACCTCAAGGCGACCGACACCGACGCCATCTCCGCCGCGTACCAGGAGGCGCAGTCGCTCCTGCTCGCGCTGCACGGCGCGACGAGCGCGGACGCCGCCGACTTCACGATCGACTCGCAGGACTCGCTCGTGTCGACGGCGACGTCGGTGTACCGCACCCTCACCGTGCTGCTCGCCGGGGTGGCGGGCCTGTCCCTGCTGGTCGGCGGCATCGGCGTCATGAACATCATGCTCGTGTCCGTCACCGAGCGGACCCGCGAGATCGGGCTGCGCAAGGCCCTCGGCGCCCCGCCCGGGGCGATCCGGCGGCAGTTCCTCACGGAGGCGTCGATCCTCGGCATCACCGGCGGGCTCGTCGGCGCCGGCCTCGGTGTCCTCGCCGCGGTGACCCTGCCGTCGGTGCTCGACTCGTCGATCGTCGTCTCGCCCGTCGCGGTGGCCGGCTCGCTCGCCGTCGCGCTCGCCATCGGGCTGGTGTTCGGCGTCTACCCCGCCGTCCGCGCCGCCCGTCTCGCCCCGATCGACGCGCTGCGGAGCGAGTAGCCGTGCACCGCGCCCCATCACGAGCGGCGGCCAGCCGCACCCCGACCCTCCCCACGTCCCGGAGAACCTCATGACCCGCCGCACCACCCCGCCCAGCACCACCTTGTTTTCCGCCACCTCCTCCGCCCGACGCTCGCGCACCGCACTCGCGTCGTACGGCGTCCTGGGGGTCGTGGGCCTCGCGCTCGCGCTCGCCGGCTGCTCGTCGTCGGACGCCGCGACGTCGGACGCGCCGCCCGCCGCCGAGGGCCAGCAGCAGGACCAGCAGGAGGGCCGGGGCGGCCCGCAGGGCGGCGGCCGCGCTCCCGGCGTCTCGGGCGAGGTGGCCGCCGTCGACGGCACGACGGCACAGGTCCAGGGCTCCGACTCCCAGACCGCCGTCAGCTGGACGGACGACACCACGATCACGGTCACCGTCGACGGCTCGCTCGACGACGTCGCCGTGGGTTCGTGCGTCGTCGCGACGGCGGGCGGGATGCCCGGCGGCGACTCGTCCTCGTCCGCCGGCTCGGGCTCGGCCGACGACGAGGGCTCCGCGGTGTCGTCCGTCGTCGTGAGCGCACCGGTCGACGGCGAGTGCACCGGCGGGCTCGGCGGCGGGTTCCCAGGGGGCGGCGACCGTCCGGAGGGCGCGCCGTCCGACCTGCCCACCGACCTGCCGTCGGGGATGCCGACCGACATGCCGACCGACGTGCCGTCCGGGGGCCCGGGCAGCGGCCGGGGCGGCTTCGGCGGCGTGACCGCCGGGGCCGTCACCGCGGTCGACGGGACCACGGTCACGCTGACCACGACCTCCGCGGACGGCGAGACGGGCGAGGAGACCGTCATGGTCGACGACGCCACCACGTACTCCGTGCAGCAGGGCGGGTCGGCCGACGACGTCGCCGTCGGGCAGTGCGTCACCGCGCAGGGCGAGGAGGACGACGGCGGCGCGGTCACCGCGACCAGCCTCACCGTCTCGGCGCCCGGCGACGACGGCTGCTCCACCGGGTTCGGCGGTCGCGGCGGGTTCCCCGGCGGGCAGGACGGCGGGCAGGGCGGTGACGGCGATGCGTGACGCCGCCGTCCGCCGACGCCGCACGCGGCGCCGGCGCCTCGTCGCAGCGGGGGTCGCCGTGGTCGTCATCGGTGCCGGGGGCACGGCGTTCGCCCTGCGCCCGGCCGACGCTCGCTACCGCACGGTGGCGGCGACCACGGGCGACGTCGTGCAGCACGTGTCCGTCAGCGCGACCGTCGCGTCCGCCGGCCGCGCCGACACGACGTTCGGCACGTCCGGCACCGTCGCCTCGGTGAAGGTGGCCGCGGGCGACGAGGTCGAGGCGGGCGACACGCTCGCCACGCTCGACGCCGACGAGCTGCAGGACGCCGTCGACGATGCCACCGAGACCCTCGCCGACGCGAAGCAGACGCTCGCCGACGACCTGGAGGCCCAGGCCGACGGGACGAGCGCCAGCACGAGCGCCGGCACCGTGACGGGCAGCACCGCGACCGGGAGCACGTCCGGGTCCGGCGACGTCCAGCCCAGCTCCGCGACGACGGACGCCTCGTCGGCTACCGGGTCGGTACGGCTCGTCAGCACGACCGGCACCGTGAGCACGGCCGCCGCCGCGGCGGCCACGGAGGGCGGCACCGACCTGGAGGAGGCGGTCACGGCGGCGCGCGCCGCGCTCGCCGCGGCCCGGAAGGACGTCGAGGCGGCCCAGGACGCGCTCCTGGACGGTTACGAGTCCGTGGAGGACGCGCTGGCCGCGGGCACGACGGCGCTCGGTGCCTCGGGCGACGCCGTGTCCGCCGCGACCGGCGACGACGGCGCCTGCGCGGCCGTCCTGGCCGCGGCCGACGCCACCGACGGTGCTTCCGGCGACGACGGGACCACGGACGACGAGACCACGGACGACGACCTCGCGGCCTGCGTGGACGCGATCGTCGCCGCGCAGGACGCGCTCGTCGCGACCGGCACCGCCCAGCAGGCGACCGGGAAGGCCGAGGGGGCGCTGACCGACCTGGTGGCCGACCTGGACGACGCCGTGACGAGCCTGGGCGAGGAGGCCGACGCTCTCGACGACGCCGTCCGGGCGCTCCAGGACGCCGACGCCCCCGGCTCCGCCGGGGGCACGCCGGACAGCGGCAGCACCGGCTCCGGAACTGGCTCCGGAACTGGCTCCGGGACCGGCGGCAGCACCGGCACGGGCACCGGGGGCGGGGCCGCCGCAGGCGACGTCCCGTCGGGCCAGGCGCCCGAGGCGGGCTCGGAGGACACGTCCCGGGGCGGAGCACCGAGCGGCGCGGACGGGGGCGCTGCGCCCTCAGGCTCCGCGCCCTCCGGAACGTCGGGTACGGGCGGCACCAGCGGCACGGCCGGAACCGGAACGCCCGGCGGATCCGGCACGAGCGCCGGCAGCGTCACGGCCGAGCGCATCCTCGCGGACCGCGCCGCGGTCACGGTCGCGCAGAGCGAGGTCGACATCGCGGCGGCGGCCGCCGCCGCGGGCACCCTCACGGCACCCGTCTCCGGGACGGTGGCCCAGGTCGACGCCGCGAAGGGCACGAGCGTGAGCGCGGGCGACGCGGCCGTGACGATCCTCGGCGACGGCGGCTACGTCCTGTCCACGACGCTCGACCTCGCCGAGGTCGGGTCGGTCGAGGTCGGGCAGCCCGTCACCGCGACGGTGCCCGCGACCGGCGGCGAGTACACCGGCACGGTGAGCAGCGTGGGCGTCCTCGACTCCTCGGAGACGTCGACCCCCTCGTACGCGGCGACGATCGCGCTCGACCCGTCCGACGGGGCGGCA
Source organism: Isoptericola sp. NPDC056605 (assembly GCF_042792795.1). Lineage (NCBI taxonomy): Bacteria > Bacillati > Actinomycetota > Actinomycetes > Micrococcales > Promicromonosporaceae > Isoptericola > Isoptericola sp. NPDC056605. The sequence continues at coordinate 46,827 of NZ_JBHTVT010000012.1, read as the reverse complement.
GGCGGGGGCGGCTCGCTGCCGGAGGGCGCCTCCGCTTCGGCGACGATCGAGGTCGCGACCGTGGACGACGCGCTCGTGGTCCCGACGTCGGCCGTGAGCGCCGACGGCTCCGCGCGGACGGTGCGGGTGCTCGACGGCGACGCCGTGCGCACGGTCGAGGTCACGACGGGCGCCGTCGGGCCGGAGCGCACCGAGATCACGGGTGGGCTCGACGCCGGCGACGAGGTCGTGCTCGCCGACCTGGACCAGCAGCTCGTGCAGGACGACGAGGAGGGGTCGAGCGGCCTCGGCGGGCTCGGTGGCTCCGACGAGCAGACCGGGCCGCAGGGCGGGTTCCCGGGCGGCGGCTTCCCGGAGGGCTTCCAGCCGCCGTCGGGCGCGTCACGCTGAGCGCGGCGCGGCGTCCGCCGTGCGCCCGCGCGGCAGGCGCACGGTGAACGTCGTCCCGGTCCCGCCCTCATGTCGCTCGCCGACGGTGGCGGACCGGACGTCGATCGAGCCGGCGTGAGCGGCCACGATCGCGTCGGCGATCGCGAGGCCGAGTCCGGTCGACCCGCCGGCCCGGTGACGCGACGCGTCACCCCGCGTGAAGCGGCGGAACAGCCCCGGGCGGAGGTCGGGGGCGATGCCGGGGCCGTCGTCGGCCACCTCGATCTCGACGGCGTCGCCGCGGTCCAGCAGCCGCACCGCCACGCGCGTGCCCGCCGGCGTGTGCGTGCGGGCGTTCGCGAGCAGGTTCGCCAGCACCTGGCGCAGGCTCGCCTCGTCGCCGGTCACGACCGGCGCGTCCTCACCGGGACCGGCGTCGTCCCCGTCACCGCGCCCCTCGCCGTCGTCGTCACCGTCGTCGTCACCGTCGTCATCACCGTCGTCGTCACCGTCGCCCGGCAGCGCGAGCACCCAGTCGTGGGCCGGACCCGCGGCGTGGGCGTCCATCACCGCGTCGACCGCGAGCGCGGCGAGGTCGACCGGTTTCCGGTCGAGCGGGCGGCCGGCGTCGAGCCGGGCGAGGAGCAACAGGTCCTCGACCAGTCCGGACATGCGCACCGCCTCGGACTCGATCCGGTCGAGCGACCGGGCGGTGCCGCCGGCAGGCTCGTCGGGGGCGCGGCGCACGAGCTCGGCATAGCCGCGGATCGTCGCGAGCGGGGTGCGCAGCTCGTGGCTCGCGTCCGCGACGAACCGGCGCACCTGCTGCTCCGAGTCGTGCCGCGCCTGGAGAGAGGTCTCGACGTGCTCGAGCATCCGGTTGAGCGCGGCGCCCACCTGGCCCACCTCCATGCGCTCGTCCGTGAGGCCCGCGGGCACTCGCGGGATGCCGGCGACCTTGCCCCGGGCGAGCTCGAGCTCCGAGACCCGGACGGCGGCCTCGGCGACGTCGTCGAGGGGGCGCAGCGAGCGCCGCACCAGCAATGCGCCACCGAGCACGGCCACCGCCAGGCCGGCCGCCCCGAGCGCCACCTGCACGAGGACGTAGCCCCGCACGGTCGTGGCGACCGTCGCGGTGCTCGTGGCCACGACGGTTTCCACGTCGCCGCTCGTCCGGTGCACGGCGCGGAACGCGCCGAGGTCCGGCACGTCGACGTCGTGCGCCCGGCCGTCCGCGGGCACCGCCTCGAGGGCGGCGACCTGCGCGTCGTCCAGGGTGGTGCGCTCCAGCGCCTCCGTCACGTGGTCGGCCAGCTCCGGCTCGCCGTCCACGGAGCGCACCACGGCGCTGCCGGGGCCAAAGCCCGCGGGGAACTCCGAAGGGTCGTCGCCGGCGGCGGGCGGGACGTCGTCCGGGACGGCCGACCCGTCCTCGGCGGCGACGCCGGGCGGCCGAGGCCCCGGCCCGTCCACGAGGCGCCGGCTCGCCTGCTCCAGCCGCTGGTCGCTCTGCGCGACGAGCTGGGATCGCAGCACCGCCGTCGAGGCCGTCACGAGGCCGACCGTCACGACGACGACCACGGCGGCGAGCACGATCACGAGGCGCCGCCTCAGGGTGACGGGCCTCAGGGTGCGGGGCGGCGCGGCGGCAGGTCCCGGGGTGGCGGACCGCCGTCCCGCCCGCCGGCCACGGTCACGCACGGGCGCCGCCGTCCGGCGTGCCGGCCGCGGGCTTGAGGACGTATCCCACCCCGCGCAGCGTGTGGATCATCGGCTCCCGCCCCTTGTCGATCTTGCGGCGCAGGTAGGAGACGTACAGCTCGACGATGCTCGACTGGCCGCCGAAGTCGTAGTTCCACACGCGGTCGAGGATCTGGCCCTTCGACAGCACCCGGCGCGGGTTGCGCATGAAGAACCGCAGCAGCTCGAACTCCGTGACGGTGAGGTGGACCTCCTCCCCCGCCCGGCGCACCTCGTGCGCGTCCTCGTCGAGCTCGAGGTCGCCGACGACGAGCAGCCCGTCCTCGGACCGCGTCACCGCTCCCGCACGCCGCAGCAGGCCACGCACCCGGGCGACGACCTCCTCGAGGCTGAACGGCTTCGTCACGTAGTCGTCGCCCCCGACGGTGAGGCCCGCGACCCGGTCCTCGACGGCGTCGCGCGCAGTGAGGAACAGCACTGGCATCCGGGCGCCCTGGGCGCGCAACCGTCGCAGCACGGTGAACCCGTCCATGTCCGGGAGCATCACGTCGAGCACGACGAGGTCCGGCCCGGTCTCGCGCGCCAGGCGGAGCGCCGACGCGCCGTCGGGCGCGGCCGTGACGTCCATCCCCTCGAGCCGGAGCGCCGTCGCGAGGAGCTCGGCGAGGTTGAGCTCGTCGTCCACCACGAGGGCGCGGACGGGCGACCCGTCCGGTCGGGTCAGGAGCGGCTGGTCAGGACGCCCGACGGTCGTGAAGGAGGGTACGGAGGACGACGTCATGGCGCCAGCCTGCGGCCTCGACCCCCGCGGTTCCTGTACCGAACCTGTGAGCCCGCTATGTCTTCGCCCGTGAACCCGCAGATCTCAGCGGGCGCATAAGTTGCCCCGCCAGCCTGCAGGCTCCCGGTTGTTCACCTGCCGGACGGCCGTCGTTCATCCCCGGCGCCGCCCCGGCACCGACGAGAGGAGCCTCCCGTGCGACGTCGGTCCCGACGTTCCGAGACCCGGACGACAGCCAGCGCCCCCGGACCGCAGCACCCGGGTCGCCCCGCCGGCCCCGCGTCCTCGGCACGCACCGCCACCGCGAGCCGCCTGCACGCGTTCAACCGGTTCGAGATCAAGTACCTCGTGCCGCAGGACCAGGCCGAGGAGCTCCGCGCCGAGCTGCGCCGGCACATGGACGACGACGCGTACTCCGGCGAGCGGGGCTACCCGATCACCAGCGTCTACTACGACACCGCCCGGCTGACGTTCTACTGGGAGAAGATCGAGGGCCTGAAGTTCCGGCGCAAGCTGCGCGTGCGGCACTACGGCACGGCCGACGACCTGACGCCGGACTCGACGGTCTTCGTCGAGATCAAGCAGCGCGTCAACCGCGTCACGCAGAAGCGCCGCGTCGTGCTGCCGTACCGGGACGCGCTGCGGCTCTGCTCGCCGGAGGGCTACGAGCCCGAGGGCGAGGTCAGCCCCCGCGAGCGCGCTTTCCTCGACGAGGTGTCGACCCTGGTGGGCGAGCTCGACCTGCGCCCGACGGTGACCACCGGGTACCACCGCGAGGCCTGGGTGGGGCGCGAGGCCGACCTCGGTCTGCGCGTCACCCTCGACCACCGCCTGCGCGGCCGCGACCGCGACTTCCACCTCGCCTCCGAGGCCCCGAACCGGCTCATCCTGCCCGCCCGCCTGTCCGTGCTCGAGGTCAAGGCCAACGAGCGCGTGCCGGCGTGGGTCACGGACCTCACCGCCCGCATGAGCCTCGACGTCGTGCGGATCTCGAAGTACTGCCAGAGCGTGCAGGCCTTCGGCCTCGTGCCGCGCTCGACCATGCACGCCCCGGACGAGCTCGAGGCCGTCCTCGGCGACCCCGCCAGCGTCCAGACCACCGACCCCACCACCCCGACCGGCGTCGCCGACGCCCCGAACCGAAAGAGTGTCCTCGTCCGATGAACCTGCAAGATCTGAGCGGAACCTTCTCCGTCTTCGACGTCGCGATGACGCTGGTGCTGTCCTTCGTCCTGTCCTCGGCCATCGGCTGGGTGTACAAGCGGACGCACCGGAACATCTCCTACAGCCAGTCCTACGTCCAGACCCTCGTCATCATCGGCATGGTCGTCGCCGTGATCATGCTGGTCGTCGGGTCGAACATCGCCCGCGCTTTCGCGCTCGTCGGCGCCCTGTCCGTGATCCGGTTCCGCAACGCGATCAAGGAGACCCGCGACGTCGGGTTCATCTTCCTCGTGATGGCGATCGGCATGGCCGTCGGCACGCGCTTCTACCTGCTGGCCGCCGCGGCGACCGCGATCATCCTGCTCGTCATCTTCCTCATGCAGCGCTTCGACTGGTTCAAGCTCGACATCCAGCGACAGGTCGTCAAGGTCCAGGTGCCGCCCGAGCCCCGGTACCAGCAGGACGTCGCCGACGTGCTGATCCGTCTGACCCAGGAGTTCGAGCTGGTGAGCGTCGAGACCGTGCGCGGCGGTGCCCTGACCGAGCTCTTCTACTCCGTGCGTCTCCAGGGCGGCGTCACGACCGCCGAGGTCATCGAGGCGCTCGGCGCGATCAACTCCGGGCAGAAGGTCACCGTCCTGACCGGGTACGACCAGTCCGACATGTGAGCGGGTGACCGATCAGGTGAACATGAGTCTCGCAAGCCTTCGCCAGCGCCTCCCGGTACGGCTGCGCCAGCACTGGAAGCCCCTGACCGCGGGAGTCGTCGGGGTGGCCGTCGCCCTGACCTTCTTCGGGGACCTGACGATCCGGCCGTACTCCACGAGCTCGGCCGCCGTCACCGACGAAGAACGCCTCACCCAGGACATCACGGGGGCGGTCGACCTCTTCGACGACTCCGTGGACCACGAGATCTCGCTGTCGTACACGCAGGAGCGATACGACGAGATGCTCGACGCCTACTTCGCCGACGGCGAGAAGGAGTGGATGTCCGCCGACATCACCATCGACGGCACCACGATCGAGGACGTGGCCGTGCGCCTCAAGGGCAACTCCACGCTCTCGTCGCTGGTCGACGACCGTTCGGGGTCCGACACGGAGGGCGAGCGCGCGCCGGGTGGCATCGGTGGCGGCATGGGCGGCGGCGAGGGTGGTATGCCCCAGCCGCCCGAGGGCATGGAGCTCCCCGAAGGCATGGAGCCGCCCGCGGACGGCCAGACGCCGGAAGGCGGGATGCCCGGCGGCGAGGACGGCGGTGGTTTCGGCGGCACCGGGGTGTCCCTGACCACCGCCGAGCCGGAGAACCTGCCGCTGCTCGTGAGCTTCGACGAGAACGAGCCGGGGCGCGCATACCAGGGGCGGACCGAGCTCTCGATCCGCCCCGCGAGCGCGTCGAGCGAGTCGTCGCTCAACGAGGCGGTCGCGCTCGAGCTCACGGCGCGGTCGGGACAGCCCACGCAGGACTACGCGTTCACCACCTATGCCGTGAACGACCGTCCGACCACGACCCGTCTCGTCGTCGAGAACCCCGACCCGCAGTACGCCGACGGGCTCGAGGGCGAGGGGGTGCTCTACAAGCTGCTGTCGACGAGCTCGTTCGAGTACCAGGGCGACGACCAGACCGAGTACACGGACGACTTCAAGCAGGTCAACCTCGTCGGCAGCCAGGACCTGCAGCCGATCGTGTCGTTCCTGAGGTGGTTGGACGGCGCGTCGGACGAGGAGTTCGCCGACGAGCTCGACCAGTGGGTCGACGTCGAGTCCTTCGCCCGGTACCTGGGCACGCAGGAGGTCATCGACAACTTCGACACCATCTCCGGGCCGGGCAAGAACGCCTACCTGTACTACGACGTCGACACCGGCCTCCTCAGCGTCGTGTCCTGGGACCTCAACCTCGCCCTCGGCGGGATGTCCGGTCCCGGCGGGATGGGCGGGATGATGCCCGGTGGCGGCGAGGGTGGCGGCACGTCGGACGACGACGCCCAGGGCCCGCCCGAGGGCATGGAGGGCGGCCCGGGAGGGGCCGGGGGCGGTGGCATGGGCGGGATGACGAGCCAGAACGCGCTCGTCACCCGGTTCGAGGAGGACGCCGGCCTCGCCGCGAAGATCGACGCCACCGTCGACGACCTGACCGCCGAGTGGATCGACAGCGGGAAGGCCGCCGACCTGGTCGACGAGGTGGCCGCACGGGTGCCCGCCACCGACGGTGTCGACCAGGCGACGATCGACGCGGACGCGGAGTCGGTCCGAGAGCTCGTCGGCGGCGGCACCGACGAGTCGGACGCCGGGTCATCCGGCCGGTGACGACGCGGGCAGGGGTGGTCTCGACGGCCGCTCCCCCGCCTCGGCGTCTCCTCTGCGGGGTTCGTGGCGGGGAGGGTCGGTGCGGGGTCGGACGCACGGTGGTCACGACCGGCGCAGATGGTCCTCCGTGGCGGTCTCGAGGCGACGCAGCAGCACGGCGAGCGCACGACGGTCGGAGACCTCCCACCCCGCGAGGAGCTCGTCCACCAGCCGGTCGCCGCCCTCGACGAACCGGCGGGCGACGTCCACGCCCGCCGGCGTGAGGTGCACGCGGGAGGCGCGGGCGTCGGCGGGGTCGGGCCGCCGCTCGACGAGCACCCTGGCCTCGAGGCGGCCGAGGATCTTGCTGACGTTGGACGCGCCCGTCGACAGGTGCTCCGCGACGTCGGACGGCCGTCGGGGACCATGCCGCCAGAGCACCGTCATGACGACGATCGCGGGGGCGTCGAGGTCCACGCCCTCGCGACGCGCGATCGACGCCATGAGGTCTCCGCCTGACCACAGGCCCATGACGCGCACCAGCGCGTCGAGCAGGTCCGAGCGGTACCCGGGGACGTCCGCCGCGTCCGCGGGCCGGGTCTCGGGACCGGTCGCCGGCGTCATGCGATCCGCGTGCCGCCGTCGACGGGCAGCACCACGCCGGTGACGAAGGCCGCCTCGTCGGACAGGAGGAACGCGGTGGCCGCGGCGATCTCCTCGGGGCGCCCGAGGCGCCCCATGGGCACGTCGGCGGCGTAGCCCGCGCGCGCCTCGGCGGGGAGCGACGCGAGCGCGGCGGTCTCGATCGCGCCGGGCGCGACCGCGTTGACGCGGATCCCGTCGCGGACGTACTCCAGGGCCGTCGCGTGCGTGAGGGAGACGACACCCGCCTTGGCCGCCGAGTAGGGCGACATGCCCGGCGACGCCTTGAGCCCGGCGATCGACGCGGTGTTGACGATCGACCCACCGCCGTGGGCGGCCATGTGCGCGATCTCCGCCCGCAGGCACAGGAACGTGCCCCGCAGGGTGATGTCCTCCACCCGGTCCCAGGCCTCGACCGGCATCTCGTGCACGCGCGTCGGCCGCGTGCCGACGCCCGCGTTGTTCACCGCCAGGTGGAGCCCGCCGAACGTCTCGACGGCGGTCGCGACCAGCGCCTCGACGGCCGCGGCGTCACTGACGTCGGCACCCTGGAACACGGCACGGCCACCGGACGCGGTGATCCCCTCGACTACCCGCGCCCCGGCCTCCGCGTCGACGTCGGAGACGACGACCGAGGCCCCCTCGGCGGCGAGCCGGGTGGCGACGGCTGCGCCGATCCCCGCGCCCGAGGCGGTCACGAGGGCGACCTTGTCGGCGAAGCGTGCGGTGGTGGACATGGACGGCCTCCTGAGCGAGCAATTTACTGTCCTCACGACAGTATCACCGCTCTCGAGCTCGGCATCGCGCCCGAACGCCCGTGTCAGGTCAGGACGGCGAGACGACCCGCGTCGCACGCCGATGAGCCGTGCGGTACCGCGACGGCGCGATGCCGTACTCGGCGACGAACGCCTGCCGCAGCGACTCGGCAGAGGCGAGACCGCAGTCGCGCGCGATGGCGCTGACGGTGCGGTCGGTCGACGCGAGCAGGTGCGCGGCCGCTTCGGTGCGTACCCGCCGGACGTAGCGCCCGGGGGTGCGGCCGACGTGCCGGACGAAGAGCCTGCTGAGCTGGCGCGCGCTGATACCGGCGTGGGCGGACAACGCACGAAGCGAGAGATCGGCGTCGAGCTGCGTGGTCACCAGGTCCGTGACCGACCGGACATACGCGTCGCGCACCTGCGGCGCCGCGGTGAACGAGCTCATCTGCGCCTGGTTCCCCGGACGCTGGAGGTAGGTCACGAGATCCCGGGCGAGGCGGCGCGCGAGTTCCGGGCCGTGGTCCTCCTCGACCAGCGCCAGCGTCAGATCGAGGGCGCTGGTCACGCCGGCCGACGTGTAGACGCGACCGTCCCGGACGTAGATCGGCGCCGGGTCGACGCGGACGGCCGGGTAGTCGCGGGCGAGCCGGTCCGCGAACCGCCAGTGGGTGGTCGCACGGCGCCCGTCGAGCAGACCTGCCGCCGCGAGCACCGTCGCCCCGGTGCACACGGATGCGACCCGACGGCTCAGCGCGGCGAGCCGACGGACGTGCGTGACCACGAGCTGATCAGCTCCGGCGTCCTCGTGCCCGAGCCCGCCGGTCACGACGACCGTGTCGACCGGCTCGACCCAGCGCTGCAAGGAGCCCTGGCTCGCCAGCACCAGGCCGGAGTCGCACGCGACAGGCGCATTCCCCGGCGTGAGCAGCACGAGCCGGTACCCGGGACGGGCGCCGAGCCGATTCGCCAGGACCAGCGTGGAGGTCACGCAGGCGATGTCGAGAAGCTCCGCACCGGCGTACCCGATGACCGCGACGACACGCTCGTCCATGAGCCCCACCCCGATTTCGCGACGCCTGGTCCAAGGATCTGGACACCTCCAGACGGTACCCCCGGGGCGTACCCGAATCGAGAGGGAGCCTGGGTCCACGAGGTCGCGGCTGCACGACGCACCACCCACCCGACGGAGCGAGGACGACATGAGCGCGGAACCCACGATTCGTACGAGCACCGCGGCACCCGCCCTGGAACCGTCGTCCGGCGCAATCGTGCGCCGCGTCGTGAGCCGCTGGCCGGCCGCGCTGGGCCTGGGCGTCGCGGCCGCTCTGCTCGCGACCGGGGTGGGTGACCGCGCCACGCTTGCCATCGGGGTGAGCGCGGCTGCGCTCTGCTACCTGGCCGCGGCAGCGTTCGGGCGCCGATGGGTCGCGTGGGCGAGCGTCCTCGGCACGTCGCTCGTGATCGTGGCGAGCGAGGCCGCGGGGATCCCCTGGTGGACGGGGGTGGGCACCACCGCCCTGATGCTCCTCATCGTCAGCGCGACGCGCGGGGCGACGCGAGCCGCAGTGCCGCAAGCACTTGCGCTCGTCGGCTTCGGAGCCGTGGCCGTGACCGCGCTGGCGATCGACCCCAGGCCGGTCTCGTGGTCGCGGGGCTCGCGCTCGCCGGCCACGGCGTGTGGGACGTCGTCCATCACCGGAGGGACCAGGTGGTGCCCCGGTCGATGGCGGAGGCCTGCCTCTTCCTCGATGTCCCGCTCGGCCTGGGCTGCATCGCCCTGGCGTTCTTCGGCTGAGAGGGCGCCGACGCCGTTCTACCGCCTCCCGGCAGGCACACCGATCGAGCCTGTCGACCACCGACGATCGACACTCAGGAGATGACATGCGGAAGCTGACCTATGGGATGAACGTGAGCCTGGACGGCTACGTGGCCGCGGCGGACGACGACCTCGGTTGGAGCCGGCCCAGCGACGAGTGGTTCCAGTGGTGGTCCGATCGGGTCGCCGCAACCGGCCTGGCGCTGTACGGGCGCAGGCTGTGGGAGACGATGAGCTCGCACTGGCCGACCGCCGATCAGCAGCCCGGCGTCACCCCGGCCCAGGTCGAGTTCGCCCGCCGCTGGCGAGACATGCCGAAGGTGGTCTTCTCCTCGACGCCGAGGCCTGTCGGCTGGAACGCCCGCGTGGTCACCGGTGACGTCGTCGACGAGATCACCCGGTTGAAGGCCGAGGACGGCGGCCCCCTGGACATCGGGGGCGGCCCCACGCTCGCCGCGACCGCCATGCGCGCCGGACTGATCGACGAGTACTCGATCGTCACCCACCCGGTGCTCGTGGGTGCCGGCAGACCGTTCTTCACGGCGCTCGAGCACTGGGTGAGCCTTGATCTGGTGGAGAGGCGAGAGTTCCCCGGTGGTGTGGTCCTGACACGATACGAGACCAGACGTTGAGCGTTGCCCGTCTGGCTCTGTGAGACGAGAGCGCTTCGTGTGCGCCCAGACCGTGGGGCTGTACCGGTCGTCGGGTCGATGTGCACCCGCAGGATCCGCGAGTGGTCCCGCGGCATCCGGGCCGATGTACCGGCCACCGTTGCCACCCCTCCCGCGAGGAAGGTGGGGGCGCTCCGCCATTCCCCCGCGGGGGTGTGGCGGGGGAATGAACGGCCATTCGGGGGAGCTGGTGTCCAGCCGTGTCCACGAGCGGTGGGAGCAAAGCCGCAGGTCAGCGCAAGAAATGCGGGGTGGTGGGCCCGGAGGGACTCGAACCCCCGACATCCACGGTGTAAGCCTCGGAAGTGTTCCTGACCTGCGTCTTTGCTCTCCCAGTGCCGTCCGCGGGGGTCCAGCGGGGGTAGGAAGGTGAGCAAGACTGCATGGACCCACGGTGCCACGGAAGAACGGAGCCGCACCCACGGGCCGCGCTCGTGCACTCGTGGCGACTCGCTGACGCCAGTTCGTCCGACCTAGCACCTCCACCGGCAGCCCCGACGGGTGCGCAAACGCCTCTGATCGTCTGCCGTCGGCTTCGCCGGGACGATCGCGCCAAAGCTGCTTACACCGGCGTCACTCCGCGCGGGTGGTGGTGATCGGCACGTCGATGCGGTCTCGGGCGACGACGACCCCATCCTTGATGGCGAAGCACTCGACGACGTGCTCACCTCGAAAGCTCGAGTGCTCGATGCGAGTACCCAGACCCGTCGAAGAGATGATGTCACCACGGGTCATGCGTCGCCGCTCGGCTGCCTCGCCGCGGTTCAGCACCTTCCACTTCAGCGAGTACGGCTCTTCGACCGTGCAGTTGGTGACCTTGAACTTCAACCGTTTGCCCGCCAAGAGGGGCATCCCGCTGCGGTTCATCACACGCAGCCACCGCGGTCGCCAGCCGTCCTGGGTGACCTCGCAGTCGACGGTCAGCGTCTCGCGGATGTCGACCGGGTACAGGTCCTCGATGAACTGCTCGCCGCTCCGGTCCTGGCCTTCTGCCGACGCCTGGAGAGCAGCCTCGGCGGATGTCAGCGGCACGCTGGTGCCGAAGACCTCGCGCCACTTCTTGGCCGCCGCGGTCTTGCCCTCGTTCTCGATCGCGTCGACACAGCGGTTGTAAGCCTTCTTCGCCTTGGCCTGGAACTTGGCCTTGACGTAGACGCGCTGCCGGCTTCCGAGGGCCTGGTAGTAGTCCTTCTCGGGCTCGTCCTTGAGGAACTCGAAGAAGTCACGGGCCATCAGGTCGAACGAGCCGGTGTTCGCCGAGTCGTACGCACTGGTCTGCTGGAAGAAGTTGTAGACCAGCGTGTCGATGACCAGACCGCCCAGGTTGACGCCGGACGTGTTCTTCCATGCTCGGGCCATCCGGGCGAGGTGGCGCATGTTCGTCGAGGTGCGGTCGTTGCACTCCGTCGTGGCCGCGATCTCCGCGCGCGGCTTGGTGGTCTTCCAGGACTCGGCCTTGGTATCGGGGTAGTCGAAGCTACCCTCGTCATTCTCGAACGCCGGCTGGACCTCGAACTTGAACGCGTTCGTGGTGAACTGAACCCGCACGACGCACTGGTCGACCCGGACGATCGTGCTCGGGTACCGCGCCTTGAGCACGTCTCGGACGCGCTCAAGCATGCGACGCGGTCCGTTGGCGTCGTTGTAGTCGTCGCGCAGCCCCGACGGCAGGATGAAAACCATGTCGAGGTCGGAGATGCTCTTGATCGCCGTGTGCCGTCCGAACGAGCCGATCATCAGCCTGTAGTCGACGCACGCGTCCTTGTCGCGGAAGTACTTGTTCAGGGCCTTGGTGATCTCGTCCCGGCGAGCCCTGACCGTCGCGGCCTTGTCCCCCACCTTGAGGTTCGCCAGCAGTCCGTCGAAGATCTCGGAGGTCTTCATCGTCCGGCCTCGCTCTCGTTGAGCCGCAGCGCCGCGGGGAGCAGGAGGTCGAGCTCGCGGGAGCTGAACGTCAGCTCCTCGTTGTTCTTCAGCTTGTCCTGAGCCCTGTAATACGCCTTGCTACTCGTCCGCGGTGCTCCGGAGTAGATCTCGCGAGCAGCCTCCTGCAGCTCATCGCGACGCGCCCTGGCATCAGCGTCCGAGATCTCGCCGGACATCAGGTCGGCGATGAGCGAGATGTAGGACTCACGCACGTCCCACAGCCGCGCCGCGCTGTCTCGGTGCGTTTCGGCCTCCTCGTGAAACCGGAACGTCTTCGCCCCGAGCGTCACCCACGTGACCAGGACGGCGACGGTCGAGGTCACGAAGCTGGTCACCGTCGTGCTAGCGAAATGGCTCATCACCGCGACGAGGAAGGTACCCGAGCTGATCGCGGTCAGCGCAATGAGCACACCCTGCTGCAGGCGGTGCTTGGCGAAGCAGATGTCCGCCTGCTTCTCGTGGGTCTTGTGGGTGTACGCCACACGTCCGAACGACTCGCGCACCTGCGCGAGCAAGTACCGGTCGGGGCCGGCTGTCGCGGCGTCTTCGTCGGTCAACTCGCTCCGATCGCCCAAGAATCTTCGAAGCGCACGCGACCAGCGAGCGCACCGGCACCGAGTATGCCGACGACCACCGACACGGTGGGGCTGCAGGCCCGTCCTTCGGCCAGCATCGCGAGGCGCCGAGGTCAAAGCAGGGCTCCACAGGCAGACCCTGGGCGCGTCAGGCATTCGGAGACACCCCTAGCGCCCTTGGATGCCGACACCGACAGCGCGGCGGACGCCTCTGCGATCACGAGCAGTGCTTCCTTCGTCGAAATGCGTCAGACGCTGCAGAACCACTGCCGCCCGCCTGCGATCGCGGTCCTGCACGAGCGACGCGGTGCGGGTGCCGAGCGGCTCTGGCCCAGCGATGTCGTATCGGTCGCGGTAGGCGGCGACGATCGAGAGGTCGACAAGCCAGCGATCACGTTCGCGGACGCTCTGCGGTCGAGAGCCGACGGCTCGTACCCATGGCGCGTGGTCGCCCACGGCGGCTTCGGCGAGTGCCCGGGCGCGGGCTTCGATGAGGCTCCGTCGCACGGCGAGACCCTGTGCGACGTCGTCATCCAGCGGGCCGCGGGCGGCGGGGATGAGTCCCGCGACGAGGTCCGGGGTGGTGGATCGCGCCGGGCGTCCGGCGGCGCGGTCCAGTCGAGCCGTCAGGACGGCGGCGACGTCGTCGGCGTCGAGGAGGCAGCGCCGGGCGACGAGTCGCGGGAGCAGGGCTTCGACGTCGTGGCCGTCCGCCTCGGCTCGGCGTAGCTCGGCGGCCAGCACGCCGAACGCCTCCGACTGGATCGCCCGGTCGGTCTCAGCCGGCGTCAGCCGGCCGACGTCCCGCAGGGCGTGTCGGACGACGCGGGTCCAGCGGTCACGTTGCGCTTCGGTGGCGATGGCCTCGTACTCGGCGGCGAGCTGGGCGATCCCGGCCCACCGCGTCTGCTCGCTCTCGGTCGCCTGGTGTGCCGAGACCTCTGCGCCCGTGTGGTGCAGCACGCCAAAGCGGACGCTGCGCGCGGTGACGTTCGGGGCAGGCGGGGTGGCGTGCAGCACGTCGGACCGGTCAAGGGCCACGTAGGCGGTGTTCGCGTAGCGGCCTCGCGTCATGGACACGTAGAGGTTCTCGCGGGTGCTCGACGGCGAGACGACCACATGCGCCGTGTCCACCGTCAGGCCCTGAGCGCGGTGGGCCGTGACCGCGTAGCCGAGGTCGACGTGTTCGACGACATAGCCCGCAGGCAGCACCACGCTCCCCCGCCGTCGCCCCTCGGGCCGGACCTCCAGCCCGCCGTCGAGGCGCACATGTGTCACCTTCCAGCGGTCGCCGTTGCGCACCCATCCGTTCGAACCCATGCGTAGGCGGCGGTCGTTGCGGCGCGTGACGATCACGTCGCCCGCGGACGCGCGGACGTCGTCGCGCAGGACGACGTCGCGACCGGCCGACGTCAGGCCGGAGCGGATGCGTTCGGCGCGGGCGCGGTCGTTGAGCCGTCCGACCGTCTCGGCCGACTCGGTCACGAGAATGCTCGCCCTGCCGTGCTCGGCGTCATGGCGCCAGGCGGTGTAGGCGGCGTCGACCATCTCGTCGGTGCTGCCCTCACGAATGCGCCCGTGCGACTCGTACTGGTCGATGACGGCCGGGTCGCCGTCCCGCAGACGCAGCGAGGCGGACTTCTCCCAGTCGTGCACAAATCGGTGCACCTCGGTCAGCCGCGGCACGTCCTCACCGTGCGCCGAGACCAGCATCGCGAAGGCGCCGCCGGCGCCCACGGACTGCAGCTGGGCCGGGTCGCCGACGAGGACGACTTTCGCGCCGACCTGCGCGGCACGGGACGCGATGGTGTCCAAGGCGCGCGTGGAGGCGAGCGTGGCCTCGTCGAGGATCACGAGCTGCCCCGGAGCGAAGTCCGCGCGCCCACGGCGGTGGTCGTGGATCCACTTCGCCGTGTTGTCGCAGCGGATGCCGAGATCCTCTCCCAGCACCTGGGCCGCTGCGGCCGACGGCGCCAATCCGACGACGCTCCCCCGCCCTTGCGCTGCGATCCACCCCGCCGCCAGGGCACACATCGCCGTGGTCTTGCCCGTGCCGGCCGGACCGACGAGCACATCTAGCCGCCGACCTGACGTGAGCAGCCGCGCGACGGCGCGAGCCTGCTCGGCGCAGAGCCGGACGCCGTCGGGCGTGCCGCCGGCGACGACGCGCGCCGCGATCCTCCGCTCGACAGCCTGCCCGCCGGCGTCGTCCGCGAGGCGCAGGAGCCGGTCCTCCCTCGCCAGCAGCTCATGACTGGTGAATTTCTCGCTGTGCTGCGGGCGCAGGGTGCTCGTCCCGTCGGGGCGACGCATCGCCGCGGGGCTGCCGGCCAGCTCGCCCGGCGTGAGCTGGACGGAACGCCGGGTGGCGGCGTCCACCACGAGCGCCATGACCTGCTCACGGTCCTCGGCGGTTGCCATCCGCCACCCCATCGTCCGCCGTGACGCCTCCGCCCACAGGTTCCAGTACTGCCACGTCGCCCTCTTCTCCGATACGGCCGCCACGACCTCGGCCGCGACCTGGTCGACGACGTCCATCGAGAGGGCATCCGCCCTCAGCACGGGGGCGGTCCGCGCCGTCGTGAGGTTCCGTGCCCACGCGGCCGGGTCGCGGCGGGTCAGCCGCTCGGCGCGCTGTCGCCATCCGGCAGTCAGATCGGCCAGGGAATGGATCGTCTTCTCCGGCCTGGTGGCCAGGGTCGCTCGGGCACGCAGCTTCACGATCGCGCGGGGCGATGGCCGACGCCCGTGCGCCACCTCGTACTGGTCGATCAAGCGGTCCGTCGCCACGTCGATGTCCCGGCTGCGGGAGGAGAACTCCGCCAGCAGGTCGTCCGGGACTCCGGCGATCTCCCACTGCGTCGACCTGTCGGGCCCGCGCTGGCGGCGCTCCCACCCGACGCCGAACGTGTTCGTCAGCCGGTCAGCCAGGACGGCGTTGCAATGCTCGGACAGCGCGACGACCGCGTGGTGCAGAGCGCGGGAGTCCAGCGTGCGCCACCGGCCGTCGTGAGCGGCCCTCACCTTGTTCGAGACCACCAGATGCGTGTGCAGCTGCGGGTCGTTCGCCCGCGAATCCCAGTGGTCGTACGCCGTCGCCGCCACGCCGACGACCGGGACCTGGGCTACTCCCCCGTGCCCCGTGCGAGTGGCGGCCACCTCGCGCTCGAGCAAGTCGAGCACCTGCGCGACGGCATCGTGATGTGCCGCGACGATGAGGTCCTGCGTCGTCGCGTCCGCCAGGCCCCACAGCACCGACACCGACTTCGGCACCGAGAACGTCAGATCGAACCCCGCCGTCGCCGTCTGGCTCCCGCGCGCCGTCTCCTGCGTCTGGATCCGCGCCACCTCGGCATCGAACTCTGCGGCAGGAAGCGAACGATCGACGCTCTTGATGCGGTCGGCGGCGCGCTCAGCTGCCGTCGGGTACTCGCGGAACGGCCGCCCCAGCGGCTCACCGGTCACCGGGTCCACGCCGTGACCGAGCAGCGCCTGCAGCTGCGCCGGTGTCACCGTCATCCCCGGCTCCAGTATGCCGCCGCCCAGGTGCTCGACCCCGCGCCCCATCCACACCCCGGGCGGCGTACCCGCCTCCGTGAAGTACCGCGTGAACGCCGACGCCCGCGGCTCGTACCCGTCACCGGTCACGACCGACCGCAGCAGGTACGCGTACCCCTGCCCGGCCGAGATCACCCGCAGCGAGACCGTCACACCTGACAGGTGTGGAGCTCGACCCGCCTCGGGTGCCAGAGGTGTGAACGCCCGCGCTCACACTCGCGGGTCGACAAGCTGCGACGCCTGTCGGCCTCCCTCGCCGTACGGCAGGAGCCCGGCACGGTCGGTGGACTTGGCCGGCGACGACCGCACACCTGGTTGTCGAGGCAGGCTCTGGGCACGCTGGCAGTCCGCGTTCGGGACCGAAGCGAAATCGCTGTTCCAGGGTTCTGAACCAGCAGGGGTTTTGAACCAGGTTTCTGAGCCGCGTGTCGACGGCGTGTCGAGCGCGCGGTCCGGCCGTGTCAGAAACGGTCGATTTTGAGCGGTAGGTTCACAGCATGGCGACGCATCAGCGACCCGAGCCGAAGAGGGTCGCGCTCTGGAAGATGGTGGCGTTGATGCTCGGGGTCATCGCGGCGGTGGCCCTCGTGAGCAACTCGCTGCCGGTGATTCTGATGATGCTCGGCGTCTGAATCGACGCTGGTCACGGCCCTGACCAGCGGACGGCGGCGGCGTCCCGCGTCGACGGAATCAACTCGCACCGTTCTGTGCCGATGAACCCAATTTTGTTTGCTAGGCCCGATATGCCGGGTTCACGGGTTTTCAAGGTAGGCATCGAACCCAAGTCAGATGGTGGCCTGTGGACAAGCGCGTCGCTCGCCGCGCCCGCGCTGAGAGGTTGGCGGCATGACGACCTCGCCAGGCTTCCTGTCCGTAAAGGACATCGCCGAGGAGCTCGCGATCACGGAGACGGCGGTGTACACGCCGCTCAAGCCGGCGAGGTCCCCGCGATCCAGGTCGGGCCGAAGCGAGTGTGGCGCATCGAGCGGGCAAAGCTCGAGGAGTACATCGAGCGGCAGTACGCGGCCGCGCGAGACGCCATCGCCAGGGGGCAGGTCGGACCTGAGGACGCCGAGGCATAGCCCAGTCCCGTGCGGCCCCCCGCGCATTGCGCGCGGCCGAGGCCCGGTCGAGCCGGCATCGGCGCCGGCCATCGTCGTACCGGTAAGTGTTCTCGGCCGTCACGCCTCTCACCCTCGTTCCGGAGCGGCGGTTCAGTCGGGAGAAAGCCGTGGCGAGCCCACGACACTACAAGTCGTGGGCTCGCCCCGAATGCATAGCTCAAAGAATCAGCTTGTGGTGACCGACCGCACCCCATTATAGGTGAGCCAGAACCCAAGGTAGACGTCGGTCTGGTGGAGGTTGCTCCACGCCTTGTAGTCGGAGTGGTACTTCACGGCCGCCTTAGTGGTGCGAGTGGACTGCGTCCGATACAGCACACGCTCAGGGTCGCTGATCGTTCCGGTTCCAGACGACGCGTCAGCACTACCGGCACCCTTGATTGCCGCGTTCGCTGCACCAAAGTACGTTTCGTAGGTGACCTTGAACCCGATACGGTAGATGCCGTTATCGCCAACCACTTTGCACCCACTATACCGCATCACAGCGGCGTTTCCGGACACCGCGTCGCATCCTGTAACGGCCGCTGACAGCGCCGACATCGTGCCGCTTGCGTTCTCAGTCGGGCCTTCCGCCGACGTCACGGAAATTGAGCCGTCAGCAAAGGTAGCGACGCTGGCCGGGACGCCGTCAAAGGTCCCCGAAGTCACAGAGACAGGCTCAGTGTACGCTTCAGTTGCATCAATCGACCCAGTCGTCAAGAACTTGTGCGCGAGGTCTTCCTGGACAGAGGCCGAAACCCCGTACTTTGTCCAGAAGTCTCGAGTCTCACCGAGACCATCGTCCGCTGCCGCTGCAGGAACAACCGCGGACGCAACAACTAGGGAGCCAAGCAGCGCTGCCCCTGAAATCTTACGAAGAATGTTCAACTCTCTGCTCCCTTTCGTGCCCACCGGGTCCATGCCGTGTCCTTGCCGACAAGTGCTCGCATCTCGTATGTGCCAGAAGGCGCTCCCGCGAAACCGGTATACGTACTCACGGACTTTGCCCATGACGAACCAGTGGAGTTCTCGCGCGCCTTGACGATCGACGCCTTCGCCGTGGTCGCCGTGCCAGTCACGACACTGCGGAACGGGGAGTGAACATCGAAAATGTAGTCGTAACCCCCTTGAACCAGCGTGTAGGAGATGTAGAACCCCATCGTCATAATGCCGGTCGAAGCAGATGCTTTGCAATCGTATCGGCTGACATACCCTGATCCGCTAGAACTTGACTGGCAGCCACCCACCGATAGGGGCGCGACTTGACCAGGACTAGCTTCGCCGGGCTTCTCAACCTCTTCGACAGAGATTGATCCGTCGGCAAAAACCGACGTGACCTTCACGACGTTCGCGTCGGTCGCGCTGGTTGTGGATACGGGTTCCATCTCACTCATGGAGTCCCACATCTCACCATGTTCCAGCTTCTGGAACAACTCCTCTTGAACCGCAGGAGAAACCCCATTCTCGTTCAAGAACTGACTCAGTTCCTCACGGTCCGAACTAGAGAGTTCTTCCGGCGAAGCAGATGCCGCCGGGGCGCCGGCCAGCGCCAGCGTGAAAGCAGACAATGCGACGATGAATGCTAGACAACGATTTCTGGCGGGATGAGTAACCGGTTGCACGTGCGCTCCTTTGCGTCACCAGATATGGCAGGGAAAAGGTGGCACGACGATGCGTTGGGGGCAACCCTCTGGGGTGTGAGATAGATCACAGTAGCAATGCCTAGTTGCCGGCAATAGGCCGCGCGCGTTCGGTTGTCCGCCAGAGCTGTTCTGGTAGCGGGTGCCAACAGTTCCGCGGAAGGTGGCGGTTCAGATGACGTTTCCGGGCGTGCGCAGGACGTTAGCTCGCGGGGATTCCGTGGTGGAGGGCTGGCTCGGCCGGCCCTAGGATTCACCCGCACCGGGCACCGGTCATGAGAAATGTTCGGGAAGGGCTTGGGTGGTAGCATCTGCTCATGACGAAGGGGTGCACTGACGGCGACACGGCTCGGTCAATGGCGATCCTGCGAGGACTGCCGACATTCACGGCAGGAGTTGGCTACTCGGCCCTCTCCATGCTTGTTGTCGCTGGACACCCGGAATCTTACGTGCTGGCCATGGCTATTCCTGTCGCTACGGTTCTTGTCGCACGCTTGGCTGCGTACTTGGCGGGACAAAGGACTGGTGTCACGCCTAGTACTTCTGGCTATGCCGTCGTTACCCTGGCCTGCTTGCTCCTAGGAGTCGTTAGTCTGGTGGTTCATTTTCCTGGTCCTGCCGTTATCCTCGGCTTCGCATTTATGTTACTTGGTATCGCGCACCATGATTCCCGTGCTTGCGCCATTGCGTTCGGTGCGATGATCGCATCCGTTCCGCTCGATATCATGGGTTTTTCTGTGCGAAACGCATCCGAAGAAGTCGAGGTATGGAAGGGGTTCGCCCTCGGTGTCGTGGGCGTCATGGTTATTTTGGTCAGCCTGTATTTCTTCGTTCGCGACCGTCGCCTACCTCCGCGGAGGCGCGATCGCCTCGGTGGGCTGATTTGAGTCGGTTCGAGGCATTGAATTGCCTACCCTCAGCTTCCCGAATCTGATGCACAGCCTTGGTCGCGTCGGTGACCCGACGGCTAACGGCTCAGCGGGGCCTCTGCGGGGCCTGGGACCTGATTCGGCTGTTGGCGACGGATCGAGTGCCCGAAGCACCTTCACCCGCCGCGCTTAGCCCGCGTTCTTGCATCAGATGCATCGCACCAGTCGACTGGTAGTGGTGCGTACTCGTGAGGTGCGAGTTCCTGGTCTTGGATCAGGTGGCCGCGGGAGACGTCAGTTGCTGTGGCTGCTGCGCCTGGCCGACCAACTCGCGATGAGACGGAACGCATCAGCCGTCCGTGAGCCGGGTTCCGCGCCGTAGACGACGAGGCTCTGTCCTGGGTCGGCCGGGAGCGGCATCTGTTCGTAGGTGAGTGCGAGGTCGCCAACAACGGGGTGATGGATCGCCTTGAATCCGACGTGGTGGTAGCGGACGTCGTGCGAGCTCCACAGCCCACGGAAGACCTCATTGTCGCGACGGAGGTCGTGGATGAGGGCCTGCAGCACGGGGTCGTCCGGGTGCTCGCCGTCGGTGGCGCGAAGGTGGGCGACCGTGTCCGCCGCGGAGTCCTCCCACTCGGTGAAGGAGTCCCGTGCCGCAGGATCGAGGAACAGGAACCGGGGCGTGCTCGGGGCAGCCCGTGACGTGACGTCGCTGTCGTACAGCGGGGAGAACACGGCTCGGCCGAGGGCATTCGCGGCGAGGAGATCTCCGGTGGAGGTGTGGACGAAGGCAGGTGCGTCGGTGATCGCGTCGAGCACCCGCCAAGGCAGGAGAGAACGCCGAGCCCTTCGACATCGATGACGCCACCCACGTCGACCTCTACTACCGCGACGAGCACGTCGCCCAGGCCGTCGACAAGCTCACCGAGTTCTACACCACGCACCTGGCGAACTGACGGCGCTGCACGGCGACGGGCGGCACGCACAGCGAAAGCCGGCCGTCCGTCGCCTGTGATCGTGCGACCCCTTACACCAGAAGCAACTCGCACTAGTCAGCTGGTAGAGGCGCGTGCTCGTGACGTGCGAGTTCCTCTCGTCTGAGTGGCGGTCCAGGGCCGTCGTGACCGAACCTGATGGGACGAGGATCCGCCAGATTGCGGGGGCTAGAGGCGCTAGCATTCGCTGGATGACGGCTTCTACCTGTCCCTCGTGCGGACGCGAGCTGGCCGCGCATGAGCGTGACGTTCGGTTCTCACTTCCCGATCCTGTGCTGAACCTCCCCGAGCGCGAGGAGACCGACGGGTTCTGGATGAGTGGTCCCTCCGCTTCGGAGTCGGTCATGATGCAGGTGCCCTCGATGGGTGCGTTCGTTCGGGCACTACTCCCCGTGCAGTTGACTGGCGGGTATTCCGTTCGATTCGGCGTCTGGGTCGGGGTCCATCCCAATGATCTGCAGCACGCCGCGAAGGTCTGGTGGAAGCCGGAGTATGCGGAATTGCGGCTCAGCGGTCGACTCGCGAACGCTGTCGAGCCGTGGGGGATGTTGGCGGCACCTGTAGAGCTTGCCGTCCTCGATCCTGATGTGTCTCCGTGGTGCGTAGGCAGCAGCGATGAGTTGCTCTCGGCCGTCCTTGGTCGCGAGTGGGATCACCAGTTGGTCTTGGACCAGCCTCCCGCCTGAACGACGGCCGTCCTTCCGAGGAATCCTGCATCAGATGCACGAAACCTGCGGTGAACTGCGGCGACACGGCAAGGACTAGGGGATCTCTGGCCACGCCACGACAGAGCGGCAGGCGCCCTGACCTGCACAGACGCGGATCTCGTCGCGAGGTGCGGGTTCTTGCATCAGATGCAGCTCGCACTCTTAGCTAACGATAACCGTCGTTATGTCAGATACGCCCTGTATGCCCGTTCTTGTGTGCCCCGGTGAGCCCTTCGGCCAGCACGGTCGCGACCCGCTCTCCCGCGTCGTCCGGCGCATAACACAGCGCCTGCCGCGGTTCTACACCCATCAGCCGCGCCACGGACGCGACCTGACGGTTGAGCGCTTCATCGACGAGGCCCTCCGGGACCGCGAGGCCCCGTAGTTCGAGCTGTTCGTGTTCAGCAGGGACTTGAGGGGGACGATAAATGTAGGAACGATGGGCGGGTCGAAAATCCGACTCGCGCAAGGGCAGGACCCGTTTCGACCGCGGAGAGTTCCGCGGATCTCGGCGGGCCCTGCCCCTCAGGCGTGTCTAGGAGAGATATTCCTTGTCTAGTGGCCGTTCTTGGCCAGGTAGGCCTCTGCGTCCGCAACCTGCTGCTCGTACTTGTCGTGCAGGGCGGACAGCTCGGAGCTCCACTCGTCGAGCACGGGGGCCTCGTATGCGGCGTGGAGATCGGCAAGGCGCTGGATCATGTCGATGCTCTGCTTACAGTTCGCGTCCACGATTGCGACGTCTCGTGTTGCAGCGGACGAGGTCAGGTAGGCATCCCTGGGGACTGCCGCGTCAAGGGTCCTGGTGTCGGAGGCGGCATCGATGCCGTTCCCGCTGAGGCACTTGGCCCACTCATTGCGGATGGTGTTGTAAACATCGGAAGACTGGAACGCCGTCCACGCGTTGCCCAGACCTTCAGACCAGGGGCCGCTTCCCTTGTGTTCGGTGAGGCGCAGGACGTCCGGGTCGTTGGCGCAGTTCTGCTCGAGCTTTGCGAAGTCGGCGTCGCTGATCTCGACATCCGACTCTCCGGAGAGCGTCTCGGCGACAGCCTGCTTCTTCTCCTCCGATTCGACGGGAGCATATCCTGCCTGCTTCGCCGCGGCGGGGACCCACAGGCCGTAGTCACGGTCGGTTTCGGTCTCCGGAATGATCTCACCGTAGTGATAGGCGATGCCGTTGCGCTCCGCGCAGTTGGCGATTGCCAACGTGTGTGCGTTGAAGATCGCTTCGTGCTCTTGCTGCGTGGGGAAGTACTCTTCGCTAGGGCGTGTGATCTTCCCAGCCGCCAGGTCGACCTTGGCGGCGCCTGCTACCAGCGGTCCCGGCTCGGCAAGATTCTCAGACGAGGCGGTGCCGGCAGAGATCGACAGTGCAACCACTGCAGCCGTGGTCCCCGCTAGCGCCGCGAACATCGCCGACTTGTGGACTTTTTTCATTGGTCTAGCCTCCGAGGTTCAGGAAATGCAGTCGGTGAATCGAAGCGAGCTAACTTGCTTCTCGAAGTTGTTGCTCGAGTACTTCCCTGTGCCAGCACCGTTGCGAAGGTAGGGATCCTTGTAGTTGGAGAGGTCGAGTGCGCGAAGCATGTAGAACCATTCTCCGCTGTAGCCCGTGCCCTTGTACCAGAGCGTGCGGCATTTGGAGCCGTTGCTAACGGCGCCGTAGCCAATATTTCCGACGTTGGTCATGCTATTGGCGTACGCATCCCGGGGGAATCCGTAGTCGGCACTGTGGTAGAAGCACGCATATCCCTGCGTACACCCTTGGATGGTGGCGGCGCTGGCTGCAGGAGCGATAGTCGCCGTCAACGAGAGAGTTCCGAGTATCACTGCGATTCGGCGTACGAGGCGCTGCCTACGTGTGAGTGTTTTCGGCACAAGGGCTCCTTCGAGGTCGGGGACAGCGCTGTCCACGACCTGGCGCAGACGACGTCGTCCCACGGTGAGCGGTATCCAGGGGCAACTTGCCCCGGCGCGTCCGAACCTAGGGTTTGCGCTTGGACCGCACCACCGCAGGAGCGGGTGAAATTTCTTCGCTGCGGGGACGACGCCGTCTGCGCTCGGGGGGCTAGCTCTTGGTCGGGCCGTAGACGATGACCTGCACGTCCCCTCCGATGGTGGCGTCCACTCGAGCGCAGGAACTGGTCTCGTCAGGCACTAGCGTCGTGGGCCACGTCTCCTCGTAGTACTTCGAGATCAGTTCGTCAGCGAGCTTGCCCGCTTCGTCGAGCGAAAGGCAATCGCCCTTGAACGCCGCATGAAGGTCGTCGGACAGTGGCCACTCCCCGTCCTCGAAGACGATGGAGTGCTGGTCCTCGGCTGCACGAATCTGAAGGACTCCCTTGGTCTCGTCGGTGATGAGCGCGCACGGCTTCGAGGAGTCGTTCACGCTGTCTGGTGCACGCACGACCGACCAGTCGTCGAGTCCGAGCCTCTTCAGCTCCCCTTCGGCCCAGGCACGCTGTTCGTCGACATCACGGCAGACGTACCCGCCGTCGACCCAGTCCTGCAGGCTGCTCTCGAGCTCGCGAACTTCGGGACGTACGACGTAGCGAGAGTCGATCGGGGTGACGCCGTCTGGCACAAGGTTGGACGGGACCACGACAATTAGGCTGCCGTCCTGGTACGCGACAGGGTTCTTGATGTCGGGGTTCCCGGCATCTTCGAGCGCGTTTGCGCAGTCGGCGATCGGATCTCCCGTGGCCAAGGGCGTTGAGAGCGCCCCGTTCGTCTCGCTGCCCCCATCCGGACGGCACGACACCACACCCGTTGGCTCCTGGACGATCGCTGCGTACGCCACGCCGCCGAGGGCCAACGTCCCAACAACCGCGCTCGTCACGATCACACGCTTGCGCCGCTTTCCGGTGACCTGGCGCGACATCCTCGCGGGCGAGGGCGCGTGGGCGGGTGTTGCTTCGATCCTTGTTCGAAGGTCGCTCCAGGCTTCGGGCGCGATCGCAGACCGGTCGGCATGGCGCAGGGGGTCTGCGGCCCGTAGCTCCGTTCTCACGTCTCGCATCACGCCTCCTCTATTCGTGGCTTGCTCGCGAGCACTTCGCGATTCGGTCGTCGGAGCTGCGGCTTGCTTGCCGTGTGAGCGGGCCGAGACGGTTCAGGTGTTGGCCGCAGCTGAGGTGGCGGGCTGGCGCCGCGATCGAGCTCTTCACGGAGACGTTTGCGTGCGCGATGGAGGCGCACCCTCACAGCGGGACGCGTCAGACCAAGGGCACGGGCTATCTCGTCACGGGCCAGGCCATCCCAGGCCTCCAGGCGAAGGAGCTCCCGGTCGTCGTCGTTCAGGCACTCGAGTGCGCGCTCGACCTCGCTCAGCCCTCCCGCATCGAGACTCGGCACGATCAGCTCAATCTCAGATCGCAGCCGATCAGCCAGGGCATTCCTACGCCGCTCACCGCGCCGATGATTGGCCAGGACCCTCCTCGCGACACCAAAAAGCCAAGCGCGGGACTCAGGCCCCGCTGGCACCTCGTCGATTCGCCGCCAAGCGACCAAGAACGTCTCAGCGACAACGTCGGCCGCGTCCTCAGGCACCACCACCCGGCGTAGGGCATAGGCGAGCAGCGCATCATTGGTCTCCTCGAACAGCGCAGCAAACCTGCCATCGTCGAGTGGCGGATCCGACCGCCCATGCGCCGGCACCCGGCCCCCCTTTCTGGAATCCCTCACACCCTCTACATGTCCGCCAGCATGGGGACCGTTACAGCAGGACCCGAAGGCACCACACGTGGGGGTGTCACCTATCCGTGCAGCAGACCCACGGCTCCGGTCAGCTCGTCGGTCTCGTGCCTAGGGTGTCCGGTACTGACGAGCTGCTCTCGAGCCATGACGCGAGGTTGCGGTCGATGGTTCGCAACAGCAGGACGCAGGCGTCGTAGCCGTCCTGCACGGTGATCCGCCGGTCCTGCCCGGGCAAGGGGATTCCGCGGATGAGCGGCTCGTGGTGAGCGCATCGGTTGCGCACGGCGTGCACCGTGGACGCGATGGAGTGTGTCCATGACCGGGTGAACTGCTCGCCGAGCATCGCTGCCTCGGTCCGTCCTCCGGGGAACGCCCGATGGAGCCCGGCGCGCCACATCTGCTCGTAGTCGGCCTTGGATGACTGCGGTGCGTCGCCGATCTCGCCACCGGCGTCCAGCAGGTCGGCCCAGAAACCGAACATGAGCTGCGCGATTACCTTGCCAGGGACTCGCCGGCCGCTCTTGGTGAGCCGTCGCCAGGCGGTGGTGAGGCTGTTGCGGGAGCGGGCATCCAGCCCGATGTCTTGGGTGTACCACTCCGGTCCATGCGCGGCCACGAGCTGGTGATTGATCGCGTTGCGAAGGGCGATCTCGACGATCGCGATGTCGGCCAGGAGTGCGGCCGAGAGGTCCCGGTCCCACACATACAGGCGACAGGCCAACTCGCGGTCGTCGGCCGCGGCCGCGAGATACGACGCGAACCGGTCCGGGCCGACCGCGCGCACCAGCGCTTCGACGTGCTGGTGGTCCATGCCGCTCCTCGAAACTCGTGACGGAAACCTCTACAGGAATCTCTGCAGCCTGTGTTAGGTTCGAACGGAACTCCCCGGATCCGCCTCTCTGGACACGAGCCATGAAGCGGCCGGGGTTCTCTTTTGCCCGGACGCAGCGGTCCGGACAGATCCCATTGTGCCGAATCAACGCTGGTCGGGGGCGTGAGAACGCCTCGCCCGGCAGGTCGAGGCGCTTCAGTCGCGCTACGTTCGTGGCATGGCCAGGATCGTCCGCCCGCTGCATGGCCGGGTGCGGGTCTGGCTCCCGTTCCGCGGCGGCGGCGGCAACTACCAGCTGCTCAAGGACATGTGCGGTCTGAGGACACGGCCTGACTACAACCGGGACCTGAAGTGCTTCGAGGTGGCGCGCGAACACCTGCCGGTGCTGCTGGACGAGCTCCCAGGTGCCCTCGGGCAGCCCGTCAGCGTGGCCCTGCACGGCTCGGCACAGACCAAGTGCGTCGAGGTGTGCTGGAACGCGTCACCCGACACCCTGTGGAAATGTGAATGCTCGTGCGCAGGCCGTTACCACGGCTCCCGGACCGGGCCTCCGAAACAGGTCGCTCCAGGACTCGGGGTCGACACGGAGTACACGAAGCACGAGTTCACACTGTTCCCGTAGCGCGCGGACGCTGCGGACCACGCCGCGCGGTGCCGGACCACCACGCCGGTCGCGCATCTGGGCCGGGCGGGGCCTGTGCGGTGCAGAGTCCGCCTAGTACACAGCGACCGCGTCAACAACCACGGCGGGGCCCTGGATGTACGCCTGGACGTCGTCGACCGGAAGGTCGACGTCGAGGCTGTTCGCGAGGGACGCGACGGTGTCGTCCATCGTGGTCATCAACGTGCGCTTCACGAGCCACTCCCAGCCGTGCAGGAGCCACTTTTCGGCGCTGGTGAACGCATCATCGTAGACGAGTGTCTCCACCGTGCCCAGGACGCCGACCTCGCCTTCGACATGGTCAGGCACGGCCTGGTCGACGAAGTGCCCAGGACGCAGGCTAAGGAGGACCCGGGGCTCGAGCCCGGTGCTCTCGAGCTCGAAGAGCATCGGCATCGGGACCAGCTCGTTCCCCAGGTACACGTTCTTGAGGCCCTGGGCGACGCTGTCCGGCATCTTCGCGGACACCAGATCGTCGAGCGAGGTTTCCGACGACTGGATCGCCTGCAGTGCGACGTACAGCAGCTTTCCGGCGATCGACGCGGTCGTCAGTCGTGCGGTGCCCTCCAGCACGAGGGGAAGGTCCTTGTGCAGGGGCAGGTCACCGCGCGGCAGCTCGACGTGGTTGCCCGCGACCAGGCCGTCGAGGACCTTGCTGACGGCGGCCTTCTCGCGGGGTTGGAGCGTGTAACTCGTCTGGATCTCGACCTCGCTGCCGCTTTCTCCACCGAGCTGCGCGGCCCGTGGGCCGACGCGGCCAGTGCCCTTGCGCGCCTTGGTCGTGCGCTCGGTGATCTCCTGCGCCATCGGGACAGCGACCTCGGCGTAGTCCGCCAGCGCGAACAGGGTCTCGGCGTCGAGGAACTTCGGTGATCGAAGCGGCATGGGCCTGATGATGCACTACGGCTCGAGGATCACAACAGTGCCTGATCGGAGGCGGCGCGGGTGGGATAGGGTTCTGGCGGTGTGAGCGAGAGCACGACCCCCAAGGACCCTCACCTGCAGGTGCGTATCGGCTGCCAGCGTGACGTGCCCGCGATCGAGGAGCTCGCGCGGCGGCGTTTGCCGACCATGAGCCACCTGCACGACCGGTCGTCCTGGGATCGGACCGATCGGTTCGGCCCTGGGAGCCACCCACGCGACCGGTACTCCCCGGTGGTGCACGACGCGCGCACCGACGGAACGGAGAACCTCGTCGCCTTCGCATGGGTCGATGCCGCACTCGCCGACGACTACGGCGTAGAGGAACCCTGGTGGTGCATCAACGCCATCGCGGTTGCCGAGCCGTACGCCGGTCACGGGATCGGCGGCGGACTCGTCGAGATGATCGAGGGCCAGGCGCGCGAAGCCGGCGTGGTGTCCCTGTACGGCCAGGCGTACCAGTCCGCCGCGCAATTCTGGCGTTCGAACGGCTTCTCCGTGGGCGCGCTCGGCGGCCTCCTGACGTCCGAGAGCAAGGTGTCCGTCGCCGGTCGCGGGCGGCAGCAGGTGGTGCTGAACGCGGAGGCCAATCAGCACTTCTTCGTGAAACAGATCGACGGGTCGCCAGGGGTGCGTCTGCGGACTGCCCAGCGCGACACCCAATCCTGACCGGCGCACAGACGCGGCCATCGCCGCGAGATGCGAGGTGTTGCATCAGATGCAACTCGCACACGCGTTCCTGTCCGATAACCCTGATTTCGTCGACGAGCGCCCCGAGGTGGCCCTTGATGACCTTCCCCGATTGAACCGGGGCAGCACATCCAAGCTCGCGACCTCGGTGGATTCGAATGAACGTCACTTCGGAAGATCAGAATCTCGCGCAACCGATCCCCGTACGCAGGATGACCTGCACCGATACCTCCCCGAAGGGTGCGAACGGGGTAGCTACCCCGTACGTTTTCGGTAACGCGCTCGAGGGACGATCCGCGGCATGGATCGAACCTCTACGGTGATCGAGCGGACCCAGGCACCCGCCGGGTCCTCGCCTGCCTTCCGGTCCAGGGACCTTGCACCGGAAGGGATGGTGGTGATGAGTCGTCACCACCGTGGGGTGCCGCTCGTCTGGGTGAACGCCACGGTGGTGGTGATTCACAACCACCGTCGTTGGCCGCGCACTTCTGCACCGGCTCGGAACCCTCTCGCCAGAACGAACGGCGCCGCGGAGTCGCCCGGCCCGCGCCTTTTGGGGGAGCCTACGGTGGTGCGGACTCCACACCACCGTGCGACCTGCATGTTCGCTGTTGTGCGCCACGAACGGGCGGCGCCAACCCCGCGAGTCCCCGATCGAGAAACCGAGGTGCGGCCTCGCACGCAGGCGCGACGTCGGGACGCACAGACGGCCACCGCAGCCCCGCCCGCGGTCACGCCCCGAAGTGCCCCTTCGTGGCCGGGATGGCCACCGCGAGCCGCTCGCGCAGCTCATCGAGGTCGACGCGGATGAGCCTGCCCACGCGGTACCCCGTGACGGTGCCGTCGGCGATGCGCCTGCGGATCGTCTTCACCGAGACGCTGAACTCTTCTGCCGCGTCGGCGAGGGCGACGAGCTTCCCGTGGCCTCGCGCCGGCCTCTGGATGTCTGACGATCGCATGATCCCGCTCCTCCCCGGGCGGAGCGCTCGCACCGCCCTTCACGACTCAGGTGTGCACACGGCGCCACGGGTGGACTCCGTATCCGACGGCACCGCGATGCTCTCCACGGTCCGCCCTCATCACCCCGACGCCGCACCTCGTGCACGACGCGCGGCCAGCTCGTCCTCGCGAGCCATGGCCGCCATGCGTTCGGCGATCATGCGGTCCCGGTCGGCGGCCGCGTGCTGGTAGATCATCGCCACCCGGGCCTCCGAGTGCCCGGCGCGGTGCATCAGCTCGGCGGTGGTCGCGCCGGCCCGAGCCGCCATGGTCAGGCTGGTGTGCCGCAGATCGTGCGTGCGCACGTCGGGCAGACCCGCCTTCTCGCGTGCGCGGATCCACGCGTACCGCCAGGTGCCCTCGGGCAGCACTCCCCCAGACCTACCGGGGAACAGCAGCCCGTCGCGTCCGGGCTGGGCGAACCGCTCGATGTGGGCCTTAAGGACGAGCGCCAGCGTCTCCGGGATCGCGACCGTCCGGTAGCCGGCGTCGGTCTTCACCCGCCCGACGACGGCGTTGATGCCCTTGCCGCCCTGCGAGACGTTCTGCGCCACGCTGACGGTCGCCGACGCCAGGTCACGCAGGTCCACGTCCCGACGCCGCAACGCGCGGGCCTCGCCGATGCGCAGTCCTGTCCAGCTCAGCAAATCGGCCAGCGCCCGCAGGTGTTCGGGCAGCGCCTGAGCGAGAGCCTGGGCCTCCGCCGCGCTGAGCACCACCGGCTGCCGCTGCCGCTTGTGCCGCCCGCCTGCGACCACGCGTGCGGGCGAGGCGTCGAGCAGCCCGCGGGCGATCGCCGCCTTGAACACGGCCGACAGGAACTTGTAGGTCTGCGCGGCCTCCCCCGAGCCGTCGGTCGTCCGCTTCGCGTTCCGGGCTCGTGTTCGCAGATCCTTCTTGAGCCGGGCGTGCCATGCCGCGACGTCGGCCACGGTGACCTCGTCGAGGTACTTGGTGCCGATCGTCGGGTCGATGTGCACCCGCAGGATCCGCGAGTAGTCCCGCAGCGTCCCGGGCGCCAGGGTCCGGGCCTCGATGTACTCGGTGGCCCACTCGCTAAGCGTGAGGCGTTCGACGACGGCATCGCGCCGGTCGGGCGGGAGCCACTCGTCGCGGTCGATGAGCCGGCGTTCGTCGACGAGCCAGGCCTCGGCGGCCATCCGGTCCCCGAAGGTCCGCGTATGTCGACCGAGGTCTGGTCCCCAGTACCGCGCGCGCCAGCCGGTCACCTTGCCGGTGCTCCGGCTGCGACGCGCCTCGAGCTCTCCGAACAGCCTTCGCGAAGTAGGTCGAGTCACGTCACACACCTCCCTCAGCGAGGAAGGTGTGCCGCCGGCACCGGAACCCTGTGGGGGTCTGGTGGGGGTAGGAATGCCCCTGTGGGGGTAGAACTGTCCACTCGAGTCCACGAGCGGTCGGAGCAAAGATGCAGGTCAGGACCGTAAAACGAGGGGTGGTGGGCCCGGAGGGACTCGAACCCCCGACATCCACGGTGTAAGCGTGGCGCTCTGACCAGCTGAGCTACAGGCCCTGGACAGCGCAGCAAAGAATACCCGGCGACGGAGCGCCCGCCGGACAGCCGCGCGGCCCTCGTCAGGGTCAGATCTCGGCGAGCGCCTCGCGGTAGGCCTGGAGGTCGCGCCGCTGGCCGCGCGGGTTGACGACCGACCACCGCACGATCCCGTCGGCGTCGACGAGGAACGTGCCGCGCAGCGCGTGGCCGCTGGTGGGGTCGAAAACCCCGTAGGCGTCGGCGACGGCGCCGTGGGGCCAGAAGTCACTGAGCAGGTCGAAGCCGAAACCCTCCTGCTCGTGCCAGGCCTTGAGCGTGAAGACCGGGTCGGTGGAGACGCCCAGCACCCGCACCCCGGCCGCCTCGAAGTCCTCGATGTTGTCGCGCAGCTCGCACAGCTCACCGGTGCAGATGCCCGAGAACGCGAACGGGAAGAACACGAGCAGCACCGGCTCGCCGCGCAGGTCGGCGAGGTGCACGGGCGTGCCGTGGGTGTCCGGCAGCGTGAAGTCGGGAGCGGGGTCGCCCGCGCGCCGGCGCACCTCGGGGGCCGAGGCCGTCACCGGCCGGTCACCGCGTCAGCGCCCACGACCGCGGTTGGCCAGCTTGGTGGCCGACCAGTCGGGCGCGACCGCGAAGGTGCTCGTCGCGTGCAGGCCGGCGGTGGTCGCGGCCTCCTGGATCTCGTCGTGGCCGACGTGGCCGTCGCGCCCCGGCTTCGGCGTCAGCAGCCAGATGAGGCCGCCGTCGTCGAGCACCGTCAGGACGTCGACGAGCATGTCCGTGAGGTCGCCGTCCTCGTCGCGCCACCACGCGATGACGCCGTCGGTGACGTCGTCGTAGTCCTCGTCGACGAGCTCGCTCCCGACCGCGGCCTCGACCTCGGCCCGCAGCGCGTCGTCGACGTCGTCTCCCCACCCGAACTCCTGCACGACCTGACCGGGCGTGAACCCGAATCGAGCTGCCGGGGATTCCGCCTGCTTACCCACTTTGGACCTTCGTTCCTCTCCGTCTGACCATCACCGACACGTACGGACGCGCGCGCGGGGCGCACGTCTGTCGTGTGCGCCAACGTAGTCCACCGGAAGCACGTCCGCCCGGCAACCCCCACACGCCCGTGGTTTGCTCGGAGCGGGGCTGCACAGTGACCTCGGCAACATCGACGACCTGCGGCATGACGTAGATCACGGATCCTTGACCGCCCGATGGTGTTCCCCCGGGCCGTCTGGGGACACAATGAGTGATGACCACCCGTTCGTGGTCCGCACCGTCGCGACCACGCGCCATGGTGCCTTCACGACGGGATGCCTGACACGGACCGGGGCGGCGACCATGTGCCGCACACCGTCCGAAGATGAGAGAGGTTGCTGGTGGCTTCGTACGACGAGACCGGACCGTTGATCAACGGCCTGCTCAGCGCCGTCCCGGACATCGACCCCGCCGAGACCGGCGAGTGGGTCGAGTCGTTCGACGGCCTGATCGACGACAAGGGCGGCCCGCGGGCGCGCTACGTCATGCTCAACCTGCTGCGCCGCGCGCGGGAGCGCAACGTGCACATCCCCGCGACGCTCGCGACGCCCTACGTCAACACGATCGCCGTGCACGACGAGCCGTACTTCCCCGGCGACGAGGCGATGGAGCGGCGCTACCGCTCGTGGATCCGCTGGAACGCGGCCGTCATGGTGACGCGCGCGCAGCGCCCCGAGATCTCCGTGGGCGGCCACATCTCCTCCTACGCGTCCGTCGCGACGCTGTACGAGGTGGGCCTGAACCACTTCTTCCGCGGCAAGGACCACCCGGGCGGCGGCGACCAGGTGTACTTCCAGGGGCACTCCTCCCCCGGCCAGTACGCCCGCAGCTTCCTCGAGGGCCGCATGTCGGCCGAGACGCTCGACGGGTTCCGCCAGGAGAAGTCCCACGCCGGCGGCGGCCTGCCCTCGTACCCGCACCCGCGCATGCTGCCGGACTTCTGGGAGTTCCCGACGGTCTCGATGGGCCTCGGCCCGGCGTCGGCGATCTACCAGGCGTGGACGAACAAGTACCTGCACAACCGCGGCATCAAGGACACCAGCCAGCAGGACGTCTGGGCGTTCCTCGGCGACGGCGAGATGGACGAGCCGGAGTCGCGCGGCATGCTGCAGCAGGCGGCGCACCAGCAGCTCGACAACCTGACGTTCGTCGTGAACTGCAACCTGCAGCGCCTCGACGGCCCGGTGCGCGGAAACGGCAAGATCATCCAGGAGCTGGAGGCCCAGTTCAAGGGCGCCGGCTGGAACGTCATCAAGGTCGTCTGGGGCCGCGAGTGGGACGCCCTGCTCAACGCGGACAAGGACCGCGCCCTGGTCAACCTCATGAACGCCACGCCCGACGGCGACTACCAGACGTACCGCGCGGAGTCTGGCGCGTTCATCCGCGAGCACTTCTTCGGCCGCGACCCGCGGACGAAGGCCCTCGTCGAGAACATGACCGACGACGACATCTGGAACATGAAGCGCGGCGGTCACGACTACCGCAAGATCTACGCGGCGTACTCCGCGGCCCGGGCCCACACGGGCCAGCCGACGGTGATCCTCGCGCAGACGGTCAAGGGCTACGCCCTCGGTTCGAGCTTCGCGGGCCGCAACGCCACGCACCAGATGAAGAAGGTCAAGAACTCCGACCTCAAGGCGCTGCGCGACAACCTGCACATCCCGCTGACGGACGAGCAGATCGACGCCGACCCGTACCTGCCCCCGTACTACCACCCGGGGATGGACGACGAGGGCATCCAGTACATGCTGGAGCGCCGCCGGCACCTGGGCGGCTTCCTGCCCGAGCGCCGCTCGACGCCGAAGCCGCTGACGCTCCCGGAGCCGAAGGCCTACGAGATCCTCAAGAAGGGCTCGGGCACGCAGCACGTCGCCAGCACGATGGCCTTCGTGCGCCTGCTCAAGGACCTCATCAAGGACAAGGAGTTCGGCAAGCGCGTCGTGCCGATCATCCCGGACGAGGCCCGCACCTTCGGTCTGGACGCGATCTTCCCCAGCGCCAAGATCTTCAACACGCAGGGGCAGAACTACCTCGCCGTGGACCGCGAGCTCATGCTGAGCTACAAGGAGTCCGAGTCCGGCCAGATCATGCACACCGGCATCAACGAGGCCGGCTCCGCCGCCGCCTTCCAGTCCGTCGGCACGTCGTACGCGACGCACGGCGAGGCCATGGTGCCGGTCTACATCTTCTACTCGATGTTCGGGTTCCAGCGCACGGGCGACCAGTTCTGGGCGGCCGGCGACCAGCTCGCCCGCGGCTTCATCATCGGCGCCACCGCCGGACGCACCACCCTGACCGGTGAGGGCCTGCAGCACGCCGACGGCCACTCGCCGCTCATCGCCGGCACCAACACGGCGATGGTCCAGTACGACCCGGCGTACGGCTACGAGATCCGCCACATCATGCGCGACGGCATCGAGCGCATGTACGGCGACGGGTCCGACGGCCGCGACCAGAACGTCATGTACTACCTCACGGTGTACAACGAGCCGATGATCCAGCCGGCGGAGCCGGAGGACGTGGACGTCGACGGCATCCTCCGCGGCATCCACCGGATCGCGACGTCCGACGTCGAGGGCCCCAAGGCCCAGCTCCTCGCCTCCGGCGTGGGCGTGCCGTGGGCGCTCGAGGCGCAGCAGCTCCTCGCCGAGGACTGGGGCGTGTCGGCCGACGTGTGGTCGGTGACCAGCTGGAACGAGCTGCGTCGTGACGCGCTCGCCGCGGAGAAGGACGCCCTCGTGGACCCGGCCGCGGAGCCGCGCACCCCGTACGTCACGCAGAAGCTGTCGGGCTCCCAGGGTCCGTTCGTCGCCACCAGCGACTACGACCACCTGGTGCCGGACCAGATCCGCGCCTGGGTGCCGGGTGACTACGCGGTGCTCGGTGCGGACGGCTTCGGCTTCTCCGACACCCGCGCGGCCGCGCGGCGCTACTTCCTCATCGACGGCCCGTCGATGGTCGTGAAGACGCTGCAGCAGCTCGCCCGTCGCGGCGAGGTCCCGGCCGACGTCGTGGCCAAGGCGGTGGAGAAGTACCGCCTGCTCGACGTCAACGCCGGCACGTCCGGCGTCGCCGGCGGCGACAGCTGACGCAGCGCCGCACCGCACGAAGGCCCCGAGCCGCACGGCTCGGGGCCTTCGTGCTGTCTCCGGCCGTGCCGGACCGTCGGGCGACGACGGTGGGGCTACATCGTCGAGGTCTGCTCGCGGGCGGCCACGACGCGAGCCAGCTCCGCCCGCAGCGCGGCGGTGCCGGGGTGCTGGGCGAGCGACTCCAGGTGCTGGCGCGCCTCCGCGACGCGACCGGCCTCGAGGGCCGCGAGCACGAGCTGCCGACCCACCTCGGGCGTGTGCTCGCGGGCGCGCCAGTGGCCGATGCCGAGACCCAGCGCCTCGGTGGGCATGCCGGCGTCGCGCAGGATCGCCAGGCCCTCGGCCAGGGCCTCGCCGCCCGGGTCGCGCTCGGCCGCGGTGGCGAGGCGCCGGGCCGCGCCCTCCGGGTCGTCGGCGACGGACAGGCGCCCGAGCTCGAGCAGCGGGCGCCACCCGCGCGGGTGACCGGCGAGCTCCTCCGCGAGCGACCACACGGCCAGGTCGGCGGCGCGCTGCTGCGCGGCCTCGTCGGCCGGGGCGGTGAGCGGGTCCTCCGGGTTCGGCGACTCGGCGGCGCGACGGCGCACGATCTCCGCGAGCGCCCGGAAGGCGGGCGCGTCGTTGGGGTCGTCGGTGAGGATGGCCCGCAGCGCGTCCTCGGGCACCGTGTCCCCGTGCTCCTGGGCGGGCGACGGCCGGCGCGCGGCCACCGTCGAGGCGGAGAACGGCCGGCGCAGCAGCTGCCGGAGCCGGGGCATGAGGGCCATAGCACCGACACTATCCAATGACCCCCGCCACGGCCGGGCCCCGCTCCGACCGCCCGGACGTTTGTGCACTCCCCACAACCACGCCCGTATCCTCGACCCATGACGAGCAGCGGCACCCCGACCTCCACGACCGACGGGACCGCCGTCCCCGAGGGCAGCGCGGACGGCACTCCCGTCTCCCGGGGCGAGAACGTGCAGCGCGTGCGGGAGGGCATGGGGCTGCTCACCTCGACCGCGATGCGCCGCCTCGAGGAGGACGTGCACTGGTACCGGCAGCTCCCGGCGGAGGACCGGTCGTACGTGGCCCTGGTCGCGCAGTCCGGCATCAACGCCTTCGTGAGCTGGTTCGCCGAGCCCACGCCCACCCCGCACGGCGTCGGCGAGATGTTCGCCGCCGCGCCGCCCGAGCTCACGCGCTCGATCTCCCTGCAGCACACGCTGCAGCTCGTCCGCCTCATGGTCGACGTCGTGGAGCAGCACTCGGACGAGATCGCGGCCCCCGGGTACGAGCGCGAGCTGCGCGAGGCGGTGCTGCGGTACTCCCGCGAGATCGCCTTCTCCGCCGCCGAGGTCTACGCCCGCGCCGCCGAGGTGCGTGGCGCCTGGGACGCCCGCCTCGAGGCGCTGGTGGTGGACGCGCTGGTGCGCGGCGACGGCGACGACTCGCTCCGCTCGCGCGTCTCGGCGCTCGGCTGGAGCGGCCGCGGCCAGGCCCTCGTGGTGGTGGGCGAGGCGACGACGCGGCTCGACGACGTCCGCACGGCGGAGCTGCGGCGGCTCGCACGCCGCGCCGCGGGCGACGCCCTGGTCGGCATCCACGGCGACCGTCTCGTGCTCGTGCTGGGCGGCGAGGGCGACCTCGTCGCCGCCGCCACGTCGCTCCTGGACCGCTTCGGTCCCGGGCCCGTCGTGATCGGCGGCGTCGTGCCCGACGTCTCGGACGCCGCGGCGTCCGCGGCCGCCGCCCTCGCCGGGCTGGCCGCCGCGCCCGCCTGGCCGCAGGCGCCGCGCCCGGTGCTCGCCGACGAGATCCTGCCGGAGCGCGTGCTGACCGGCGACGTCACCGCGCGCCGCACCCTCGTGGCCCAGGCGTACCGCCCCCTGCAGGAGGCGTCCGGCTCCGTGCTCGAGACGCTGTCCGCCTACCTGGGCACGGGCCGGTCGCTCGAGGCCGCCGCACGCCGCCTGTACGTGCACCCGAACACCGTGCGCTACCGGCTGCGCAAGGTCTCCGAGATCACCGGCTGGGACCCGCTCGACGCCCGCGAGTCGTTCGTCCTCCAGATCGCCCTGGCCCTCGGGCAGCTGGAGGGGGACCCGGGCGCCGGCTGAGCGCGCCGGGCACGGTCTCGGCCCGTGCGACGCGCGCGTCCTTGGAGGTTTCCCACAATCGCTTTCCACCAGGTTCGTGCGCGTCGCGACGACGCACCCCCGCCGCGGGGTGACACCGTGGGCACGTGCTCGCCGTCGTCTGCCCTGGACAGGGCTCTCAGACCCCCGGGATGCTCAGCCCCTGGCTGGAGCTGCCCGGCACCGCCGACCTGCTCGACACCTTCTCGGCCGCGGCCGGGACCGACCTCGCCCAGCACGGGACGACGTCGGACGCGGACACGATCCGCGACACCGCCGTGGCCCAGCCGCTGATCGTCTCGTCGTCGCTCCTCGCCCTGCGCGCCGTCCTCGACGGGCGCCCCACGACCGAGGTCGTGGACGTCACGGCCGGCCACTCGGTCGGCGAGCTCAGCGCCGCGGCCGTCGCGGGCGCGCTCGACGACGCCGGCGCCGTCGGCCTGGTCTCGCACCGGGCGCGCGCGATGGCGGAGGCCGCCGCGGCCGCGCCGTCCGGCATGAGCGCCGTCGTCGGCGGCGACCCCGACGAGGTCCTGGCCTCGATCGAGGCCGCCGGCCTGTTCCCCGCGAACGTCAACGGCGGCGGCCAGGTCGTCGCCGCCGGCGACCTGGAGCGCCTCGCTGCGCTGGCCGCCGACCCGCCGACCCGCGCCCGCGTGATCCCGCTGCAGGTCGCGGGCGCGTTCCACACGCCGTTCATGGAGTCGGCCAGGGTCGCGTTCGAGCAGGTCGCGACCGGCTGGCTCGCCACCGACCCGCGGCTGCCGCTGCTGTCGAACGCCGACGGCGCGTCCTACGACACGCTCGGGACCGGCGCCCACGGTCACGGCACCGCCACGGACGTCCTCGCGCGCCTCGTCGCGCAGGTCACCGCGCCGGTGCGCTGGGACCTGTGCCAGGCGACGCTCGCCGAGCGCGGCGTCACCGGCATCCTCGAGCTCGCCCCGGGCGGGGTCCTCACCGGCCTGGCCAAGCGCGCGCTCAAGGGCGTCGAGTCGGTCGCCGTGAAGTCCCCCGACGACGTCGAGGCCGCGCGCGACCTCATCTCCCGCCACTCGGTCGCCGCGGGCGCCGGGACCGCCGCGTGAGCCAGTCGCTCCCCGGGCCGCGCCGCACGCTCCGTCAGGCCGAGCCCGTCCGCTTCTCGCGGATCCTCGCGATCGCGGGCGAGCGCGGCGAGCGCGTCGTGACGAACGACGACGTCGCCGGCCCGATCGACTCCTCCGACGAGTGGATCCGCCAGCGCACGGGCATCGTCACGCGCCGGTACGCCGCCGCGGACGTCGACGTGCTCGACCTGGCCGAGGCGGCGGCCCGCAGGGCGCTCGACGCCGCCGGCCTCACCGGCGCGGACGTGGACGTGGTGATCCTGTCCACGGTGACGTACTTCCACCAGACGCCGGCGGGCGCCGCCGTCCTCGCGGAGCGCCTCGGCGCCACCCCGGCCGCCGC
Organism: Isoptericola sp. NPDC056605; assembly: GCF_042792795.1. Lineage (NCBI taxonomy): Bacteria > Bacillati > Actinomycetota > Actinomycetes > Micrococcales > Promicromonosporaceae > Isoptericola > Isoptericola sp. NPDC056605. Next base: position 8,267 of record NZ_JBHTVT010000012.1, on the reverse strand, counting down.
GTACGACGTCTCGGCCGCCTGCGCGGGCTACGCCTACGGGATCGGCCAGGCGGACGCCCTCGTCCGCTCCGGCGCCGCCCGGCACGTGCTGGTGATCGGCGCCGAGAAGATGTCCGACTTCGTCGACCCGACGGACCGCTCCATCTCGTTCCTGCTGGGCGACGGCGCGGGCGCGGCCGTCGTCGGCCCCTCGGACACCCCGGGCATCGGCCCGACGGTGTGGGGGTCGGACGGCGCGAAGTCGCAGGCCATCTCGCAGACACGCGGCTGGTCGGACCTCCGCGCGGAGCCGACGGCCGGCTGGCCGACGCTGCGCCAGGACGGCCCGACCGTCTTCAAGTGGGCCAGCTTCCAGATGGCCCCGATCGCGGCGAAGGCCATGGCGGAGGCGGGCGTCGAGCCCGAGGACGTCCAGGTCTTCGTGCCGCACCAGGCGAACATGCGCATCATCGACCAGCTCGTCAAGCAGCTGCGGCTGCCCGAGAGCGTCGTCGTGGCACGTGACATCGCCGACACCGGCAACACGTCCGCCGCGTCGATCCCGCTCGCCACGGAGCGGCTGATCTCCGCGGGGCAGGCCCGCTCCGGCGACCTGGCCCTGCAGATCGGCTTCGGCGCCGGCCTCGTCTACGCGGCCCAGGTCGTGGTGCTGCCCTAACCTCTGGTGCGACCCTGGCACTCGGTCGCGCGACAGGTCGCGCGATCGGTCGCCCGGGGTCGTGACCGACCCCCGTGGTGCGGGACAATCGCACCGCAACACCCCACGGTGCCGGACGGCCGGTACCCCGTTTCAAGGAGAGACGCACCCCATGGCTTACACCTCCCAGGAGATCCTCGAGGGCCTCGCCGAGATCGTCGCCGAGGAGACCGGTCTGCCCACGGACGCGGTCGTGTCGGAGAAGTCGTTCACGGACGACCTCGACATCGACTCGCTGTCGATGATGACGATCGTGACCCACGCCGAGGACAAGTTCGGCGTCCGCATCCCCGACGACGAGGTCAAGAACCTCACCACGGTCGGCGACGCCGTCTCGTACATCGAGGGTGCGCAGGCCGCGTGACGCCGCGGGGCGCTCGCCCCGCCGCGCGGGCGGGCCGGTGACCCCGGCCCGCCCGGCAACCTGAACGACTCGTACCCGCTCTCACCTCAGGAGTGACCCACCCATGACTGCCGCACCCGCCTCGCGCGACGTCGTCGTCACCGGCCTCGGCGCCACCACCCCGCTCGGTGGCGACGCTCCCAGCACCTGGGCTGCCGCCCTCGCGGGTGAGTCGGGCGCGCGCACCCTGGACAACGACTGGTCGGAGAAGTACGGGATCCCCGTCACGTTCGCCGCCACCATCAAGGTCACGCCCGACCAGGTCCTCTCGCGGCCCGAGACCAAGCGCATGGACCCGTCCACGCAGTACGCGATGGTCGCCGCCCGCGAGGCCTGGCAGGACGCCGGCGCCCCCGAGGTCGACGGCGAGCGGCTGGGCGCCGTGGTCTCCTCCGGCATCGGCGGCATCTGGACCACGCTCGACGGCTGGGACACGCTCAAGGAGCGCGGCGCCCGCCGGATGCTTCCCATGACCGTCCCGATGCTCATGCCGAACTCCCCCGCGGCCTACGTGTCGCTCGAGTTCGGCGCCAAGGCCGGGGCCCACGCCCTCGTGTCCGCCTGCGCGTCGGGCGCCGAGGCGATCGGCTACGGCGTGGACATGATCCGCGCCGGCCGGGCCGACGTCGTCGTGTGCGGCGGCACCGAGGCGACGATCCACCCGATGCCCATCGCGGCCTTCGCCGCGTCGCGCACGCTCTCGCTGCGCAACGACGACCCGCAGGGCGCCTCGCGACCGTACGACGTCGACCGCGACGGCTTCGTCATCGGCGAGGGCGCCGCGATCGTGGTGCTGGAGAGCGCGGAGCACGCCGCCGCCCGCGGTGCCCGCGTCTACGCGAAGATCGCCGGCGTCGGCCTCTCCGCCGACGCCTTCCACATCACCTCTCCCGACCCCGAAGGCACCGGACAGGTCTCCGCGATGCGCCGGTCGCTCGAGGACGCCGGCGTGACGTCGCGCGACGTCGTGCACGTCAACGCGCACGCCACCTCCACCAAGGTCGGCGACCTCACCGAGACCGCGTCGATCCGCACCCTCATGGGCGGCGAGGCCGACCACGTGCGGCTCTCGGCCACCAAGTCCATGACCGGCCACCTGCTGGGCGGCGCCGGCGCGCTCGAGACGCTCTTCACCGTCAAGGCGGTGCACGAGCGCCTCGCCCCGCCCACGATCAACGTGGCGAACCCGGACCCCGAGCTCCAGGTGCCTCTGGTGCGGGCCACCCCGGAGAAGCTGCCCGACGGCGACATCGTGGCGCTCAACAACTCGTTCGGTTTCGGCGGCCACAACGTCGCCCTCACGGTGACGAGCGCCTGAGGGTCCGTACCGCCCGCGTCGCACCGTCCGCAACACCTGTCCCTGATGCCCGGACTCGTCGTCCGGGTCGGTTTGTCCCTCGTGGTGCCTGCATGATCCGAGCAACCTATGTTGGCGCCCGAGGCCACCAACGTCGGTGTGCCGCAGTCAAGGTCCAAGGGGGAGACCGATGGCACGTGCGCGCCGTCATGCGGAGCAGGGTCGAACGACAGCTCACGGGAACGGGGCGGCTCCCCCGCCACGATCCCGACCGCGCGGCGACGCTCTGCGGAACCTCACCGCCGGTGTGACCTCAGCAGCCGTGCTCGGGGCGCTCGCTTTCGCGGGCGCCCCGAGTGCGTCCGCGGCGCCCACCGACGTGGCGGAGTCGCTGGGCAAGTTCCTCGGCGGCGAGGTGATCCTCGGGAACGTGGACCTCGACTCGATCGCCGAGGTGGAGGGCGCCGACGCCGCGTACCCGTCGGGCACCTCCCCGGACACCAACCCGCTCGCCGCCGACGTGCTCAACACGCTCGACGTCGACCTCACCGACACGCTCCAGCTCTTCGGCCCGGACGGCATCGTCGAGCTCGGTGCGGTGAACCAGTACGCCGGCGCCGACGAGGACGGCTCCACCTCCGCCTCGGGCGCCGTGACCGACCAGGGCGCCATCTCGGTGGGCGGCTCGGAGCAGTTCCCGGCCGACGCCACCGTGTCCCTGACGCCGCTGGTGCCCGAGGTCCTGCGCGACTCCACCGTCTCGCAGCTCGCCCTCTCCCTCGGCGCGCTCTCCGCGACGGCCCAGGCCGAGCCCGGCTCCGACCCGACGGGCGACTACCAGATCGCGGGCGCGACCCTCGACCTCACCAGCCCCCTCGTCGGCAACGTCTACACCCAGCTCCAGGACGCCATCACCCCGGTGCAGTCGTCCCTCGACGGCCTCGAGGGCACGCTCACCACGGCGCTCAACGGCCTGATCAACGTCAACCTGGCTGTCGCGCGCTCGACCGGTGCCGTGGACGTCACGGTCCCGGACCTCACGCAGGCGCTGCCCACCGGTTTCGTGGGCGACGGCGCCGTCCAGGTCAACCTCGAGACCGGCGAGGTCAGGGTCGACCTCGAGCAGCTGCTCGCGGACGACCCGGACCTGCCCGACCTCAACGAGCTGCCGGCCAACTACGAGATCCTCAACGGCGACGTGGTCGCCGCGATCTCCGACGCCGTCACCAGCACCATCACGTCGGTCGTGCAGGACGTCGCCGACGGCGTGCGCGCCGCCGTCGAGGCCACCGCCGTCAGCGTGGACATCGACTTCCAGGTGTTCTCCGTGCTCACGTGGACGGACGTCCTGAGCCTCGACCTCGACGCCAGCCTCGCGGAGATCGACGCCGGCACCGCCACCGCGGACGTCGACGTCCTCGGCAGCACCGCACTCGTCAACACCCTGCTCGGTGCTCTCGGGCTCGGCTCCACGCAGGCGCTCGCGTCCGCGGTCGTCAACGCCCTCCTCGCGCCGGTCGGTGCGGTCTTCACCCTCGTCGACACGCTGGAGAGCACGCTCGACGGCGTCACGGGAGACCTTGCGGACGAGGTCGTCGGGCCCGTCCTGGACGTGCTCACGGGAGTCGTCTCGCTGACCGGCAACGTCCAGGAACAGCCGGGCGACCTGCCAGACCAGGACCCGTCGGGCATCGAGTCGTTCACCGAGCGCGCCCTGTCGCTGCGCCTGCTGTCCCTCGGCACCGGCGACGACCTCGCCACCGTGAACCTGGCCTCCGCGAGCGTGCGCGCCGTCGCGGCGCCGACGATCGCCGCCGACCCTGCGACGGTCCAGGCGGGCGCCCAGAGCACGATCACGGGCTCCGGCTTCGCCCCCGACACCGACCTGACCGTGCAGCTCACGGACACCGACGGCGCGCCCGTCGGCGTCCCGGTCCCCGTCACGTCGGACGGCTCCGGCACCTTCACGGTCCCGCTGCCCGTCGACTCGGGCACCGCGGCCGGCGACCACACCGTGACCGCCTCGGGCGACCCGTCCGGCGTGACGCCGACGACGCCGCTCGCCGTCACGGCTGCCCCGAGCATCGCGGCCGACCCGGGCACCGTCCCGGCCGGCGGCACCTCCACGATCACCGGCGAGAACTTCACCCCCGGCGGCGGCGTCTCCGTCCAGCTCACCGACGACGCCGGCGATCGCGTCGGCGACCCCGTCACCACCACCGCGACTGACGACGGCACCATCTCCGTCGACCTGCCCACCGGCGCGGACACCGCCGCCGGCGGCTACACGGTCGTGGCCACGGACGCATCGACGGGCGCCACGGCCGACACGGCCCTCGCGGTGACCGACGCCCCGGCTCTGGCCCTCGACCCGACGACGGTCGTCCCGGGCGGGACGACCACCGTCACCGGCACCGGCTTCACCCCGGGCGAGGACGTCAGCGTCCAGCTCACCGCCCCCGACGGCACCGCCGTGGGTGACCCGGTCACGGTGGCCGCAAGCCCCGACGGCTCGATCTCCACACCGCTGACCGTGCCGGGCGGCGCGGACGCGGGCGACCACACCGTCGTCGCGACCGACGTGTCGGGCGCGACGGCGCAGGCGGACCTCGCGGTCCTCGTCCCGACCATCACGGTTGATCCCGCGACGGTCCCGGCCGGCGGCACCGCGACAGTCGCCGGCGAGGGCTTCACCCCCGGCAGCGACGTCACGGTCCAGCTCACCGACGCCGATGGGGCGCCGGTCGGCGATCCCGTGACGACGACCGCGACCGGCGACGGTGCGTTCAACGTCGACCTGCCGGTCCCGGCCGACGCCACCCCCGGCGACCACACCGTGGTCGCCACGGACGGCTCCGGCATCTCGGCCGAGACCGCCCTGGCGGTGACCGACGCACCGACGGTCATCGCCGACCCGGGCACCCTGCCCGCGGGCGGGGGCACGACCATCACCGGCACCGGCTTCACCCCGGGCGGCGACGTCACGATCCAGCTCGCCGACGCGGACGGTGCACCGGTCGGCGACCCGGTCACCACGACGGCCAGCGACGAGGGGGCCATCGAGGTCGACCTGCCGACCGACGCCGGGACCACGCCGGGCGACTACGCGGTCGTCGCGACGGACGTCTCGGGCGCCACCGCCGACGCGCCGCTCGAGGTCACCGCGGCCCCGACGATCGCCGCGGACCCGGCCATCGTCCCGGGGGGCGGCACCACGACCGTCACCGGAGAGGGCTTCACGCCGGACTCCGATGTGAGCCTCCAGCTCACCGACGCCTCCGGGGCCCCGATCGGCGCTCCCGTCACGGCGTCCGCCAGCCCGGACGGGACGATCACCTCTCCCCTGCCCGTGCCCGACGACGCGCCGAGCGGGCCGTACACCGTCGTGGCGACCGACGTCACCGGCGCCACCGCACGGGCCACGCTCGCCGTCACCGGGCCGCCGGCCCTGGCCGCCAACCCGGGCACGGTCCCGGCGGGCGGCACCACGACCGTGACCGGCGGAGGCTTCACGCCGGACGAGGACGTCACCGTCCAGCTCACCGACGACACCGGCGCCCCGGTCGGTGACCCGGTCACCGCGACCGCGACCGAGGGCGGCACGATCACGGTCGACCTGCCGGTCCCGGCCGACGCCGCCCCGGGCGACCACACGGTGGTCGCCACGGACTCCTCGGGCGCGTCCGCCGAGGCACCGCTGGAGGTCACGGCCGCGCCGACAGTCGCCGTCGACCCGGGCACGGTCCCGGCGGGCGGCACGACCACCGTGACGGGCGAGGGCTTCACGCCTGGTGGGGACGTCTCGGTCCAGCTCACCGACGAGGACGGGGCGCCGGTCGGCGACCCGGTCACGACGACGGCGGGCGACGACGGCACCATCGAGGTCGACCTGCCGGTCCCGGCCGACGCCACCCCCGGCGACGACCCCGTCGTCGCCACGGACGTCACCGGAGCGACGGCCGAGGCACCGCTGGAGGTCACCGCGGCCCCGACGATCACGGCCGAACCGGGCACCCTGCCCGCCGGCGGCACCACCACCATCACCGGCGAGGGCTTCACCCCCGGCGAGGACGTCACGGTGCACCTCGAGGACGGCGACGGCAACGCGGTCGGCGACCCCGTGACGGTCACCGCGGGCGACGACGGCAGCATCACCGCCGACGTCCACGTCCCGGCAGACGCGGAGCCCGGCGACCTCACCGTGGTGGCGGAGGACTCCTCCGGCGCCACCGCCAAGGCACCGCTGGAGGTCACGGCGGCGCCCACCGTCGTCGTCGACCCGGCGACGGTCCCGGCGGGCGGCACCACCACCGTCACCGGCACCGGCTTCACGCCCGGCGAGGACGTCACCGTCCAGCTCACCGACGCCGACGGGGCACCGGTCGGCGACCCCGTCACCGTGACCGCCGGCGACGACGGCACATTCACCGCCGACGTCCCGGTGCCCGCCGACAACACCCCCGGCGACCACTCCGTCGTCGCCACGGACGTCACCGGCGCGACGGCCGACGCACCGCTGGTCGTGACCGCGGCCCCGACCGTCGCCGCCGACCCGGGCACCCTGCCCGCCGGCGGCACCACCACCGTCACCGGCGAGGGCTTCACCCCCGGCGAGGACGTCACCGTCCAGCTCACCGACCCCGACGGCAACCCGATCGGGAGCCCGGTGACGGTCGCCGCCGGCGACGACGGCACGATCGAGACCGAGCTCACGGTCCCGGCCGGCGCCACCCCCGGCGACTACTCGGTCGTGGCCGAGGACTCCTCGGGCGCCACCGCCGAGACATCGCTGGAGGTCACCGCACCCGTGGTGCCCGTGATCACGGTGGATCCGGGGACGGTCCCGGCCGGCGGCTCGACGTCCCTCTCGGGCGGGGGCTTCACCCCCGGCGAGGACGTCACCGTCCAGCTCACCGACCCCGACGGCACCCCCGTCGGCGACCCCGTCACCACCCGGGTGGGCGACGACGGCACGTTCACCCTCGACCTGCCCGTTCCTGCGGGCACCGAGGCCGGCGACTACACCGTCGTCGCCGAGGACGGCGCCGGGGCGACCGCCGAGGTGCCGCTCGAGGTCACGGCCCCCACGCCGACCGACCCGTCGATCGACGTGGACCCCGGCACGGCGGCACCCGGCGACACCGTCACGGTGATCTGCGACGGCTTCGGCGAGGGCACCGTCGTGGTGCAGCTCGTCGGGCGTGACGGGGAGCCCGTCGGCGACCCCGTCGAGTGCGTCGCCGGCGAGGACGGGTCCGGCACCGTCGAGCTGCCGATCCCCGAGGACGCCGAGCCCGGCGACCACACGGTGGTCGGGAGCGGTCCCGACGGGACGGAGGCGGAAGCTCCCCTGACGATCACCGAGCCCGCCGGCGAGCGTCAGCTCTCGTCCCGGTTCTCCCAGGCGGAGGTCGAGCGCGGCGACTCGCAGACGTTCAGCGCGGGCGGGTTCGAGCCCGGTGAGGAGGTGCGGGCGGTCATCAACTCCGACCCGCTCCCCCTGCCCGTCACGACGGCCGACGAGAACGGGGTCGCTACCTGGACCTTCGTGGTCCCGGCGGACTTCGACCTCGGCGGCCACACGGGCACCGCGACGAGCGTCAGCGAGGAGGACTCCACGACCGCCTCCTTCCAGGTGGTGCTCGACACCGGCCTTCCCGGCGGTGGCCTTCCCGGTGACGACGGCGCGACGACTCCGGGCGGGACGACGACGCCGGGCGGCACCCTGCCGCAGACGGGGGCCGGCGACCTCGCGACCGTCGGCGTCGTGGCCCTGTTCCTGCTCCTGGGCGGCCTCGGCGCGGTCCTGGCCAACCGGCGCCGTACGGCGCCGTGACGGGTCGCTGACACGACGACGCCCCGCCCCGGCA
>NZ_JBHTVT010000011.1:141335-165243 GCF_042792795.1 Isoptericola sp. NPDC056605 | reverse complement strand
GGTGCGCACGTTCTGAACGCTCAGAACGTGCGCAACCGCATGGTCGGCAGGGGTCAGAGGGTCGCGCGGACCTCGCGGGCGGCGGCGACGAGGTGGGCGAGCGCCGGCTCGACCTCCGCGTACCGGCGGGTCTTCAGCCCGCAGTCGGGGTTGACCCACACCAGCGCCGGGTCGATCGCCTTGACGGCGAGCGTCAGCAGCTCGGTGACCTCGGCAGGCGACGGCACGCGCGGGGAGTGGATGTCGTAGACGCCCGGCCCGATGCCGCGCGAGTACCCGGCGTCGGCGAGCTCGGGCACGATCTCCATCCGCGAGCGGGCCGCCTCCACCGACGTGACGTCGGCGTCGAGGCCGTCGATCGCGCCGATGACCTCGCCGAACTCCGAGTAGCACAGGTGCGTGTGGACCTGCGTCGCCGCCTCGACGCCCGACGTCGCGAGCCGGAACGACCCGACCGACCAGTCGAGGTAGGCGGGCTGGTCGGCGCGGCGCAGCGGCAGCAGCTCGCGCAGCGCGGGCTCGTCCACCTGCACGATGCCGATGCCCGCGGCCTCCAGGTCCGCGATCTCGTCGCGCAGGGCCAGGCCCACCTGGTTCGCGGTGTCGCCGAGCGGCTGGTCGTCGCGCACGAACGACCACGCGAGGATCGTCACCGGTCCGGTGAGCATGCCCTTGACCGGCTTGTCGGTGAGCGACGCCGTGTACGCGGACCACTCGACGGTGATCGGCGCCGGGCGCTGCACGTCCCCCCACAGGATCGGCGGGCGCACGCACCGCGAGCCGTACGACTGCACCCAGCCGTTCGCCGTCACCGCGAACCCGTCGAGCTGCTCGGCGAAGTACTGCACCATGTCGTTGCGCTCGGGCTCGCCGTGCACCAGCACGTCGAGGCCCAGCTCCTCCTGCAGCGTCACGACGCGCCCGATCTCCTCCCGCATCGCGACGGAGTAGTCGGCGTCGGCGAGCTCGCCCTTGGTCCACGCGGCGCGGGCCTTGCGGATCTCGGGGGTCTGCGGGAACGAGCCGATCGTCGTCGTGGGCAGCGGCGGCAGGTTCAGCCGCGCGGCCTGGGCGGCCGCGCGCTCCGCGTACGGGCCGCGGGCGAAGTCGGCGTCGGTGAGCGCCGCGGCGCGGTCGCGCACCTCGGGCACGACGACGCCGGCCGCCGTCGCGCGCGAGGCCACGGCCGCGGACGACGCGGCGAGCGCGTCCTCGACGGCCGCGCGACCGTCCGTGAGGGCGCGGGCCAGGGTCGCGACCTCGCCCACCTTCTGGTCGGCGAACGCCAGCCAGTCGCGCAGGCGCGGGTCGAGGGTGGTGCCCGCCGCGTGCTGGTCGTACACCTCGTCCTCGACGTCGTGCGGCACGTGCAGCAGCGACGTCGACGTGCCGACGGCGAGGGCGACGGCGCCGAGGCCCCGCAGCGACTCGACCGCGTCGAGCTTGGCGGCCAGGTCGGCCCGCCACACGTTGTGGCCGTCGATCACCCCGGCGACGAGGGTCTTGCCCTCGAGGCCCGGCACCGGCCCGGCGGGCACGGCGCCCTTGACCAGGTCGATCGCGATCGCGTCGACGTCGGTCGCGGCGAGGAGCGCGAGGGCGTCCTCGTGCAGGCCGCCGAACGGCGCCGTCACCAGGATCGCGGGCCGCTCGCCGTCGGCATCATCGGTGGCCGTCGCGAGGTCGGTCGCCAGCGCGCGGTAGGCGGACGCGATCGCCGCGTGCAGGCGCTCGGCGGGCACGTCGAGCGAGTCGGTGACGAGCGCGGGCTCGTCGAGCTGCACCCACGGCACCCCGACCGCTGCCAGCGCGCGCAGCAGGTCGGCGTACGCGGCGACGACGTCGTCGAGCCGGTCGAGCGGGTGGAACCCGTCGCCCGCCTCGTCGGCCGCCTTGGACAGGGCGAGGAACGTCACCGGGCCCACGAGCACGGGGCGCGTGGTGACGCCGGCCTCCTTGGCCTCGGCGTACTCGCGCACGATGCGGTGGTCGGCGAACGAGACCGGCGTCGTCTCGCTGATCTCGGGGACCAGGTAGTGGTAGTTGGTGTCGAACCACTTGGTCATCTCGAGCGGGGCGTCCTCGCCGCGGCCGCGGGCCACGGTGAAGTAGCCGTCGAGCTCGAGCGAGCCGTCCTCGTCGTCGAGCAGGTCGCGGAACCGCTCGGGGACGGCGCCGAGCAGCGCGACGACGTCGAGCACCTGGTCGTAGTAGGAGAACGACCCCGGCACGGAGCCGTCGTCGGGGTTCAGCCCGAGCTCGACGAGGCGGCGGGCGGTCTCGCGGCGCAGCGCGCCGGCCGTGACCTCCAGGTCGACGGCGTCGGTGCGCCCGGCCCAGAACGACTCGACGGCCTTCTTGAGCTCGCGGCGACGCCCGATGCGGGGGTAGCCGAGGATCGTGCCGCCGGGAAATGCCGCGGCGGGGGTGGTGCTGGTGGTGGACATGAGCACTCCAGAGTTCGGGCTCCGCTCAGACGGCGGGAGCCTGGGTCGGGATGCTCGGTACCCACGGCCTTCTGGCCAGGTCCGCGCCGTCCGACGTGACGTCGGCCGGCGCCGGTCCGCCGAGGTGGACACCCTCGAGCAGGTCCAGAGCGGGACGGTACTTGTTGAACGTGTACACGTGGATGCCGGGGGCGCCCGCGTCGAGCACGCGCTGGGCGAGCTCGACGGCGCGCGCGGTCCCGTAGGCGTGCTGCGCCTCCGGGTCCCCCGCGGCGTCGAGCGCGTCCAGCAGGTGCCGGGGCGCGCGGACGCCGGTGAGCTCCTCGACGCGACGGAGCCGGCGCGGCTCGGTCGTGGGCAGCTGCCCCGCGAGGATCGGGATCGTCACCCCGGCCGCGCGGGCCTCGGCGACGAAGTCGGTGTAGGAGTCGGCCTCGTAGAACAGCTGCGTGATGGCGAAGCTCGCCCCCGCGTCCTGCTTCTCCTTGAGGCGCCGGACCTCCTGGGCCCGGGTGGTGCCGGCCTGCACGTTGCCGTCGACGAACGTCGCGACGGCGATCGTCATCGGGCGGGCGGCGCCGCGCAGTGCGGCCCCGGGGTCGGTCGCGCAGCGCCGCGCCTCGACCTCGCGCAGCAGGTGCACGAGCTCGATCGAGGATGCGACGCCGTCGGCGGGCGGCTCCCAGTCAGGCTGGTCCTTCGGCGGGTCGCCGCGCAGGGCGAGGAACGCGCGGGTGCCGGCGTCGAGGAAGTCGTCGATGACGGCGGACACGTCCTCGCGGTGCGCGCCCACGCAGGTCAGGTGCGCCACCGGCAGGACGGGCGTGCCCTCGAGCAGGGTCGCGACGACCTGGCGGGCGGTCGCCCGGTCACCGCCGCCCGCGCCGTACGTCACGGACATGAAGTCCGGTCGTGCGGCGACGAGCCGGCGCGCCGTCTCCCAGAACTTGGGCGCGGCGTCCGGCCGGCGCGGCGGCATGAGCTCGAACGAGACCGTCGGGCGTGCCGGCAGCGCCGGGTGAACTGCCGGCTGAGCTGCCGGGGTGGGCGAAAAGGATGCCTCTGCGACCATGCGTCACTCCATCGATCCTGGCGTGAGCACCTTCGTCCTCGGGAGGCTTCCGTCGGAGAACGGGTTGCTGCGGCGTCGTCGAGCCAGGACTCTCGGCCGCTCTGGATGGCTGTCACGCGATCGTACGCAGCATCCGCGATACGGGCGAGGATGAGACCGCCTGCTGAGACGATCGCGGATGCCGGGCGGGCATCCGCACCGTGATGGTCACCGGCGACAACCCGCTGACCGCCGCGGCCATCGCGGCCGAGGCCGGCGTGGACGACTACCTCGCCGAGGCGACGCCCGAGGACAAGCTGGAGCTCATCCGGCGCGAGCAGGAGGGCGGCAGCCTCGTCGCGATGACCGGGGACGGCACCAACGACGCCCCCGCGCTCGCGCAGGCCGACGTGGGCGTCGCGATGAACTCGGGCACGTCGGCCGCGAAGGAGGCCGGCAACATGGTCGACCTCGACTCCGACCCCACCAAGCTCATCGACGTGGTCGGCGGGAACGCCCTGCTCAGGGCACCAGCACGACCTTGCCGCCGGCTTGGCCGCTCTCGACCAGGGCGTGCGCACGAGGCGCGTCGGCCAGCGGGAGCACCGCGCCGACGGTGGTCACGAGGTCGCCGCGGGCGAGGGCGTCGACGGCCTCGGCGAGCTCTCCGGCGTCGCGCTCGGACCGCCAGCTGGCCTCGACGCCGAGGTCTGCCGCGGCGTCGTCGGCGATGGTGACGATGCGCTCGGTGCCGCCGCGCAGGGTGATCGAGTCGGGCAGCACGCCCGCGCCGGTGGTGTCGAGGACGGCGTCCACGCCGTCGGGGGCGAGGGCGCGGACCCGCTCCACGAGCCCTGCGCCGTAGGTGGTGGGTGTCGCGCCGAGGGCGGCGACGCGCTCCTGGTTCCGCGGCGACGCCGTACCGATCACGCGGGCGCCGCGGCGCACGGCGAGCTGGACGGCCAGCTCGCCCACCGACCCCGAGGCGCCGTGCACGAGCAGCGTCTCGCCGGGCCGGACGTCGAGGAGGCGCAGCACGCGGGTCGCGGTCTCGGCGGCGACGGGGAGCGTGACGGCGTCGGTCGCGGCGAGCCCGGCGGGCACGCGGGCGAAGACCGACGTCCGGGCGAGCTCGGCGTACCCGCCGCCGACGGCGAAGCCCACGACGCGGTCGCCGGGCGCGACGCCGGCCACGCCGTCCCCGACCTGGTCGACGACCCCCGCCACCTCCAGGCCCGGCACGACGGGCGACGTCGGCGGCGGGCCGCCGGTCGTGCCGGCGCGGGACTTCACGTCCCAGCCGTTGACGGCCGCGGCCTCGACGCGCACGCGCACCTGGCCGGGCCCGGCCTGAGGGTCGGGGGCGTCGGCGAGATGCAGCACCTCGGGGCCGCCGTGGGACTCGAACACGATCGCACGCACGCGCCCATCCTGGCCCGGCCGGCACCGTCGCGCGCGCCGCTCAGCAGCAGCGCGAGCCGGGGTTGCGGTCCTGCTCCGCGTAGTGCTCCCGCCAGAACTCGCGCTCGCCCATCGGCGCGCGGCCGGGGTGGGCCGACCGCTCGTGCGCGACGTACGTCGCGTAGGCGTCGTCGCCCATCACCTGGCGCACGTACCAGCGCAGGCTCGCCCACCCCGCCGACGCCGCCCGGGCCAGCGCCCGGGCGACGTCGTGCACCCTGCCGGTGCGGGGCTCAGTGGTGCCCGGCACCGCTGGACTCCCGCAGGCCGGCGTCGGCCCACTCCTTCTCGATCCGCTTCTCGGTCGACGAGGCGAACAGGCCGGCCGGGGCGAACCGGCGCGACGCGACGGGCGCGTCCTCGTGGTTCTCGCCGCCGCCGGTGCGGAACGCCTTGATCGTCACGACCAGCGACGCGAGGATCACGACGATCGACAGCACCACGAACACGATCGACAGGGTGCCCTGCACGAAGGTGTTGCGGACCACGGCCTCCATGGCCGCGACGTCGGGCGCGGTGCCGAACGACGTCTCGCCGGCGGCGAGCGCGTCCTTGAACGCCCGGTGCTGCGCCCAGTACCCCACCGCGGGCACGTCCGAGAAGATCTTCTCGAACGACGCCCAGATGGTGATCAGCGCGGTGAAGGCCAGCGGCAGGGCCACGATCCACAGCCACCGCCAGTACGCGCGGCCCCGCTTCGCGACGATGGCGAGCACGACGGCGAGCGCGATCGCGGCCAGCAGCTGGTTCGCGATGCCGAACAGCGGGAAGAACGTGTTGATGCCGCCGAGGGGGTCGGTGACGCCCAGATACAGGATCGTGCCCCAGCCCGCGACCATGATCGCGGTGCAGACCCACACCCCGGGTCGCCAGCTCATGTCCTTGAACCGCGGTGCCACGTTGCCGATGGTGTCCTGCAGCATGAAGCGGGCCACGCGGGTACCGGCGTCGACCGCGGTGAGGATGAACAGCGCCTCGAACATGATCGCGAAGTGGTACCAGAAGCCCATCATCGCGGTGCCGCCCACCAGCTGGTGCATGATGTGCGCCAGCCCGAGCGCGAGCGTCGGGGCGCCGCCGGTGCGGGACACGATCGACGGCTCGCCCACCTGGGTCGCCAGGGTGCTGAGCATGTCGGGCGTGAGGTTGACGCCGGCGAGGCCGAGCGAGTTCACGAACGCGACCGCGCCCTCGATGGTGCCGCCGGTGGCGGCCGCCGAGGAGTTCATCGCGAAGTACACGCCGCGGTCGATCGAGATCGCGGCGACCAGCGCCATGATCGCGACGAACGACTCCATGAGCATGCCGCCGTAGCCGATGAAGCGCGTCTGGCGCTCCTTCTCCACGAGCTTCGGCGTCGTGCCCGACGAGATGAGCGCGTGGAACCCGGACAGGGCGCCGCACGCGATCGTCACGAAGAGGAACGGCCAGAGGTTGCCGGACACCACCGGGCCGGTCTCGCCGCTCGCGAACTCGCTGATCGCGGGCACGTTGATCTCGGGCCGCACGATGACGACGGCGCCGGCGAGCACCACGATGACGCCCACCTTCATGAAGGTGGACAGGTAGTCGCGCGGGGCGAGCAGCAGCCACACGGGCAGGACGGCGGCCACGAAGCCGTAGACGATGACGCCGACGGCGATGGTGGTGCGGTCGAGGTGGAAGAACTCCGCGCCCCACGCGGTGTCGGCCACCATGCCGCCGCCGACGATCGCGGCGAGCAGCAGGACGAAGCCGATGAGGGAGACCTCGGTGATCTTGCCCGGGCGCAGGTACCGCAGGTAGACGCCCATGAAGAGGGCGATCGGGATCGTCATGGAGACGCTGAACACGCCCCACGGGCTCTCGCCGAGGGCGTTGACGACCACGAGGGCGAGGATCGCCACGATGATGATCATGATCAGCAGGGACGCGACGATCGCGGCCACGCCGCCGATGCGGCCCAGCTCCTCGCGCGCCATCTGGCCGATGGTGCGGCCGCCGCGGCGCATGGAGAAGAACAGCACCGTGTAGTCCTGCACGGCGCCCGCGAGCACCACGCCGACGATGATCCAGATGGTGCCCGGCAGGTACCCCATCTGCGCGGCGAGCACCGGGCCCACCAGCGGGCCGGCGCCGGCGATGGCGGCGAAGTGGTGGCCGAACAGCACGCGGCGGTCGGTGGGGACGAAGTCCTTGCCGTCCTCGCGTGTCTCGGCGGGGGTGGCGCGGCGGTCGTCGGGGCGGGTGATGTACCGCTCGATGACCTTCGAGTAGAAGCGGTACCCGATGAGGTACGTGCACACCGACGCGAAGACGAACCAGATGGCGTTGATGGTCTCGCCGCGCACCAGCGCGATCATGACCCACGCGACGCCACCGAGCAGCGCGATCGCCGCCCAGAGCGCGATCTTCGCGGGCGTCCAGCGGGGCTTCAGGTCCTCGGCGGGAACCGCCGTCGGGGGGAGCGCGGGGTCGGGGACGATCTCGTCCGTCGCCGTGGTGGCTCCGGGATCTGCTGACAAGGTGAGCCTCCAAGGCGTCGCGTCGGCGGGACCCGACACAGGATAGGGGGTGAAGAAAGGGTGACGGAACGCCCGGAGCCTGGACGGTGTGGCGGCGGCCGTGGTAACCCGGCCTGGTCCCGCGGCGGAGCACGCGACGCCGTAGCCTGACGTGCATGGACACCGAAGAGCGCCTCGCCGTCTTCCTCGACTACGAGAACCTGGCGCTCGGCGCCCGCGACCACCTGGGCGGCATGCAGTTCGACTTCAAGCCCATCGCCGACGCGCTCGCCGTCCGCGGCCGCGTGGTGGTGCGGCGCGCGTACGCGGACTGGTCGTACTTCGACGAGGACCGGCGGATGCTGACCCGCCACCAGGTCGAGCTCATCGAGATGACGCAGCGGATGGGCGCGTCCCGCAAGAACGCCGCCGACATCAAGATGGTGGTCGACGCGATCGAGATGGCGTTCGAGCGCGAGTACATCACCACGTTCGTCATGTGCACGGGCGACTCCGACTTCTCCCCCCTCGTCCACAAGCTGCGCGAGCTCGACAAGAAGGTCATCGGCGTCGGGGTGGAGAACTCCACCTCCCGCCTGCTGCCGCCGGCGTGCGACGAGTTCCTCTTCTACGACCGGCTCGAGGGCGTCGACGTGCCCGACGAGTCCGAGGCGCCCGCCCCGAAGCGTTCCGGTCGGGGCGCCGGCAAGGGTTCCGCGCGGTCCGGTGGCGGCCGTGGCGGCCGCGCGAAGGCCCCGGCCCCCGCGGAGGCGCCGGTCGAGACCCCTGACGAGACCCCGTCGGAGGCGCCCGCCGAGACCGCGACCGCGGCGTCGGGCACGACGACGCGCGGCCGCCGCAAGAAGGCGCCGACGGCGGAGGCCCCCGTCGTCGAGCCGGTCGTGGAGCCGGCCGCCGAGCGCGAGGCCGACGTCGAGCAGGAGGACGCCGCGGCCTCCGCGGGCGAGGACGCGCCGATGGAGGTCAGGGTGGCGCAGACGCTCGCCGACCTGCTGGCCTCGACGAGCGGCTCGGTCACGGCGTCGATGCTCAAGCGCACCCTGGTGCGCAAGGACCCCACGTTCAGCGAGTCCGACTACGGCTTCCGCACCTTCGGGGAGTTCCTGCGCTTCCTGGCGGACCGCGACTTCGTCGTGCTGTCCGCAGGCCCGTCGACCGGTGACCCGGAGGTGGCGCTGCCGGAGCAGCAGGACACCGAGGGCGCGTTCGACCTGCTGCGCCAGGTGGTGCGCGACGCGGGCGGCAGCGCGCCGTTGTCCGGGCTGAAGAACGAGGTGCGCAAGCGCCGCCCCGACTTCTCGGAGAAGGCGCTCGGCTACCGCGGGTTCCTGCAGTTCGCGAAGGGTGCTGCTGCCGCCGGCGCCGTCGCCCTCGCGTGGGACGACGACGCCGACGACTACCTGCTGACCGCGAGCTGATCGCCCGCGTGGGTCGGGCTCAGCGCCCGACGAACGCGAGCAGCGCGGCGTTGACCTCGTCCGCGTGCGTCCACAGCAGGCCGTGCGGTGCGCCCTCGACCTCGACGTACTCGGCGTCGGGCACGGCGGAGTGGAAGCGCCGGCCCGAGGCGTCGATCGGCAGGATGTTGTCCTTCGTGCCGTGCAGGATCAGCGTTGGCTTGCCCGCGTCGCGCACGGCCTCGACGTCGGGCCGGAAGTCCTCGATCCAGGTGGGGACGACGGCGTAGGCGGCGACGGGCGCCGAGCCCACCGCGGTGATCCAGTTGGCGCGCACGACCTCCTCGGAGATCCGCGTGCCGAGGTTCTCGTCGAGGTTGTAGAAGTCCTTGTAGAACTGCGTGAACCAGGCGTAGCGGTCGCCGCGGGCGGCGTCCACGATGCCGTCGAACACGGACTGCGGCACGCCCTCGGGGTTGTCGTCGCGCTGCACCAGGAACGGCTCGAGCGACGCGAGGAACGCGAGCTTGGCGACCCGCTCGTGCCCGTGGTTGCGGACGTACCGGGCGAGCTCGCCGGTGCCCATGGAGAAGCCCACGAGCACGACGTCCCGCAGGTCGAGCGTGGTCAGGACGGTGTCGAGGTCCTTCGCGAACGTGTCGTAGTCGTACCCGGAGCCGACCTTGCTCGACGCGCCGAAGCCGCGGCGGTCGTAGGTGATGACGCGGTACCCGGCGGCGAGGAGCTCGCGGGTCTGGAGCTCCCAGCTGTGCCCGTCGAGCGGGTACCCGTGCACGAGGACGACCGGCTGACCGGAGCCCTGGTCCTCGTAGTAGAGCTCGACGGCCGTGCTGTTCTCCTGCCCGACGGTGATGTAGCCCATGGTGCGCCCCTTCGAAGGAGGGGGAGAACGGTCGTTCTCCCGTTGTTCGCTACAGTAGAGAACGATGGTTCTCCCCGCAAGGGGAGGGCGGCGACGAGAGGGTGAACGATGCTCGACGAGAAGGCGGCGCGCGACGCGGTGGTCGTGGCCGCCGACCGGCTGTTCTACGCGCGCGGCGTCCAGGCCGTGGGCATGGACGCCGTGCGCGCCGAGGCCGGGGTGTCCCTCAAGCGGATCTACGGGCTCTTCCAGTCCAAGGAGGACCTGGTGGTCGCGGTGCTCGCCCTGCGCACCCGGCAGTGGACGCAGGGGGTGGAGCGCGCGGCCGCGACGGCCACCACGCCGCGCGACCGGATCCTCAGCGTCTTCGACTTCCTCGACGCCTGGTTCCGGGAGGACGGGTTCCGCGGGTGCGCGTTCATCAACTCCTTCGGCGAGCTCGGCGCCACCTCGCCCCGCATCGCGGAGGCCGTGCGGGGGCACAAGGAGGCGTTCCGGGAGCACGTCCTCGCCCTCGTCCGCGAGGCCGGGCTGCCCGACGCCGTCGCGCTGCAGGTCGTGCTGCTCGCCGAGGGCGCGCAGACCACCGCCGCGATCACCCACGACGTCGGCGTCGCCCGCGAGGCACGCCGCGCCGCCGAGTCGCTGCTCGCCGCGGAGACGGCGCGAACGCCCTGATCACACGCCCGCGAGGGCGGCCTCGGCGGGCCAGGGCGGAGCAGGGGGCACAATGGTGCGGTGACCTATCGGTTCCTGCGCCTCGTCCTGTCGCTCCTGGTGTACGTGCTCCTGCGCCCCCAGGTGACGGGACTGCACAACATCCCGCGGCGCGGTCCGGTGATCCTCGCGAGCAACCACCTGTCGTTCATCGACTCGATCATCATCCCGCTCGTCGTGCCCCGGCACGTCACCTTCATCGCCAAGGCGGAGTACTGGACGGGCCGAGGTCTCAAGGGCCGCGTCTCCCGCTGGTTCTTCACCACGATGGGCCACATCCCCGTGGACCGCGAGGACCCGCGCGCCGGCCAGCGGTCGCTCGACGACGCGCTCGTCGTGCTCAAGCGCGGCGGCGCCTTCGGCATCTACCCCGAGGGCACCCGCTCCCGCGACGGCAAGCTGCACCAGGGGCACACCGGCGTCGCCTGGCTGGCGCTCGCCGGCTCGGCGCCCGTCGTCCCGGTGGCCCTGCGCGGCACCGACAAGGTGCAGCCCGTCGGCAAGCGGCTCCCGCGGCCGACCCGCGGCATCCAGGTGCACTTCGGCGCCCCGATCGACCCGTCGCGCCAGCTCACGGCCGGCGCCCGCCCGGCCCAGGTGCGTCGTGAGCTGACCGACCACGTGATGTCGTCCATCCACAAGATGAGCGGCCAGGAGCTCGCCGCGTGACCCACCCCTCGCCCCCGTCTCGATCGAAGGGCGAGGAGGTGCAGCGCCTCTTCGACACGGTCCCCGGCTACTACGACCGGATGAACCGCCTCATGACGATGGGGCGGCACGCCGCCTGGTGCCGCGACGTCGCGCGCCGCGCGCAGGTCCCCGCGGGCGGGTCGCTGCTCGACATCGCCACCGGCACCGGCGTCATCGCCCTCGAGGCGGCCCGCCAGTACCCGGGAGCCACCGTCCACGGCGTCGACTTCTCCGAGGGGATGCTGGAGGGCGCGCGCGCCAAGCCAGGCGCCGACGCCGTGACCTGGCAGTTCGCCGACGCCAACGCCCTGCCCTACGACGACGCGTCGTTCGACGCGGTCACCCACGGCTACCTGCTGCGCAACGTCGAGGACGCCGAGCGCGTGCTCGCCGAGCAGCTGCGCGTGCTGAGGCCCGGCGGCCGTCTCGTGCTGCTGGAGACCTGCCCGCCGCGCGGACTGCTGCGAGTCCCCGTCACGCTGGGCGTCAAGGTCGTCGTGCCGCTGCTGGGGCAGCTCGTGGCCCGCGACAAGAAGTCGTACACCTACCTCGAGGAGAGCACCCTCGGGTTCATGTCCCCCGAGCAGGTCGCCTCGATCCTGTGGCGGCTCGGCTTCGACGACGTCACCTGGCGCCGCCGGTTCCTCGGCACCCACATGATCGTGAGCGCCCGCAAGCCGTAACGGCGGCCTTCATCACCAGCGACCCCAGGACGTTCGGCCGGGGAACGAAGCCTCGCGTGCCATCGGTGAGCGACACCCTGAGAAGTTCCGACCGCGCGAGCGCCTGTTGCACGGCCGGGAGTTCGACGCTCCGGCGGCGGTTGACGGCCCTGGGCACTGACTTCTGGCGGCCGGCCTCCTCGGGAACCATCAGGTCGATCCTCGAGGAGTCGAGCTCCCACCGGTAGGACAGCTGCTCTCCCGAGGCGAGCGATGTCGGCGTCACGTCCTGGTAGCCGAGCTTCCCCAACGCCCGGGTCACTTCTCGCAGGCCTTCACGGCGAGTGAAGACGTTGATCGCTACGTCAGCGTCTTCCGTGGCCCGCATGACCGGTACGCCCGTGCTCGATGCAGTGCAGCATCACCGCCAGGCCGCCCACGAGAGTCCACGGGCCAGGCACGGTCTCCTCGATCAGGGTGAGCAGGGCCAGGCGATCGTCGTGTGTTGCCGGTGCCTGCCGTACGAGGCCGACCAGCTCCCGCAGGGTGCTGCCGTCGGGTGTGGCTGAGGCAAGCAGAAGCGCCGCCTCGTTCTCGTCCAGCCGGGTCAGCGTCACCAGGATCCGGAGGAGTCCGTCGTCATCAGTCACCACGCCGCGTGGCACCGTGCCGTCCGTCATTGCGCCGGGCGCCGGCTGACGCGCCACGACGCCTCCTGCTCCACGTGGAGGATCAGGTCCTCGCCTGCAGCGCGAGCACGCGGGTCGTCCTCCAGCATGAGATCGCGCGCCACGATGAGGCGAAAGGCGTTCCGGCCGTCGGCACTGATGCGGTCGACGTCCGCACCAGGCACGGAGATCGTCACATTGCCAGCACTCGAGCGCAGCAGCCCGAGCCCGCGCGTGAGCTCGATGGCGACGTCGGCGTTGGCGACCCACACGTCCGCGCCTGGCGCGCCGGTGAGCCTGTCGCCCACCACGTTCGTCGCCGACGCCCCGGTGCGCACGGTGTGCGGGCTGTCCAGGAGCGCGTCGACCTGCGCGGGCCCCGCACGAAAACGCGCGCGCGCCCCGGCGGCAGCAAGCTGCGCGCGCCACGCGCCCGTGGGCGCCGCTTCACTGCTCAGACGGGCGCGCAGCCGCGACAGCTCGTCCGCACGCAGCCACGTGGGCCGCACCCCGTCCCCGAGCGCCGCGGCTGCCCATGCGATGCGTGGTGACATGGCGCGTACGTGCTTGGGCCGGTACCGGCGGGCGAACGCATCGACGTCTCGCTCGGACAGGACGTAGACGCCGCCGACCTTCTCGGCCGGCAGGGCGCCGGCCTTGATGAGGCTGCGCACGCGGCGGTCGGTCACGCCGAGGTCGCGTGCCACGTCGGCCACTGCCATACCCATGACACTGATGATCCGCTTCCGGTATATCAGTGTCAAGATCTACGTCCTGCTCGCCGTCGTCCTGATCACCGCGGCGGCGCGGCGAGCAGCACGACGTGCAGTGCCTGATGCGCGGTCCCCCGGGCGGGGGAGGCGCCGCGCCGCGCCGGTCGGCAGACTGGCGGCATGCCGGGGCGGACGACGACGGGTGGGCGGCGCACGTTGCGCTGGGCGCTGTCGCCGCTGACCAGCGCGTCGACCGTCCGGGCGGGCGTGTACCTCGTCATCGGCGGCGTGCTGGCGGGGGCCTACTTCGCGCTCGCGGCCGGGTTCGTGCAGATGTTCGCCGACCCGGCGACGCCGCGTGTCGCCGTCGGGGTGCTGGCGCTGCTGACGGCGGTCATCGTGGGGGCGCCGCCGTTCCTCGCCCCCGTGCGGGCGCTGGAGGTCGCCGCCGTGCGGACGTTCCTCGACGTCGACGCCCGCACCCTGCCCGATCCCGTCGGTGCGCCCACCGTCGCGACCCGCTGGCGCGGGGCCGCCTGGTTCGCGCTGCACCTCGTGCTCGGCGCCCTGGTCACGGTGGGGCTGCTGGTCGCCGTGCCGCTCGCCACGCAGCTCGTGCTGTCCGCCTTCGGCGTCGACCGGGCGTTCCTCGTGCAGATGGGCCCGACGTTCGCCGCCAACCCCGCCGGATGGCTGGCGCTCGGCGTGCTGGCGCTGGTCGCGCTGCCGTACGGCACGGCGCTCGCGCGACGCCTGCTGCGGCAGTCGGCCGAGCCGCTGCTCGGTCCGGACCAGACGGCGCGGATCGCGGAGCTCGAGGCGCGGGCGGACCGGCTCGCCGAGCGCGGCCGCCTCGCCCGCGAGCTGCACGACTCCGTGGGCCACGCGCTGACGGTCACCACGCTCCAGGCGGCGGCCGCCGCACGCCAGGTCGAGACGGACCCGGACGCCGCCCGGCGGTCGCTCGCCGCCATCGAGGAGGCGGGCCGGAGCGCGATGGCGGACCTCGACCACGTGCTCGGGCTGCTGCGCGGCGGCGAGGCGGCCGCGGGAACTCACCGCGCGCCCGCCCGGTCGCTGGACGACCTGCCCGCCCTCGTCGACGACGCCCGGCACGCCGGGACCGACGTCCGCCTCGACCTGGACGCCAGCACCGCCGGCTCGCTGCCGCGCGCGACGTCGCACGAGGCGTACCGCGTGGTGCAGGAGGCGCTGACCAACGCCGTCCGGCACGCCCCGGGCCGGCCCGTGACGGTGCGGGTGTCCGTCGACGACCGCACCCTCGACGTCGCGGTGGCGAACCCGCTGCCCGCCACGCCGTCGCCGGCCACGCCGTCGCCCGCCCCGCCGTCGCCCGGCGGCGGCCGCGGGCTGCACGGGATGGCCGAGCGGGTCCGCCTGCTGCGCGGCGAGCTCGAGGCCGGGCCGCGCGACGGCTCCTGGGTGGTGCGGGCGCGATTTCCCGTCGACCGGGAACGCGGTGCCTCGGCATGATCGCGCGATGGACGAGCTCTTCGGTGGGGACTGCGCGGCCTGCGGCCACCCGTGGTCGTGGCACCCGGTCGCCCTCGCCGGCCTGCGCGGATGCGTCCTCTGTGTCGAGGAGGAGGACCACGACCAGCGGGACGACATCTGCGCCCATTGGCCGCCGGACGCCGAGATTCCCGCCGCCGAGGTCGTCCGCGCCACGGTGCGCCGCGGACGCTGGGGGTGGGGCCGACTGACGTTCGTCCTGCCCGACGGCAGTACCTGGGCGGTCGCGCGCCGTGGACACTGGACGGTGCCCGACGACGTCGGACGGGTCGAGCACGAGCTGGTGACCACGACCCTCGGCGCGTTCTGGGAGCGGCACTACCTCGGGTTCCGCTGAGCCGTGCGCCACGCCGCCCGCGCCGGCGCCGGTCCGTGTCCGCCGGCGATGCGGCAGGATCGACGGCGTGACCGTGCCTACCGACACCGCCGTCGTCCGCGTCGTCCTCGTCGACGACGAGCCGCTGGTGCGCGCGGGCCTGCGCGTCATCCTCGACACGGAGCCGGACCTGGAGGTCGTGGGGGAGGCGGGCGACGGGTCCGAGGTGCCGCAGGTGGTGGCGCAGGCCCGGCCCGACGTGGTGCTCATGGACGTGCGCATGCCGCGGGTGGACGGGATCGCGGCCACGCGGGCGGTGGTGGGGGCGGGCCGACCGGGCGAGCGCGCGCCGCGCGTGCTGGTGCTGACCACGTTCGAGAACGACGACCACGTGCTCGACGCCCTGCACGCGGGCGCGCAGGGGTTCCTGCTGAAGCGGGCCCGTCCCGACGACGTGGTGCACGCGGTGCGGCTGGTGGCGCGCGGCGACTCCCTCCTGTTCCCGGACGCCGTCCGGCGCCTGGTCGCCGCGCACGGCCCGGGCGGCTCGGCCGGGGACGCCCTCCGGTCGGCCGGCCTCACCGAGCGCGAGGCGGAGGTGCTGCGGCTCGTCGCCGCCGGACTGTCGAACGCGGAGATCGCGGGCGAGCTGTACCTCGGCGTCGAGACGGTGCGCACGCACGTCGGCAACGTCCTCGCGAAGCTGCAGGTGCGCGACCGCACGCAGGCGGTCGTGCGGGCCTACGAGTCCGGGTTCGTGCCGGTCGGTCGGGACTGAGCCCGCCGCCGCCACCGGTGGAGCGCCGCCGCGGCGAGGAGAGCGCCCGCCGCGGCCCCGATCGTGTTCGACAGCCAGTCGTTCGTGTCGCAGGACCGGCCGATCGCGGGCACCAGCGCCTGGACCGCCTCGATCGCCGCGGAGGTGGCCGACCCCGCGAGCAGCGCGAGCACCGGCCGGCGGAGCGCCACGGCCGCCAGGTAGACCGGCGGCACGAACAGGACGACGTTCGCCAGCAGCTCGACCCGGCCCGGCGTGGGCAGCGCCCAGCCCACGGCGCACCGCTCGAACAGCTCCCGGTCCACGGGCACCAGCGTCAGCAGCGCGACCGGGACGAGCGACAGCGCGGCCAGGACGGCGGCCGCCCGCGGTCGGTCCGCGAGCCACGGCCCGGCGAGCCATCCCACGGCCGCCAGGGCGACCAGCGCGACGGGGGACAGCCACGGGTGGGCGACGAGGACGGTCGAGATCACGGGCCCCAGTATCCCGGCGCTCGCGGCTCGCCGACCTTCTCGATCAGCCCGGCGGTTGCGTCGTTGCCCGCCTCGCAGACGAGGTCGGAGTCGTCCATCCCGGCCGCGCCGCGAGGCGGCGGACCCGCAGCACCGCGACGACGACGGCGACGAGCGATCCGACGACGGGCAGCACGGCGGCCATGACGACGACCGTGATGCGTTGCAGCCGGCTGAGGTGACGGTCCGTCGTCGCCCACAGGGCAGAGGCGAGTCCGAGACCCCAGACGGCGAGGAGCAGACCTTCGACGGTGTTGACGGACATCATCGGAGGACCTCGGCCAGTCGGGCGCCGAGCGCCGTGCCGTCAGCGCCGTGCACCAGCGGCGCACCGGGGGCCGGTCGGTCGCCGGCGGCGCGCGGGCGGGCACCGTCGACCTGCCGGATGGCGATGGCGACGACCCGCCCCGGCCAGCGCGCGGACGCGCGGACGTACACGTCCTCGTCGAGCTGCCCGGCGTCGCCGACCAGCAGCCACCGCACCCGGGGGAACGCGACCATGAGCCGGTCGAGGCTGTCGCCCTTGTGCTGCGGGCCGCTGCGGAACCAGCCGGTCTGCGTCGGCCCCCAGTCGGTGAGCAGCAGCGGGCCGGGCGGGAAGCCGTGCCGGTCGAGGAAGCGGGCCAGCGTGCCCGCGGTGTTCCACGCGCCGTTGGACAGGTAGACGAACGGCGCGTCGGGGTGCTCGGCGGCGAGCCGTCGGTACAGCTCCGGCATCCCGGGGACGGGACGACGGGCGCTCGCGCGGGTGACGAACGTGTTCCACGCCGCGACGAACGGCCGCGGGACGGCCGTGACCATCGTCGTGTCGTCGATGTCGCTCACGACGCCGAACGTCGCGTCGTCGCCGACCACGACGACGGGCGCGGTGACCGGGGCGGCGACGTCGGCCCCGGTGCGCAGGGCGGTCAGGGTCGCGTCGTGCCGGCCGGGCGGCAGGGGGGCGTCGTCGGGCAGCGCCACCTCGACGTCGACGTACCCGGCGCGGTCGGTCACGACGTCGACGACGGCGCCGCCCACGGCGACACGTACCGGCTCGCCGGGCGCCGGCAGCGTGAGGTAGCTCCGCAGCGGGCGCCGGTCCGCGTGCTGGACCGGGGAGAGCGGACCCCGCACGCGCGACGGCGGCACCAGCAGCACCCGCGCCAGCACCCGCACGCCGCGCGGCGTGCCGTATCCCGTGGACGCGAGCACGCGCGGCACCCACCCGCGGCGGCGCAGGAACGCCCCCGCCACGGCGCACCACCAGTCCTCGACCACCGCCGCGACGTGCGGTCGCTGCGTGGGTCTCGCGTCGGAGTGCTGCGTGGCGGGGGCGTGCGGGCCGGGCATGTCCCGATCGTCCCTGCTCCGGGCCGGTCGCGCCCGTCGTCGCGTGTTCAGACCACGACCAGCGCCGCGATCCGCCACAGCCCGTTGAGCGTGGACCCCACGATGTCGAGGTCCGCGCCGCGGCCCGACGCTCCGCCGTCCAGCTCGAACGAGAACCAGACGAACGACCGGCTCGGCAGGCTGGTGTCGCCGGAGGCGCCGAGCACCGTGCCGCCCTCGGAGATCGTGGTGATCCCCGCGTCGGTGAGCGAGTCGCCGCTGAGCACCCACACGGTGTGCTTCCCCGCGGGCACGGGGATCCGCAGCGAGCTCGGCTTCACCTTCTGCATCACGATGTCGCGACGCAGGGCGTCGGCGTTGCCGCGGTCGCGGTGGTCCGGCTTGTCGCCGGTCCACCCGTACCCGGCGTCCTCGGAGAACACGTCCTGCGGGGAGAGGCGGGTGTATCCGGCCACGAGCGGGCTGGACGGGGTGCCCGCGTCGAACGCCAGGGCGGCGTCGTCGGCGTGCGGGGTGGTGATGACCTCGACCGCGCGGCCGCGCTCGACCTCCTCGTCGCCGATGGTCAGGCGCACCTCGACGACGGCGAGGGTGGGCGCGGCCGGGGGAGTGGCGGCCACCGTCACCTCGGCGTCCTGTCCGGCGGGCACCGTGACGGTCGTGTCCGAGGCGGTCCAGCCGTCGGGGACGACCAGCGACGCCGTGACCTCGCGGTCCGCGGTGCCCGTGTTGCGCACCTGGACGGTGACGTCGTTCGGGCGGCCCGTCCACCACACCGGCTCCGCGATGGCCCGCAGCGCGAGCAGCGACGGCTCCGGCGCGTCGGCGTCCGCGATCGTGAGCGCGGTGAGGCGCCACGGCCCGCCCTGTCCCGTGAGGGTGAGGTCCGCCGTCCGGCCCTCGGCGCCGCCGTCGAGCGGGACGTCGAGCCACGCGAACGCGCCGGCGTCGAGCTTCTCGCCGGTGGCGACCGTGGTGCCGTCCACGGCGACCCGGGTGGCGGAGGCCGCGGACCCGGTGTCGCCGACCAGCAGTCGCGCGGTGTGGGTGCCCGGTGGCACCGCGACCCGGAGCACCCGCGCGGAGCTGTGGAACAGGTGGTCGCGCAGCAGGGGGTCGCCGCCGCGGTCGCGGGCCGAGGGGGCGGAGCCCACCCACCCGAACCCGGCCGCCTCGGACCACGCCGACGCGGGCGTCAGGGCCGTGTACCCCGGCGCCGGCACGCTGCCCGCGGGGCCGCCGTTGAGCGCCAGGTGGCAGCGGGCGCCCGCGGGCGCCACGACCAGCGTGGTGCCCCGCCCGTCGAGCCGCTGCAGCGCCGGCGCCACGTCGACGTCGAACGGGACCGCGTCCGCCTCGAGCGGCGGCGTGACCGGCACGTCCACCTCGACGGTCTCCGCGGACGCCGCGCGCCGCGTCGCCGGCTCCGTGGCCCAGCCCGACGGCGCGGTCAGCGTGACCGTCGTGTCGTGCGCCCGTGCGGAGGCGTTGGTGACCGCGACCGGCAGCAGGTTCTGCCGGCCGCCGAGCAGCAGGCGCGACCCGGCCGGCGCCACCTGGAGCCACTCGCGCCGCTCGTCGACCACGCGCCCCTGGTCGAAGAAGAACCCGACCACGACGTCGCGCCACAGCGTGGCGTGCGCGACCTGCGCCGCGAAGCTCGCCGCGACGTCGTCGTGCCGCTGCGCGTCGACCTTCCCGGCCAGCGACCGCCACGCGTCCGCGAACCCGGCGGCGTGCTCCACGCCGGTGAAGTGGGTGTCGTACAGGTGCTGGATGACGGTCTTGCCGGACCGCAGCCCGTGGCCGTACGGCACCCAGTGCATGAAGAGGAGCAGCTCGTCCGGGCACTCCTCGAGGGAGCCGTAGACGTCCGCCCACCCCGGCGGGTAGAGGCCGGTGAACCCGCTCCCGGTGGCCGCGGTGCGGTCGAACCCGGTGCCCTCCGACGTCGTGTGGTGCGACTGGTAAAGGGTGCTCAGGGGGTCCGGGTCGAGGTGCGACCCGCCCGGGTTGGTGAGGTACCCGAGCCCGAGCGGCGACGAGTAGTCCTCGTAGGTCGCGCGCGAGCGCATCAGCACGTCGACCACGGTGGCCGTGACCACGTCGTCGGTGCCGAAGGTCAGGCGCACCCACTCGGTGGCGAGGTCGCGCGGGTCGGCCCCCGGGTCCCAGCACAGCCGCCCGAAGGCGTACGTGTTGGCGGCGCCGAGCTGGTAGCCGGTCCAGTCCCGGTCGTCGCCGAAGCTGCTCACCCCGGCGATGCCGGCGTGCCGCGCCTCGACCGGTCCCGCGGTCACGACGTCCGCCACGGTGGGCCCCGTGCCCGGGCCGCCGGTCCGGAACGAGAGCACCTCCCGCCACATCGGGGCGAGGTAGCAGGCGTGGATCTCGTGGCCCGTGTACTCCTGCGTGAGCTGGAGCTCGAGCATCTGGTGGGTGTCGCGGAGCTCGCCGAACAGCGGGTGCACGGGCTCGCGCACCTGGAAGTCGATCGGCCCGTACTTGGTCTGCACGATGACGTTGTCGTCGAACTCGCCGTCCAGCGGCGCGAACTGCCGGTACTGGTACTCCGCCCAGTCGCCGAAGTCCTCGTGCACGAAGCTGCGCCAGATGATGAGCCCGTCGTGCGGCGCGAGCGCCTCGGCCAGCATGTTCGCGCCCTCGGCGTGGGTGCGCCCGTAGTCCAGCGGGCCGGGGCGTCCCTCCGAGTTCGCCTTGACCAGGAACCCGCCGAAGCCGGGCAGGGCCGCCACGATCTCGGCGCACTTGTCCCGCCACCAGGCCCGGACGCGAGCGTCGGCCGGGTCGGCGGTGGTGATCGGGTCGGCGTCGTCCGCCGTGAGGAGCATCGGGCCGGCGTAGTTCACCGACACCCACAGCGAGATCCCCCACGACGCGAACAGCTCCGCCAGGGGCGCGAGCCGGGGCAGCATGTCGCTCGTGATAAAGCCGACGTTGGCGTTGACGTTGTTGACCACCGAGGCGTTGACGCCGACCGACGCCATGGCCCGCGCGTAGTCGACCACCCGGTCGGAGACCTCCGGCAGGGCGTCCCAGTCGAAGATCGACGTGCCGGCGTACCCGCGCTCGATGGACCCGTCGAGGTTGTCCCAGTGGTTCATCATGCGCAGCGGGGTGCGCGGGGACTCGTCGGCGGACAGCCTCGCCAGCGGCGTCTCGAGCTGCAGCAGCCGGACCAGGTGGAACGCCCCG
This sequence comes from Isoptericola sp. NPDC056605, assembly GCF_042792795.1. Lineage (NCBI taxonomy): Bacteria > Bacillati > Actinomycetota > Actinomycetes > Micrococcales > Promicromonosporaceae > Isoptericola > Isoptericola sp. NPDC056605. The sequence continues at coordinate 144,363 of NZ_JBHTVT010000011.1, read as the reverse complement.
GCGAGGACGCCGCGATCGGTGTTGCCCGCGACCACCACGCGCCGTCCGCCGCCCGGAAGCCCCGTCGTCGTGATGACGAAGCCCTGGTCGCCGACCTTCTTCAGGCGCCCCCGGCCCACGCTGGTGCGCACGACCGACGACCCCTCGAGCGTGCCGAGGACGACGGCGGCGCGGGCGGCGCCCGTCGTCGCGGGCGCCGTCCCGATGAGGCCCTCGATCGCGCGCCGCACCTCCGCCTCGGCGTTCGCCAGCACCGCGCCCGCACCCTGCCGGGCCACGCTGGTGAGCGCGGCCCGGTACTCGCGCAGGCGGCCGGGGTCGGCCGTGAGGTGGTAGCGGAGCCACAGGTCGTAGCCGTCCTCGTCCGCGAGCCCCGCCGGGGCGGCGAGCGCGGTGGCGGCGCCCCAGGGCGCCATCGTCGCGGCGAACGCGAGGGCGGACGCCTGCAGCACGGAGCGTCGGGAGACCTCGCGCTCCCGCGCGATCCCGTGGCCGCTCACCTGTAGAACCGCACGTAGTCGAACTCCGCGGTCAGGCCCTTGCCGGCGAGGGAGACGAGGCCGATCCGCGGCTCCTGCCCGGCGGGCAGGTGCCAGGCCCCGCCCCACACGTAGTGCTGGCCGTCGCGGCTCGTCGCCGCCCGGAACAGGTGCTCGCCGGTCTTCGGGTCCACCGTGTGCCGCAGGCGGAGCCACATGGTGTCGGCCGACGGGCCGATCTGCATCTCCGGCCAGCTGTCGCGGTCGCGGCCGATCCACAGGAACACCTGCCGCGACGGGCCGGTGCGCGTGGGTGCCAGGTGGATGGAGTCCGCCGGGCTCTGGAACGCGATGAGGCCGGCCTGGCTGCGGCCGTCGGGGGCGTCGGTGATCGGCAGGTGCAGCTTGGTCTCCGCCGTGTACGTGCCGGTCGGGGCGTCGCGCAGCAGCGCCGACGCCATCGTGCCCTTGCCGGAGAAGTCCGCGTCCTGCGTGGGCCACACGTACTCGCCGTCCGCGACCTTGCCGTCGGCCGGGCCGAACCACGACCAGCCGTCGAGGTCCGCGTCGTCGAACTCCTCGCCGTACTCCGTGAGCTCCGGCCCGACCTCCGGGTCGGCCACCTTCTCGGTCACCGGCGTGTAGAGCGTGGTGACGCCCACGTTGTCGGCCTCGCCAGAGCCCCGCGTGGACGCGACGCCGCCGCGGTCCCACGAGCGCGGCACGTCGACCGACAGCTCGGCCAGCGGGATGCCGAGCAGGTCCGCGCTGATCTCCACGTCGGCCCTGCCGTCGCGGACCTGCGCGGTGAGGGAGTGCCAGGTGCTCAGGTCGACGCCGTCGTCCAGGCGCACCGTCCTCTTCTGCACGACGGCGCCGTGCCGGGTCAGCTCGACGGACAGCCGGCCGGAGGCGTCGAGCCAGGCGACCGCGTGGTCCCTGGACCCGTCCGACGCGAGCACCAGTCCCACGCGGCCCGCGTCGTCGCGCAGCCGGACGTCGGCCTCGATCCGCACGTCGCCCTTCGGAGCCTTGCGGGGCAGCAGCAGCTGCGGGGCCGCGCCGCGGCTCTGCGGGCGGGCGTACCCGCCGGAGTCGGCGTCGGTGCCCGTGGTCCACCTGCCCGCGCCGACGGCGTCGAAGCCGCGCAGGCCGTCGGAGAAGTCGCTGCCGGCGTCCCACGCGGCCACGGGCGCGGTCTCGACGTCGTCGCTGGTCCACTCTCCGGCGCGCACCGTGGGCCAGCCGTCGATCCAGTCGAGGCGGTCCATGACGGCGGGCCGCCCGCCCCAGCTCGGGTCGGTCTCCGTACGGTCGAAGCCGTTGGTGAGGATCCAGTCCTGGCCGGACTTGTCCACCACGTTGGCCGAGTGCCCCGTGGACACCCACCGGTTGCCGTTGGGAGAGTTGACGATCGTGCCGCCCAGGTGCAGGCCGGTGAGCCCCACGCCCTCGGCGTCGACGAACGGGCCCATCGGGTCCTTGGCCCGGCCCACGAACACCGGGTAGGCGCCGTCGGCCTTCGCACAGCACCCGAGGCCCGAGTAGAAGAGGTAGAACCAGCCGTCGCGCTTCACGACGTACGGGGCTTCGCCGCGACGGGCGCCGACCACCTGCACCGAGTCGCCCACGACCTCGGTGCCGTCGTCGTTCAGGTGCACGGCCTGGATGCCGCCGTCCTTGAACGAGCCGTAGTAGAGGTACTTCTGCCCGTCGTCGTCGACGAAGACGGCCGGGTCGATCTGGTTGACCACCTTGTCCTGGTAGTCGTAGGGCAGCACCGGGTGGCCGATGTCCGTCCAGGGGCCGGCCGGGTCGTCCGCGGTCGCCAGCGCGATCGTGTTCTCGTCGTTGCCCGCCACCGAGTAGTAGAGGTAGTACTTCCCGTCGATGTACCGGACGTCGGGCGCCCAGTAGTACGTGGTGGCGAAGTCGCGCCACTCCGGGTGGTTGTCCGGCCCGAAGACCTCACCCACGTACTCCCAGCTCACCAGGTCCTTCGACCGGGTGATCGGCATGAAGTACTGGTCCTCCCAGGGGCCGCCCTGGTTGTCCTTGCGCATGCTCGTCTGGGTCGCGTACGCGTACCAGTACCCGTCCTTGCCGCGGATGATCGACGGGTCGGAGAACGCGTCCGCCAGGTCGTCCATGACGTGGTTCCGGTAGGTGCCGGGTGCGTCGTCGGGGTCGGCCGAGGCGGTGACGCCCGACGACGCGACGAGACCGACCGACGCGGTCACCGCGACCAGCAGGGCGGCGACCCTCCCGCGGCGAAGCGTGGTAGCTCGTGACATGGGTGGGACAACTCCTTCTGCAGGGCCGGGACGGCTGTGTCCCGGACAGGTGAGGGTGTTGCTGCGCCGCGGCGCGCCGATGCGCCGAGCGGGTGGTGCCGAGCGGGTGGTGCCGAGCAGGGTGGGGCGCCCCGCGGGGGCCCCCCCCCGGGGGTGAAAGGGGCGTGTAGGGGGGCGGGACCGAGGCGGAACACAGGCGGGGGGGTATAAAAAAAAGAAGCGGCCCACCCCGTAGGTGGGGGTGGTAAGGGGGGT